>CAVCKM010000111.1:474-19354 GCA_963602765.1 Alistipes putredinis | reverse complement strand
TTCTTATTCAGCGCAGACCGCATACGAGACAGCAGTCAAGTGTTCAATGGAGGACAACGGAGTGAGCGATGACGATGCAGCCACTTATCTTACTGACAATGGTGCGTACGCAGGCACACTTGAGCAGATTTACCTTGAAGAGTGGGTAGCACTCTACAAACAGTGTCAGGAGGCATGGTCACTGTACCGCCGTACAGGCTCTCCGGCACAGATGTTCGATGAAGTGACCTATTCTGACGGAATCACCGCTCCACAGTACCCTGGCGAGCACTGCGTATGGGGTTACGGAGCTTCAGCCAGTCACAATGACCTGCCGTTCCGTTTCCCTTATCCGTCAAACGAGTTCCTTTACAACAGTGATAATGTGAATGCCGCTTCTGAAGGCATTGTGGATTACACTTACGGAAAGCGCCTCTGCTGGGCTTTGGAGAACGGTCGTAAATAGTCGGACACATCTTTTTAATTCTATATTGGAGGTCCACGTGCCATTCGGCATGTGGACTTTTTGGTGGAGATGATGCGAGAACTGAAGGACAAGTTTGCTGCGTCCTGTGACCACTTTTTCAAGTCGACTGAAATGTACGTCAAATACCCGAAACCGCCAAGCGCTTGGCTGTATTAACAAATATTCGGCAAGAGACTTGGTTGTGTCAGGTAAAAATCGTATATTTGCGCCAAGAATTAAATATGATGGAGTATGGTAACGATGGAAGAAAACTACATACGGTTCGACTGGGCAATCAAACGTCTGCTTCGCAACAAGGCAAACTATGTCGTGCTGGAAGGCTTCTTGGCATCCCTGCTTGACAAGAAATTCAAGATTCACCGCTTTCTGGAAAGCGAGAGCAACCAAGAAGACGAGGATGACAAGTACAACCGTGTAGATATCTTGGCGGAGAGCGAGGAGGGGGAACTTTGCATCATCGAAGTGCAGAACAGTAGGGAGCAGACTTATTTCCACCGTATGCTCTATGGAGTGTCCAAGGCTATATCAGAGTATATTGGTTTGGGGAAGCCCTACGAGGCCGTCCGCAAGGTGTATTCCATCAACATCGTTTATTTCGAGTTGGGTCAGGGCAAGGACTATGTTTACCACGGCAAGACGGAGTTTGTCGGGGCGCACGAGCCGCATGACACCTTGAAGCTGTCTGCCCGACAGAATGAGAAGTTTTTTGGCATAAAGGATCGTGACCTGAAGAAAAGGAAGAGTGCCGGCGACTTGTTCCCCGAGTATTATGTGCTGCGTGTGAATGATTTCGACAAAGTGGCGACGACCCCTCTTGACGAATGGATAGAGTTCCTGAAGACAGGAGCCATCAGCGCCCATTCCACTGCTGCAGGTCTCCCCGAGGCCCGCGAGCGGTTGCGAGTGGACAACTTGTCCACGGAAGACAAACAGGCTTACTACCGGCACATGGATGCCGTAAGGCACATGAAAAGCCTTTTCGACACCAGTCGGGATGAAGGTTACCAAGAAGGCCATGACGAAGGATATAATAAAGGAAGAGTAAAAGGAAGAGCGGAAGGAAGAGCGGAAGGAAGAGCGGAAGGAAGAGCGGAAGGCGAAAAGCAAGAAAAGATAGCCACGGCAAAAAGGCTTTTGGCTCTCGGTCTGTCAGTGGAAATTGTAGCTCAAGGTTCCGGCCTTTCCGTTGAAGAAATAAAGGACTTGGCAACAAAGGACACAAGGTCTCGATAGTACTCCCGGTTGTCCGGGTCTTTGTATGAGGACGGGAGTGCCGCCGAGTAGCACCTGCACACCTTGCGCACTTTGTCACGGTTGGACAGTGATAGCAGTCCGTAATGTTGGGGAATAACCTCCCCGCTGTCTTTGAGAGCGGACGTGAGCATGGACAGGAACTTTGCGCGGAACACCTTGCTGAGAGTCTGGACGGGAAAAAGGAAACTCTTTGCCCCTTTGCATCCGTCAAGATGATGCCACACGCCGTCCTTTTCCACACCTCCACCTGTGACGATGCAATGGAAGACCAATAATCAACCCGCTATTGGCCGGAGGCTTTAGCTTTTACGCCATGGCGGAAATTAGTACAACAATGAAGAACAACACATACACATTATCCGAGTATGTCCATCTTGCAACTCAAGGTGGTGCATTCATTATTCCTTCCTATCAGCGTGGTTATGGGGTAAGTCAACTGAACTGTGTCAAATGTCGTTAGCTTGAACTGCTGGGGGACAATCCAGAGCGTCTCTTTCTTGAGGATTTCATCTCCATATCTTCAAAAGTATCTGTGCCCCTGTCACAGCAGCCCCGTCATGTAAAGCGGCAGATAGACGATGCCGTCCTCCGTCTTTACATCGGCGGTGTGCAGCACATAGGGCGCGGCGAGGTAGTTGCCGTACTTTGCGATGCACTTCTTAAGGGAGGACAGGGTGTACCTATTGGTGGATTTCACCTCTATCGGAGAAATGTTGTGACGGGTCGTGATGGAGTCCTTGGCAATTAGGAAGTCCAGTTCCATCCTCTCCCCAGCATTCCCCTTATTGTATTTTGAGAAGAAATAGAGGCTGTGCCCAGCTGTCCTCAGCATTTGCGCCACGATGTTCTCCACCACCATACCGCCGTTGAACTCCAGTTTGTCGGTCAGGAGCTTGTTGTAGAGGTTCTCTGCCACGATTGCTTTCTCGTTAAAGGCATGCGAGAGGAGAAGCCCCGTGTCGGCCATATAGCACTTCAAGGTGGTGTCTTCTATATTCAGACCAAGCCCGATGTTCGGCTCCGTCGTATTGTACGCCATGTTTACTATCATGGCGTCAGACAGCCAGAAGAAGGCCGTCTCGTAGTCGCGCATCCTTGCTCCCTCTGTCAGTGCCTTCAGCATGAACTTCTTCTCGTGCTTCTGGAGTTGCGAGGGGACGGTATCGAAGATTCTCGTCACCTTTGGCGCATACGACGAGGCGTATTTCTGTATGTCGTTACGGTAGAGGCGCAATATCTGCCGCTTCACCTGATCCACCTTGTTGAAGTCCCTTGTCTCCACGTATTTCTCCACGGCTTGCGGCATACCGCCTGTGATGAGATATTGGCGGAAATAGTCCATGGCCTTGCGATGCATCGTCTGCCCCATCTCGTGCATCTTCCCGAAGTTATGGCGGATGAGAGGCATGAGGGTCTCGTTGCCCATGGCCCAGAGGAACTCCTCGAAGTCCATGGGGTGCATCTGTATTTCTTCCTCCTCCGATGGTATCATGATGTTTTCCACATTCTTCTTGATGGAGACGAGCGAGCCTGTCTCTATGTAGTCGTAACGTCCGTCCTTCACCAGATATTTGATGGCAGTGCGGGCACGTGGAAACAACTGTACCTCGTCGAAGATGACGACGGACTCCCTGGGATAGAGCGGCGTGTTGGCATAACTGCTCAGATACATGAAGAATGTATCAAGGTCATCGAGATAGTTGTCGAAAAGGTCTTTTACGTTCTTCCCGACCTTGTTGAAGTCGAGCAGAATGTAGCTTCTGTATTCCCTTTGGGCAAACTCCTTCACGATGTAGCTCTTTCCTACACGGCGTGCGCCGTTCACAAGGACTGCACTCTCCCCATGTCGTCCCTGCTTCCATTCCATCAGTCGGTCATATACTTTTCTTCTCATAATTCACACCTGCCCGCGATTGATTTTTAGCAATTTTGCACCTGTCCGCGATTATCAAATGCGGCATTCCGCACCTAACCACGATTAATTTCCGTGCAAATTTACACATATCCGCGATTATTCCCAAATGTTTCCAGATCTTTTTGTGTGAATTAACGTTATGCCGTTTTCACACCTATACTTTCTCTGCAAAAGTTATGCTTATTAGACAAAAAAGTATTACCTTTGCAGCCGTGAACAAGAAGTTACGACAGATTTTCAACATAGTAGCACCGCTCGTCATGGGCGGTGCAATATTGTGGTGGATGTACCGCGACTTCGACGTGGACAGCATCAGCGACGTCATGCTACACCACATGAACTGGTGGTGGATGCTGGTTTCCTTCCCATTCGGCATCATGGCACAGGTATTTCGCGGGTGGCGATGGAAACAGTCGCTCGAACCGCTTGACGAGCACCCACGCACCTCTACGTGCGTACATTCTATATATATATCCTACGCCGCGTCACTCGTCATACCGCGCATCGGCGAGTTTACCCGTTGCGGCGTACTGTCGCGCTGGGAGGGCACGTCGTTCCCCAAGGCGCTGGGCACGGTAGTAACCGAGCGCGCCGTCGACTCGGTCATCATCCTCATCATCACCGCCCTGACGCTGCTCATGCAGATGCCAGTCTTCCTCACGTTCTTCAGCAAGACGGGGACGCGCATCGACGACCTCATCGGCATGTTCTCCACGACGGGCTACCTCGTCACCGCCATCTGCGGACTGGCAGCCCTCGTCTCCCTGTATGTCTTCCGCAAACGCCTGGCGTTCTACGACCGCGTGAAGGCTACCCTCCAGGGCATACTCGACGGCATACTCTCCCTGCGCCGCGTCAAGAACATACCGCTGTTCCTCTTCTACAGCATCGCCATCTGGGCATCATACTTCCTGCACTACTACCTCACGTTCTTCTGCTTCGGGGAGACAGCCCACCTCGGCATGACGTGCGCCATGGTGACGTTCATCGTAGGCAGCATCGCCGTACTCGTGCCTACCCCTAACGGAGCCGGGTCGTGGCATTTCGCCGTGAAGACGATGCTCATACTCTACGGCGTGGCAGAGGCTCCGGCACTCTGCTTCGTACTCATCGTGCATACCGTACAGACACTACTCGTCGCTGCCCTCGGACTATACGGATGGGGAGCGGTACAACTGACAAAAAAGAATTCATGAAACAGGTTCGCCCAAAGAAAAACTTAGGTCAGCACTTCCTGACCGACCTCGGCATAGCACGCCGCATCGCCGACACCGTGGACGCATGTCCTGACATCCCCGTGCTGGAGATTGGTCCAGGCATGGGCGTGATGACGCAGTATCTATACCCCAAGGAGCGCGAGTTCAAGTGCGTGGAGATAGACAAGGAGTCCGTAGCATATCTACAGGAGGCATTCCCGCGCCTCGAAGGCGGCATCATCGGCGACGACTTCCTGCGCATGGACCTCAACGACGTGTTCGGCGGCAGGCAGTTCGTCCTCACGGGCAACTACCCCTACGACATCTCCTCGCAGATATTCTTCAAGATGCTCGACAACAAGGACCTCATCCCCTGCTGCACGGGCATGATACAGCGCGAGGTGGCACTGCGCATCGCTGCTGCTCCTGGCAACAAGACCTACGGCATACTGTCCGTACTCATACAGGCGTGGTACGACACGGAATATCTCTTCACCGTCGACGAGGACGTGTTCAATCCGCCGCCGAAGGTGAAGTCCGCCGTCATCCGCATGACACGCAACAGCCGCACCGACCTCGGCTGCGACTGGCCGCTCTTCCGCCGCATCGTAAAGGCGGTGTTCAACCAGCGCCGCAAGATGCTGCGCGTCAGCCTCAAGCAGCTCTTCTCCGCCGACACGATGCCGCCAGCCGACTTCTTCGCGCAGGACTTCCTGACCAAGCGTCCCGAGCAGCTCTCGCACGAGGAGTTCGTCACGCTCACAAACATGGTGGCACCATACACGGATATTTCTCAATAAACACAACAAACGATAAGGAAAAAAGATTATGAAAAAGATTATCATGAGAAGCCTCATCGCAGCAGCGATAGCTCTCTCAGCTTCCACAAGCGCCAACGCCCAGCTGAGCAACGTTCTGGGCAACGCTCTGAGCAAAGTTTCGTCAAGTTCCTCAAACAGCACCCTGTCCACCATCGCCGGTGTCATCACCAGCAAACTGGTGCCTACATCCTCACAGATTGTCGGCACATGGGCATACCAGGAGCCTGCCATCATGTTCACCAGCAGCAACGTGCTGAAGAGCACCGCGGCATCCGTTGTCACAAAGTCGGTTGAGACAAAGCTGCAGAGCTACCTCACCAAACTGGGCATCACCAAGGGCAACCTCACCATCACCTTCGACGCCGACAAGAACTTCAACATCAAGCTGAAGAACAAGCAGGTTGCCAGCGGCACATACACCATCAGCAGCAACGACGTGACACTTACCTTCAAGGGAAGGTCGCAGCCATGCAAGGTCACCCCGCAGCTCGACAACGGCACCCTCGTCATCGTGATGGACGCCACAAAGCTGAAGACCTTCTTCCAGAACATCGGCAGCAACGTCTCCTACCTCTCCACCATCACCTCCCTGCTAAAGCAAGTGGACGGCATGAAGGTGGGTCTGCGTCTCTCAAAGCAGTAATGACAATTTCCATAAAACAAAGAACCCTGCCTCCTGTGCACACAGACACGGAAGGCAGGGTTCTTGCTGTTATAATGCGACGGGATGGGCTGAATTGATTTCCGTTTGGGAAAAACAAGAGAATATCATAGAAATATATCAACGGCATTTGGAAATACGGAGAGTTTTGCTTAACTTTGCCGCCAAAAGGAGAAATACATGACCAGCATCAAAAACAGAAGATTACCTGCAGGCATCCAGTCGTTCAAAGCAATTAGAGAAGAAGGCTATCTCTATGTCGACAAGAGCGACATCATCTGGAATTTGGTAAACAACGGCAATAAGTACAATTATCTGAGCCGTCCACGTCGATTCGGCAAGTCCGTACTTATCGATACGCTACAGATGTACTTTGAGGGAAGGAAAGAACTCTTCGAAGGACTGAAGATCATGCAGATGGAAACGGAATGGAACCAGTATCCTGTCGTACGTCTTGACATGAGTCTGGCCGGTTCCGACCCACAGGCCATCAAGGCTTACTTCAACGACGCTTTTCAGGAGTATGAGGAGACTTATGGCATCACTCCACTGCCAACAGCTTCTCTTGCCGTAAGATTCAAGCGCATCATTAAGACAGCAGAAAAGCAGACTGGCAACAGAACTGCCATTCTCATAGACGAATATGACTCTCCTCTACAACATTCCTGGAAAACAGAGAAACATACCGCCTGCACCGATGTCTACCGTGATGTATTCGCTGTATTGAAGGCATGTGACGAGCACGAGAAGTTTGTCTTCATCACGGGTATCACCAAGTTTACCCAGATATCTCTCTTTTCCGTGCTCAACAACCTAACCAACATCAGTTTCCTTCCTGAATATGCACCTATCTGCGGTATTACAGAGGAAGAAATACAAGAGAACTTCAAGCCTGAGCTTGAAGAGATGGGCCACGCCAACAACTGGACTCCCCAAGAGACTCACGACAGTCTGAAAGACTACTATGACGGCTACCATTTCAGCCGCCGCAACATGGTAGACATCTACAATCCATACAGTCTTATCAATGCATTGAGCACCACAGAGCTCAACAATTACTGGGCTTCATCAGGGGCAACGTCATTGCTCCCCAAATTTGTCGACAACATGGAGCTTCGACTGAAAAACTTTGAGAATTGCCGCATCATGCGAAACACGTTGGAACTTTCTGACGTTTCAAGGGGAGGAGCAGAACTGTTCCTATACCAGTCAGGCTACCTGACCATCAAGGACTGCGACGAATTTGGCTATACGCTTGGATTCCCCAACAAAGAAGTAAAGCAAGCACTCTACGAAATGGTAGTACCAGCTCTCGCTATGCGTTCCGAAAGTGAAATACAATCATTGCAAGCAAATCTTTATGCGCAAATGGGGGAAGGGCAGATAGACGAGGCCATGAC
The DNA here is from genome assembly GCA_963602765.1 of Alistipes putredinis. GTDB lineage: Bacteria > Bacteroidota > Bacteroidia > Bacteroidales > Bacteroidaceae > Prevotella. The sequence goes on along the minus strand of CAVCKM010000111.1, from coordinate 11,641 downwards.
CACTCTCAAGGCTCTCGTGGCCGATGTACCTTACAGTAACAAGAAGATTGCCTCGATGGATATGGAGGAACGCTATCGCCTCATTATCAGCACCATTTTCAATGCCATTGGTTTGAAAGTAGAAGTAGAGAAGATGATTGCCACAGGAAGGATAGATATGGTGGTACAGACCTCACGCTACATCTATGTACTGGAGCTCAAACTAAGGAACAATGGCGGAACAGAGGCAGCTATCCAACAGATTGTCGACCGACATTACATGGAACCGTTCAAGGCCGACAAACGGCAGGTGATTGGTTTGGGAATTGAACTGGACGAAGAAGGAAAAGGACTTCTAGGATGGAAGAAAGCCGATCCAAAGAGTGTGTAGGACAACATATACACAAAAACTCCCTGGCGTACATCTCTTGTGCGTCAGGGAGTTTTTTGTTTCTATGGGTCTCTGCGGCTTATGTGTACAGTCCGCCGTTGATGGAGACCACTTCGCCGGTGATGTATGCGGCGGCATCCGACATGAGGAAGCCTACCAACTCTGCTACTTCCTCTGGCTTGCCGAAACGCTTCATCGGCACCTGCTGCTTCAGTTCGTCTACGGGCAGGTCCTTTGTCATGTCGCTTTCGATGAAGCCGGGGGCTACGGCGTTTACCGTGACACCGCGCGCTGCCACTTCCTGCGAGAGGGCCTTCGTGGCACCGATGAGGGCAGCCTTCGTGGCACTGTAGTTGGTCTGGCCGGGCAGACCCTTCAGTCCCGAGAGTGATGCCATGTTTACGATGCGGCCGCCGTGCTTGCGCATCATCATCTTTGGCAGACAACGGCGTGTGACGTAGTAGAAGCCGTTGAGCGACGTGTTGATGACGGCGTGCCAGTCCTCTGCTGGCATCATGAACATCATATTGTCGCGGCGTATGCCGGCATTGTTGAGCAGGTAGGCGATATAGTCGTCGGGGTGAGCCTCTTCCCAAGCATCGAAGGCAGCGTCAACGGCCTCCATGTCGCCAACGTTGAACTGTAACAGTTCGGCAGCTACGCCCTTTGCCTCAACGAGAGCCTTCACCTCCTCGGCTGCAGCCTGGTTGGACTGATAATTGATGATGACGGGTATGCCCATCTCTGCGAGCTTTAGGCAGACGGCGCGTCCCAGTCCACGTGAACCGCCGGTAACTAATGCGTATTTCATAACAAGTGAGTTTTTAGTTAGTCTTGGAAATGTGTCGTTTAGAATACTCCCATCTTGTCAAGGAAGATGAGCAGGATGAACAGCGGACATACGAAGCGTACGAGGAAGAAGTACAGGTTGAATATCCATGCTGCCCAGTGGTAGCGGCCCTGACTTGTCAGCTGCTCTATGACGGTTTCGCGCTTCATATGCCAGCCTACAAGCAGACAGGTGCAGAAGGCACCGAAGGGCATCAGGATGTTGCTCGTCAGCGAGTCCATATTGCTGAAGAACGGTTCGCCCATAAAACTCAACTCAGGCACTGGACCGAGCGACAGGGCGCACAGGATGCTGATGACGCAGCAGACACCGGTCTCCATCCATGCGCTGGTGTGACGTGTCACCTTCAGTTCCTGGTGCATCAGCGACGTGCCTATCTCGTGCATGGAGATGGTGGATGTCAGTGCCGCCAGAGCCAGCAGGGCATAGAAGAGCACGGACACTACGTATGCTACGGCGTGCGGGAACGCCTTGGCAAATACGTTAGGCAGGGTGAGGAACACCAGTCCCGGACCTGCGTCAGGCTGCATGCCTACGGCGAACACTGCGGGGAACACCATCAGACCGGCCATGATAGCCACACCCGTGTCGATGCCGCATATCTGTGCAGCTGCCGTGATGAGGTTGGTGTCCTTACGGAAGTAGGAGGCGTAGGTGCAGAGGCACGCCGTACCGAGACTGAGCGAGAAGAACGACTGTCCCAGTGCCTCGAAGAACGTCGTTGAGGTCACCTTCGAGAAGTCCGGCTTGAAGACGAACTCCACGCCGGCCCATGCGCCGGGCAGTGAGCACGAAGCGATGATGAGCACCAAGAGGAGCACGAAGAACATCGGCATGAGCAGCTTGGAAGCCTTCTCGATGCCCTTCTCCACGCCGCGCACCACGATGCCGTGGGTCAGGAAGACGAAGACGAGTCCCATCAAGCCCGGTATCCACCAGCTGTCGTTCATCGTCTGAAAGGTGTGCTGAACGTACTGCGAGTCACCGAGCACCTGGTCGGTCAGTGCCATGTAGAGATAGTAGATACACCATCCTGCCACGACGCTGTAGAAGCCCAGAATAATCATGGAGCACACCATGCCCATCACACCGAGCCACCCCCATGCGGAGCTACGGCCGGCTATGGTATAGGATGTCTTGGAGTTAGCCGCACCGTTGCGGCCTACGATAAACTCCGCCACCATGCCCGGCAAACCGAGGAACAGGGTGAAGGCGATATAGATAAGAATGAATGCCGCACCGCCGTTCTCGCCCGTTGTGGTGGGGAAACGCCAGATGTTGCCGAGTCCTACGGCAGAGCCTGCCGTTGCGAGTACGATGCCCAGTTTTGAGGCAAAGCCCGCTGTGTTATGTTTTGTTTCTGTCATAATCTGATTTCAAAAATCCTTCTGCGAGTCCTATATCACTCCCATCTTGTACATGAAGATGGCAACGATGAATATCGGGCACACGAAGCGCACGAGGAAGAAGAACGTGTTGAGGAAGAGGTTGGAACGTGGGAAGAGTCCGCCGCTTGTCAACTGGTCCACCACCGTCTCGCGCTTCATCACCCACCCTACGAGGATACAGGTGCAGAAGGCACCGAACGGCAGCAGCATGTTGCTGGCGAAGCTGTCGAAGTTGTCGAAGAGGGTCATGCCGAAGAAGCCCATTTCCACCGGTCCGAGGCTCAGCGCACTCAGTACGGTGATGATGCTGCACAGCACGGTGATAATCCATGCGCTGCGCTTGCGATCCATCTTGAATTCCTCGGCTATCACGGCAGTGCCTATCTCGTGCAGCGAAATGGTGGATGTCAGTGCTGCCAGTGCCAGAAGGGCATAGAAGAGTACGGATACGACGTATGCCACACCGTAAGGGAATGCCTGGTAGAATACGTTCGGCAGAGTCTGGAACACCAGTCCCGGACCGGCGTTAGGCTCCATGCCTACGGCAAACACTGCAGGGAACACCATCAGTCCGGCAAGGATTGCCACACTCATGTCGATGCCCACTATCTGCGCCGTGGAAGTGATGAGGTTCACGTCCTTACGGAAATAGGAGGCGTACGTGCAGAGGCACGCTGCGCCCAGACTGAGCGAGAAGAACGCCTGACCGAGTGCCTCGAACATCACGTCGGCGGTGACCTTGGAGAAGTCGGGCTTGAAGACGAACTCCACGCCTTTCCATGCTCCCGGCAGCGTGAACCCGGCAAAGATGAGCACTATGAGCAGCACGAAGAAGAGGGGCATCATTATCTTGGATGCCTTCTCGATGCCGTTCTGCACGCCGCGCACTATGATGGCGTGCGTCAGAAGCATGAAGAGGATGCCCATGACACTGGGTATCCACATGCTGGACATCATAGTGCCGAACCCTTCGGCAACGTGCTTGGGGTCGCCCAGCACCTGGTCGCCCACCGCCATGCCGAGGTAGTACAGTGTCCAGCCGGCTATGACGTTGTAGAAGCCGAGAATCACCGAGCAGGCTATCATGCCTATGATGCCCAGCAGTCCCCACGCCTTCTTACCGCCAGCCTTGGCGTAAGCCTGTTTTGCCGCGCAGGCGCCGTTGCGCCCCACGATGAACTCTGCCACCATGCCCGGCACGCAGAGTATGAGGGTGAATAGTACGTAGACGAGAATGAAGGCTGCACCGCCGTTCTCGCCCGTCGTCGTCGGGAAACGCCAGATATTGCCAAGACCGACAGCGGCACCTGCCGTGGCGAGCACCAGTCCTATCTTGGAAACAAAGCCTTTGTGGTTTTGTTGTTCGTTCATTATTTATGATATGTGTTTGTTTTTCGTAGACATACAACTCTGCAAAGGTAATAAAAACTGGCGACTTTACACCCTGTTTGTACGAAAAAGTTGTCTCAGGAACGAAATTCTATGATTTGTACACCTTTATGTACTCCTCCGCCACGGCATGTTCGCTGTAGCACGCCACCACCTTTTCTCTGGCGGCTATCTTCAGTCGCACCGCCCGCTCCTCGTCTACCACGAAGCGTATGCCGGCTGCCAAGTCCTCCGCATTCTTGAGTTCCGCCACGTAGCCGTTCTTCCCGTGGTCTATCATCTCGGGTATTCCGCCCACGTTGAACCCGACGCACGGTATGCCGCACGCCATGGACTCCATTATCATGTTCGGCAGGTTGTCGTGTAGCGACGGCGTGACGAAGCAGTCCACACAGCCGTACAGTGCAGCCATCTGCGCTATGCTGTTCACTTGACCGACAGCATAGCACTCCACGCTGTCAGCAAAGAGCGACTTCACCTCTGCCGTATGCCCGCCCACGAGCACCACTGCCACGTCCTTGTCCAGATGCTTCGCCGCCTCCAGCAGATAGCGGAATCCCTTGCGCTCGTCCGTCAGATACTGACAACCGAAAAGTATCAGCTTCTTGTCCTGCGGCAGTCCCAGCATCTTGCGCTGAGTCTCGCTCTCCTCCTTCACCAGCGGACGGAACGTCATCGTGTCTATCGGATTGGGCACGGTGAGTATCTCCGCCCCTGCCCCGAGCGACTTGTTGCGCACCTTGTCGGCAAGCCACTTGCTGCACGTCACGAAGGTCATGCGCCCCTGACGGTACGACTCCCGTTTGCGCGACTCGCAGCGCATGTCCAGCCCCGTTCCTGTCGGCGTGTCCTCATAGTAGTAATGCCACATGCCGCTCAGTGGCCATTCGTCGTGCATGGTCCATACCACGCGTTTGTCCGAACGCAGTATCGCCTCCAGAGTGCGCAGGGAGATGAACCCCTGGTTTATCCAGTGCAGGTGAATGATGTCCGCCTCCTTGTATTCCTTTCGCGAGGTGACGTCCACGCCAGCCACGGCGAGGTCCTTCGCCCAGAGGTTTTTCTTCGAGAAACCATTGCAGACCCACACGGCGATGCGCTCCAGGAGAAAAGCCAACTTGCCTTTCCACCCGAAGTCGTCCTGCGTCACCATGTTTACGTCTACACCTTCTTTATATAGGGCGGCAACCAGACGGTTGGCGGCAATCGCTGCCCCACCCTTCATGCCGTACGTGCTCAGTATTAGAACTTTCATTTATCGCGATATAATGAGTATTTATGGCACAAAGTTACACATTTCTACGCACACGAACACCAAAACGACAGTATTTTCACGCCCTGCGCTCACTTTTTGTTTGTAAAACGCTACGTTTTTGTTACATTTTGAGTAATTTTGCGCCCGAATACAAACAACCCAAACATAAAAACTTGTATGACGCATACCATTTCCCTTGACATGCTACAGTCGACCGGTGTTGCCGCCTTTGCCCTCATCATCGGTATGACAATGACCCGCAAAATCACGCTTCTGCAGAAGTTCTGTATTCCATCGCCAGTATCCGGCGGACTGTTGTTCTCCATCATCTCCCTGCTGATTTACTGTTTTCTCGATGTCGAGATAGAGTTCGACTCCACACTCCAGAACGTCTTCATGCTCGCCTTCTACACCTCGGTGGGCTTCCAGTCCGACCCTAAGGTCATCAAGAAGGGCGGCAAGCCGCTCATCATCATGATAGGCCTGCTCATCGTCCTCATGTCCCTGCAGGACCTCATGCCAGTGCTCATCGCCAAGGCGTTCGGTGTCAATCCGCTCCTCGGCATGGCAGCAGGCTCCATCTCCATGGCTGGCGGACACGGCACAGCAGGCGGCTTCGCTCCCGTACTGGAGAGCATGGGCTTCGAGAGCGCGCTGACCGCCTCCATGGCATGCGCCACGTTCGGACTCATCTCTGGTTCCATGCTCGGCGGTCCTCTTGCCGCACGCCTCATACGCTATCGCCTCAACACACGCTGGCAGCAGCCCGAATACGAGATTGACCCTGCCATGGCCGGTGTGGAGACTGACGAGGCTTCGCCCGAAGGACGTGCCCAGCGCATGAGTAGTAGTGAGATAGAATTCCAGCGCTACTCAAAGGCCACCTACGCCATACTCATGGTGATGGCACTGGGCGTTGTAGGCAGCCAACTGCTGCAGAAGACCGGCATCACGTTCCCGACATACTTCGGCGCACTCCTCACGGCAGCCCTTGCACGCGTCGTCATGGATGCCACCCCGGCGCGCAAGTTCCTCGACATGGAGAAGATTGTCAGCGTAGGCAACATCTGCCTCTCAGTCTTCCTCGGCATGGCGATGATATCCCTCAGACTGTGGGAGCTGCAGAGCCTCGCCCTGCCGCTCATCGTGATGCTCGTCGGACAGATAGTCCTCATGGGTCTCTTCGTATGGTTCATCGCCTTCCCCCTGCTCGGCAAGGACTACGACGCTGCCGTCCTCTCCGCCGGCATGTGCGGCTTCGGTCTGGGTGCCACGCCAAACGCTATGGCAAACATGAGTGCCGTCTGCTACAAATACTACTACACGGTAAAGCCCTTCCTCATCGTGCCTATCGTAGGTGCCATGTTCGTGGACATGCTCAACACGGGCATCATCACCGTGTTCCTGAACTTCCTGAAGTAAGTCCCTTTCACACTCCCGGATACGACAATCCCCTGGAATCTCTCAATGAAATTCCAGGGGATTGTTTTTTTGTCCTTTACCCGTAAAGTCCCTGCATTACCAGAGGTCCAGACGGTCTTTCTTGGGGATGAACATCTTGTCGCCTTCCTTTACGCCGAAAGCCTCGTACCATGCGTCTATGTGCGGCAGTGCACCGTTCACGCGCCATCTGCCCAGCGAGTGCGGATCGCTCTTGGTGCGGCGACGCATCTCGGCCTCCGTGATATTGCTGGCCCACACACCAGCGTAGGCCATGAAGAAGCGCTGGGCTGGTGTCAGACCGTCCACTACGGGCAGCGGCGCATCCTTCGTGGCGTTCTGCAGAGCACGATATGCCACCTGCAGGCCGCCGTGGTCAGCCAGGTTCTCGCCCAGTGTCAACTTGCCGTTGGCGTTAAGGTCGGGCAGCACCTTGATGGCGGAGAAGAACTTCTCATACAGGTCAGCACGCTGCTCGAACGCCTTCACGTCCTCTGCCGCCCACCAGTCGTGCATATTGCCGTTCTTGTCGAAATGGCGTCCCTCGTCGTCGAAGCCGTGGGTCATCTCATGACCTATCACCACGCCGATGGCACCGTAGTTGAACGCATCGTCCGCCTCGGGGTCGAAGAACGGTGGCTGCAGTATGCCTGCCGGGAAGCATATCTCGTTTGTCGTTGGGTTGTAGTAGGCGTTTACCGTATGCGGATACATATACCACTCTTCGCGGTCGGTAGGCTTGCCGGCATGATGTGCTATGTCCCACGCCGTCCAGAAGCGGTTGCATGCCGTGATGTTCTCGTAATACGACTTGTCGGGGTCTATCTGCAGTGCCGCCATGTCGATCCACTCGTTCGGGTAGCCAATCTTCACGTAGAACGTGCCAAGTTTCTCCATCGCCGCCGTCTTCGTCGAGTCGCTCATCCAGCTCTGTGCCATGATGCGCTCGCCCAGCGCCGTCTGCAGGTTCTTGACGAGTTTCTCCATACGCTCCTTAGAGGAGGCAGGGAAGTAGTGCTCCACGTATATCTTGCCCATAGCCTGCCCCATTTGGGCCTCTATCTGCTGTGTCACGCGTTTCCACAGTGGGTGCATCTCCTTCGTGCCCGTGAGTTTCTTGCCGAAGAACTCGAATTTGGCAGCGGCGATGTCCTCGCTGAGGAAACTGGCGGCAGACACTATCTGGTGCCATTCCAAGTAGTCGCGGTACTCGTCCGCCGTCAGCGCAGCCACCACCTTGTCGGCACCCGCCATGAAGTCGGGCTGACAGACGATGATGTTCTCTATCAACTTGGAGTCTATGCCGGCGGCATTCATCTGCGCCTCCAGACCGAGGGCAGGATACAGCTCGCCAAACTTCGCCAGAGGCATCTTGTTGTAGTTAGCCTCCGGGTCGCGCATGTCCGCCGCCGTCCTTGACACCCGTGCCAGTGCCGTCTCCGTCTTAACCACGTTCTGCATCTTTGCCTGTGCAGCCTTTTTGGAGAACCCGAACAGCTGGAACATCCTTACGATGTGCTCCTTGTACGCCTCGCGTATCTCCGTCGTGGCACTGTCCGTATCCAGATAGTACTCCTTCTGTCCTAGTGTCAGTCCTCCCTGCCTGACGTGCAGCGCCATCATGGTGGAGTTCTTCTCGTCCGCCTCGAAGTAAGGCAGGTAAAACTCATTGTTGCCGGCAGGTGCCAGCTCATGCTGTATGGCCCTGAGTGCCTTCACGGTCTTCGCCGTCTCCAGTTTCTTCAGCAGGGGCTGCAGCGGTTTTGTGCCGTCGGCAGCGCGTCGTGCCGAGTCCATCGCCACGTTGTAGAGCGTGGCCAGTTTCCACTCCGTCGTCCCCTGCTGGAACGTCCCTGTCTGCAGCTCCTTGAAGAGAGCATTGATACGCTTGCTGTTGTTCTCGCCGAGCCTGTCGAACTGCCCGTAACGCGAGTATGCGGCAGGCAGGGGATTAGCCTTCTGCCACCCGCCGGTGGAATACTGGAAAAAGTCCTCTGCAGCAGGCGTTGCCGTGTCGAGGTTGTTCATGTTAATGCCGCTCTTGAGCGGTGCAGCGTCAGCGCTGCCCAAGGCCATAGAAGCCAATGTCATAATTGTTAGTATCTTGTTTAGTGTCATATCTTCTCTAGTAGAATTTAGTCCCACAGACGTATGCAGGATATTTACACTTCTTCCATTCGTGCCAGTTCCCATCCCTTGAACTGCATGATGATGCGGTGGAGCGTCGTGCCCTGTCGCAGGGCCTCCACGCGCGGGGCCTGTGAGTAGCGTTTTATCTGCTCGACGGCATCGTCCCACTGCTTCTCGGCCTTCGTCATCGGGGTGCCGTCGGCGTGGAAGGCATCCTTTGCCTCCTCGTCGGACTCCTTCTTTGAGAGCACCTTCAGCTCGAGGATGTAGCTGTGCCGGCTGGCGTAGTGCGTGTGGTCTGGCAGAAGGAAGAAGTCGCAGTAGCCGTGGCTCAGCTCCAGTTCGGGGGCGGTGATGTAGTAGTCGTTCAGGTTGAGGTAGGCCATGAAGAATCCCTGCAGGTTGCGCTCCGCCTCTATGCCGTCGCGCACGGACGACACCTTGGCGTATGCGTCCGCCATGAAACGCAGTCCTTCCTCCCACTTGCCGTCGTAGGCCATGTCGTAGTAGTAGTCCGTCAGTTGGTTGGTGTCCACGTACGACGTGGCCTGGTACTCTTCCTCTAGGTATTCGTAGTACTGCTTGCGGACGTTGTTGTTGGGGATGCCGAGTATGAGCTTCGACCCGCGCGTGCCTTTGATGGTGAGCATGCCGTAGTAGAAGAGCAGGCTGGGGAATATCTCCGCCTTCGGTATCTGGTAGGCGGAGAACTGGGGCTCCAGTTGCGCCACTATCTGTCCCTCGCTGGCAATCTTGCGTATGATGCCGCGTCGCTGGCCGTCAAGACGGTCGAACTGGAGCAGCTTCTTCATCTTCCCATAGTCGGTCTTCGTGTTGGGGTCTATCATCTGGCGTGGCGAACGCCCGTAGTCCATATAGTTTCGCAGGTAGTAGAGCACCATGTCGCAGTTGAACATCCTCACGTTCTTGTCCAACGCTTCCTCGGCAAAGCAGTAGTTGTCGTACCAGGGCTTCATCTCGTTGACGATGGCCTCCACGTTGCTGTCGGCAGGTATGGCTCCCTGCTCCTTATAGTATTGGAACATCTCGACGACATCCTTTGTGGAGAAGCCGAGCATCTCGTCGAACTCCGGCTTGACGGATATGTTCCACCCCACGTTGTAGCCGCTCGTCACGTCGTCGAGCGTCACTGGGCTGACGCCCATCATGAAGATGCGTTCGAAGTTGCCCTTGAACTTCTTGAACACGTCGCGGTAGAACCCGTCGGCGTGCGTGATGGCGTGGTAGACGCGTTCGCCGTGTTCGTTGAGCACCACGTTGGTGAAGTTGTCGTACTCGTCGATGATGAGGTAGAGCGGGTACCCGTGTGCCTTGGCAACCTTGAAAAGCAGTTCTATCTTGTCAGCATAGTCGGTCTTGGAGAGTATCTCGTCTTTTTCCTCCTTGTAGTAATCAGAGTAATAACGGACAAAGGCATCGAGGTTGATGCTCATGTATGCGCCGAATCTCTCCTCCAACCTGTCAATGTTTCCCGTTATCTGCGAGAAGTCCAGGAACAGCACCTGATACATGCCCTGCAGGGGCGTGGGGTGCTGCCCCACCCACAGGTTGCCGAAGAGAGCCTCGAACTCTCCCTTCTGTTTGCAGTCATAGTAAGAGTGGAGCATACTGAGGAATATGCTCTTTCCGAAACGTCGCGGACGGATAAAGAAGAGGTTGCTGGGCTGTTTCTCCAGTTCTGCCAAAAACATCGTCTTGTCGACATAGTACTGATTCTGCTTTATGACCGAAGCGAAATCAGATACTCCGTAAGGTACTCTTTTCATTTGCTGTTCCATGATTCAGTTGACTGCTAATATATAATAATGTGTGCAAAGGTAATAAAAAGAAATGACAATGCCCAATCGCCAGCCCACTTTTTGACAACCTCTTCAAGTAATCATATAGAGAACAACATTTCATAATATAATAACTTTTTACACTTTGTCAGCTTTTTACCGTTTTTGGTGACAAAGTGATTTTCTCCAACCTCTCCAGAATCGATTCTTTTTCACCAAACGGAAAACGGGTCGGATTTTCGCAAAACTACGCCAATTTTCGTCCGAGTTTTTGCCTTCTTGCCGCTATAGCGTTAACGCCCTTGAGTCTTAGAATCGACAACGGCCTTGCAAAAAGTCGAAAATCTTGCTTCCTTTATAATTCGCCTTGAGGAAGTACAGGCTCAATTGTTAATTTTTAAAACCTCCGCTTTTTTCTGGATTTGATTTCAAAGTCGCACTTTCCGAAAAAGCAAAATGTCACGAAAACCGGCGTTTTCATGACATTCTGCTTTTCCTGCTATTGCGAGGTAGGCTGTCTAATTTGATGTACCAATATCTCTGGCT
>CAVCKM010000111.1:0-464 GCA_963602765.1 Alistipes putredinis | reverse complement strand
CTATAGACCTCTTCTTTTTCTGGCAAAATCTCCTTGCCCTCGAAAGGTGCGGATTTGAGGTTTACGTAAAGTGTAAAAAATAACTTTACTTCTCGTTATAATTTTTCCTTCAACTCTTCCAAGATGTCTTTCTTGAACTGCGACACGATCTGTCGCTTTTCCTCTTCCGTAGGATACCTGCCATAGGGGAAGTTCTTGTTCAGTATGCCGTCCACGAAATAGTGGTCTTCAAAGAAGTGGACATAGAATGCCTTTTCCATCTTGAAGTCGGGACGGCACGGGTCTTGGGGCGACATCATGGTGCAGGTAAACCACATCGACTGTGCTTCATCGACGAACTCCGCCAGTTGGCTGTCATTAGTATGGCGCATCACCTGATTAATGTGCAGACCGCCCTTTGCTTCTGCTATTTTCGACAGGCGGTTGCTTTTCTCCAAGTACGAGAAGCGGAACACTTCGTCGAG
>CAVCKM010000110.1:0-35140 GCA_963602765.1 Alistipes putredinis | reverse complement strand
TGGAGCAGTTGGTAGCTCGCCAGGCTCATAACCTGGAGGTCGTTCGTTCGAGTCGGGCCTCCGCAACCAAGGAAGGGTTTGAATTTCATTGAAATTCAAACCCTTTTTCGTTATATCTGAAGTGACTATTATATGTCTGTTGTTGTCTCTAGACATCAAGCCAATTGTGTTTTTCAAGCGCCATCATTATTGGCGCTTGTAGGTAAGCTCCTAACCCATTTTTTATTTCGGTCTGATAACCCAAATTCCAAGTTGTGAAGGATGCTTCGTCATGTACTCGTACAGCGTCATAGATTCCAGTACTACCTTTTTATGAATCTGTGATGCGTTGAGCAAGTGTAGTTGTCCGTCAGTTCCCCATTCTGCAATGCCTATGTGTGTAGTGTCCAACCCGCGTTTCTTCGTGCAGATGGCCAAAATGTCGCCGTTTTCTATATATTTCATTTCTATCTTGGAGCGTAGCAGGTAGTCTCTTGGTATGTAGCGCATGATGCGTCCCTGCGAGGCTTTCTCGTATGTGGCAATCGCCTTCTTTGCCTTTTCGTTGTTCTTTAGCATGGAGTACGCTGTAGCGTGCATCGACATGTAATTGATATTTATAGTCTGTTTCCGGTAGTAGTCGCCCGTTGCCTTTTCGAGAGGCAGGTAGATAAGTCCTTTGGAGGCATTGTTGTCTGCCCACCAAAGGAAGTAGTGGTTGCGGCTTGCGTACCCTTCGTTCTTCCCGTTGCGGTAACGTATTTTCTCCAGGTTGCGGCAGTAGTCACCCCAACTTGTAGATTCTTCCTTTGTTGTCAGGTACAAGGCAAATACTGTTTCTACAAATGTGGTGCAGTCCATTTGCCGGAGGTTAACTATAAGTTTTTCCTTTTTGTTCACTTCCAATGTGTGCGCTACATACGGTACATTGAGAAATTTATGACCGTAGAACAGCATCAGATTTGCATTTTTTGTCTGCATGCCTTCTTTGAGAATTTTTACAACGTTTACGCTGTCAGCATACGTGTATGTAGTCTGGCATTGGGTCTTGGCGGTTGCTGGCAGTAGCAGCAGAAGGGTAAGATAGATAGTATGTAATGTTTTCATGGCTGCAAAGTTACGCTTATTATATGGAATGCGCAAATAAAAGTAAGTGCATATATGACAATAATAAAAGGCTGACTTCACAGCCAGCCCTATACTATACAAAAACATTATGAACTTTATCTTATTAACAAATTCCTGTGTATTTCAAATTACGTCTTGTTCTATTTCCGAGTGCAAAGGTACGATGATTTCCGTTGTTGTGCAATACCTAAATTATAGTAAATTACCTAGTACCAAGATGTAGGTATATTTTGAAACATAAAAACTGTACTCAAATAGAGTTGATGGAGAGAATGATTGGTAGGAAAAGATTAATACTCGGTCTTCTCTGTATTCTCCTCCCACATGCGGAAGGCCCCGAGTGCTTCGTCGCGCATCAACATTACCATCGGCTTGTGGCGGTCCTCTATCTTGCGGTCTATCTCCTCGTAGATGAACTCATCGTCGAAGCCTATCTTGGCGGCATCCTTGCGGTCGTTGGCGTAATAGATTCTGTCGAGGTGCGCCCAATAGATGGCACCCAGACACATGGGACATGGCTCGCAGGAGGTATAAATCTCACAACCTTCCAAATTGAAGGTCCTCAACCTGTTGCAAGCCTGCCGAATGGTGTTCACCTCGGCATGGGCAGTAGGGTCATGGTCGATGGTCACGCTGTTTGATGCCTCGGCTATGATGATTCCGTCCTTGGCAATGACAGCCCCAAAGGGGCCGCCGCCGTTTTTCACACTGTTCTCGGAGAGCGTAATCGCCCTCTGCATCAATTCTTCCTTTGTCATATTATCTTGTTTTTAAAAAGAGGTCTTCATGTAAATCCTAAGAATCACACGAAGACCTCTTTAATTGTAACTATGCCTCTTCTTCTGCGGCTTCTGCGATGAGAGCCTGCTGCAGTTCGTTAGGCATCAGCTCGTATGAGGCGAACTTTGTTGTGAACGAGGCACGTCCTCCCGTCAGCGAACTGAGTGCGATAGAGTAGGAGGCTAGCTCCTTCTGCGGAATCTTTGCCTGCAGTTTCTGGTAACCATTCTCTGCGTCCATGCCCATGATGAGTGCGCGGCGTCCCTGAAGGTCGCTCATCACGTCGCCCATCAGCTCGGCTGGCACGTACACCTCAAGGTCGTAAATAGGTTCGAGAATCTTTGGTGCGGCATTGCGGAATGCCTCGCTGAAGGCATTGCGTGCGGCAAGCATGAAGGAGAGCTCGTTGGAGTCAACCGGGTGCATCTTTCCGTCGTAGACGATGACGCGTACGTCACGGGCGTAAGAACCGGTCAGCGGACCACGTTCCATCTTCTCCATGACCCCCTTTAGTATGGCGGGCATGAAACGCATATCTATGGCACCGCCCACGACAGTGTTGATGAACACCAGTTTGCCGCCCCAATCAAGAGATACTTCCTCGCGGCTCTTGATATTCAGTTTACATTCTTGACCGTTCACTTTGTATGTAGTTGGGTCTGGCATACCGTCGGCATATGGCTCCACGATGAGGTGTACCTCGCCAAACTGTCCAGCACCGCCCGACTGCTTCTTGTGGCGATATTCTGCCGAAGCACTCTTCGTTATGGTTTCACGGTATGGTATGCGAGGCTCGCTGTATTCAACTGCTACCTTGTCGATGTTCTCCAGACGCCATTTCAGTGTGCGCAGATGGAACTCTCCCTGACCGTGAACTATCGTTTGTCTGAGCTCTTTTGACTGCTCCACCACCCATGTCGGGTCTTCCTGACGCATGCGAGTCAGGGCTGTCATCATCTTCTCCGTTTCAGCCTCCTTGACGGCCTTGATGGCGCGTGAGTACTTAGAATTAGGATATTTGATGAAGTCGAAGCGGTTTTCTGCGCCCTTGCCGTTCAGCGTATTGCCAGTCTTCACGTCCTTCAGTTTCACAGTGCAACCGATGTCGCCTGCTACCATTTTGTCTACCGGGATGCGGTTAGAGCCCGCAGGGGCGAAAATCTGTCCTATGCGTTCCTTGCTGCCGCGGTCGGCATTGGTCAGGTCGTCTCCAGACTTTATCTCGCCGCTCATCACCTTGAAGTACTGCACCTCGCCGATGTGTGGTTCGACTCCTGTCTTGAAGAAGTATACCGACTCTGGACCGGAAGCATCCACGGGCACTTCTTCGCCGCGAGTGTTGTGTACTTTTGGCATTTCGTCTACGAAAGGCACTACGTTGCCGAGGAACTCCATCAGTCGGCGTACGCCCATGTCCCTACCGGCACATACGCAAAAGACGGGGAATATGCTTCTTGTGACGAGGCCCTTGCGTATGCCCTCGCGCAGTTCGTCCTCGGAGAGGGCTTCCGTCTCGAAGAACTTCTCCATGAGTCCTTCGTCGTTTTCTGCCGCAGCCTCTACGAGTGCCTTGTGCATCTCCAGAGCGCGTTCTTTTTCTTCTGCCGGTATGTCTTCTATAGTAGGTTCGCCGCCGTCCGGTCCCCATGAGTATTTCTTCATGAGAAGTACGTCAATGAGGGAGTTGAAGTTCGGTCCCTCGTTTAGCGGGTACTGTACGGGCACTACTTTCTGTCCGTAAATGTCCTGCAGTCTCTCCAGTGCCAGTGCGTAGTCACACTTTTCTGCATCCAACTGGTTTATGAGGAAGATGACAGGTTTCTTGTGTTTTTCTGTGTAACGGAAGTGGTTCTGCGTGCCGACCTCGGGTCCGTACTGACCGTTTATGAGCAGTACGGCGGTGTCTGTCACTTCCAGTGCGGTAATGGCAGCACCGACGAAGTCGTCAGAGCCTGGACAGTCAATGATGTTTAGTTTCTTGTCGTTCCACTCTACGTGGTAGACGGTGGAGAAGACGGAGTAGCCGTACTCCTGTTCTACGGGGAAGTAGTCGCTGACAGTGTTCTTCTGCGTGATGCGTCCGCGGCGTTTGATGATGCCTGCCTCGTAGAGGAGAGCCTCGGTAAGGGTTGTTTTACCAGAACCGTCATTGCCAAGCAAGGCAATGTTCTTGATTTCGTGAGTGTTGTACTGTCTCATGGTTTGTGGTTTTGTTTAGTTGTATTAGGTAGTAGTAGAACCAGTAGGTGCCTGCGTAGTTGTCGCGAAGGGTTACGGTGCGCAGGGGCTGGTCTTTGTTTTCTCGTATCAGTTTCCGGAAGTCTTTGTAGTCGGCGGTATGTGCCGGCATTATCTTGCAGGCGGAATTGACAAGTGTGTCAGTGCCATGTGTAAGGTCATTATAGAGAACAAGTGCTTCGGAGTAGTGCTCCGGCAGGTGCGATTGGTACATGTCGTAGTACCTCGGTATGGTGCGTACAAATTCCGCCAAGTCTCCCTTTAGCAGGTATGTGCAGAGGAGATAGTCTTGGGTCGGTTTGCGTGCTGTATGTCGTCTTAGCTCACGCTGAAGGTATTTCTCGGGAGCTTCTTTATGGTTTCTCGGTACGAATCCGAGTGTCTGCCAAACGGAGTAGGAATCGCACGTAAGGAAACGTGTGGCATTTTGGAAAGGCAGAATGGACGGTGCCGGCGTGGCGGACTGTGGAGTGCCGTCGTAATCCTGCGGACTGATATTGTAAGAGAATAGTTTTTCTCCCAATTCGCCAGTGTTAGCCAAAGCCAATGCACGCAGCATCGTCAGGGAGGCATCGTCGTCGTGTTGCGGAAGTCCAGTATTAAGAGCTTCTGTGTAACGTCCTTGATGGCATAGCCGCTCTACAGTCAAGCGTGTGTGTAGTTGCCGGTCGGTGTTTCCCATACCGTAAACCAGCATAATCATGAAGACGAAGACACAGGTGTTTGTAAGACAGATGCCAGCTACTTTCCCATGCTCATTTTCGTCTTTTAATATGGAGTCGACTTTTTGTGGATTTAGGCAAAGAAACAGGAAAAGTATAAGTGTAATTACAGCAACAATACAGCTGGATATGGTTGTATGTACAGAGCCAGTCTCATTGAGGGTTACTCCAGTCAATAGTCCTATAATCACCAGAGAAGGAAGGTAAACTAGTGTCTGGATTTTCTCTGGAAAATGTGTTGTGAAATTGACAAGTATGGCAATGATAGCCAGAACTGCTGTGATGATGCATGCCCCTATGAGCCGGTCGTAGTGTGTTTGGTTGTCTGACCATGCGTACTGTATCATAGCGAGCAGGTCGCACTGGATTTCGTACGTATAAATAAATGTGAATAACAAGAACACGACAGCACCCACTACTTTGAGTAGTGCTGTGCTGTCGTTATGTTTGTTCTTGGGTCTTGCCATTCTTGTTGACATGTATTAGTTCTTTTTCAGTACTACTGCAGAGCGTGCAGGAATGTACAGTTTGAGCCATTCCTTCTTTTCCTTGACGTACTGCGGGTCGTAGTTGGTAAGGTGAGTGATAGTGTCATCAGCAAATCCGAATCCGCCAAACTCTTTTGCGTCGGTATTCAGGACTACTGAGTAAGATCCCGTAGGCACGAGGAAACCGTAGTCGGTGTACGACTGTGTTGGTGAGAAGTTGAAGACGTAGATGAGGTCGCCGCGTGAGTATGCTAACACTTGGTCGCCGTCGTTGTGCCAGATTTCTTTTACTGGTGTGCTGTTGAACTTCTTCTGCATCTTCATCACCTCCAGCATGCGCTGGTCGAAATCGCCCAGCCAGTGGTAGCACAACTCCTTGTTGTCCACCAGATTCCACTGTCTGCGTGCGTACTTGTGACTCCATCCGTTTCCTTCCCGTGGGAAGTCAATCCATTCTGGATGCCCGAATTCGTTGCCCATGAAGTTGAGGTATCCGCCGTTGATGGTTGAGGATGTGACGAGACGTATCATCTTGTGCAGAGCTATGCCACGTCGTGCCGTCTCGTTTTCGTCGCCCTTCTTGAAGTGCCAGTACATGTCGGAGTCCACGAGGCGGAAGATGATGGTCTTGTCACCCACGAGTGCCTGGTCGTGGCTCTCGCAGTAGGAGACGGTCTTCTCGTCAGCGCGGCGGTCTGTCATCTTCCAGAAGATATCGAAGACTCCCCAGTTCTCGTCGCTCTTCTCCTTAATCATCTTTATCCAGTAGTCCGGTATGCCCATGGCGAGACGATAGTCGAAACCGAACCCACCATCTTCGTACTTGGCTGCCAGACCAGGCATGCCAGACATCTCTTCCGCTATTGTGATGGCATTCTTGTTTACCTCGTGTATGAGTTTGTTGGCGAGTGTGAGGTAGCAGATGGCATTGTCGTCCTGTCCACCGTTGAAGTAGTCTCCGTAACCGCCGAAATCCACTCCCAGTCCGTGGTTGTAGTATAGCATTGATGTTACGCCATCAAAGCGGAAACCATCGAAGTGGAATTCGTCAAGCCAGTACTTGCAGTTGGACAACAGGAAGTGCATTACCTGTTCTTTGCCGTAGTCAAAGCAGAGCGAGTCCCACTGGTTGTGCTCGCGTCTGTCGCCTTGATAGAAATACTGGCAGGGGTCGCCGCAGAGATTGCCCAGACCCTCCACTTCGTTCTTCACGGCATGCGAATGCACGAGGTCCATGATGACGGCGATGCCGTTTTGGTGTGCGGTGTCGATAAGCTCTTTCAGTTCTTCCGGTGTGCCGAAACGACTTGAGGCAGCAAAGAAATTGCTCACGTGATAGCCGAAGGAACCGTAGTACGGGTGCTCCTGTATCGCCATCACCTGTATGCAGTTGTATCCGTCTTTGATGACGCGTGGAAGTACGTTGTCCTTGAACTCCTTGTAGGAACCCACCTTCTCTGCATCCTGTGCCATACCGACATGACATTCGTAGATGAGCAGTGGAGCGGTGTTTGGTTTGAACGTCTTTTTCTTCCACTTATATTCCTCTTCCGGTGACCACACCTGTGCAGAGAAAATCTTTGTCTCTTCGTCCTGTACGACGCGGCGTATCCATGCCGGTATGCGTTCTCCCTGTCCTCCGTCCCACTTTACAAACATCTTGAAGAGGTCGCCGTGTTTGAGTGCGGTTTTCGAGAGTTTTACCTCCCAGTCCTGACCGTTGGCGAGTTTCTTTAGCTGATACTTCTTTGTGGGAGTCCAGTTGTTGAAGTCGCCGATGAGGTAGATTTCTGTGGCGTTTGGAGCCCACTCGCGAAATACCCATCCGCCGTTCGATGTACGGTGCAGACCGTAGTAGAGATATCCAGTGGCAAAGTCAGACAGAGTCATCTTGCCGTTGTTGGTAAGATGGTTGATCATCCATGCGGCGTGGTCGTGACGGCCTGCGATGGCGTTCTCGTACGGTTCCAAATAAGGGTCGTTCTTTACAAGACCGATATGCTGAGTCGCAGCAGCCTTCTTGGCTGTTGCGACTCTTTTAATAGCTGTTTTCTTCTTTGTTTCTGCCATGATATTTTAAGGTGGTTTAGTGAGAGTGTATTTATGCCTTAACCTTGAAGATTGCCTTCTTGACGGGCTGTGTAGCGATGCAAGGAGCGTGACCGTCCTGTGGGAAGAAAATCGCCATCATGCCAGGGCGGCAGGTGACATAGCTTGTTCCCATGAGACCTGGGTACTTCGTAACGTCTTTCTCAGCATTATACTCTGCTTCAGGCATTTCCTCAAGAGGAATGTATCCGTATGTCTCGTTTGCGTCGAGAGGAATCTGAATGTCGAGCATGTTCTTGTGCGTCTCCATGACAGCCTCTTCTTTTGTCTTGCCCTTGGCGGTAGTGATGTTGACAAAGAGGTCTTTGTCCTTTATGTAGTGCTTGCCTTCTTCAAGGGCGAGGAGGTCGTTTTCTTTGATGAACTTTACTACGTCAGCAAAAAGCGGATTCATGCCAACGTACTTCTCGAGGTTTTCAATAGTGTCTAGTACCATGTTTTTGTATGTTTTTGTATGATTTAAAGTGTTACCTGTTTTCGTGTCTCATGCCTTGTTCGTATGTTCCCTGGGCAATGATATTGCCGTTGGCATCACGCTCGGTAAACGCTCCGTCACGTTCGTCGTCAGAGTATGAGCCTTCGAAACGTACGCCTTCTTTGTTGACTTCGATGAACTTGCCTTCGCGTTTCCCGTTTTTGTATGTACCGCGGAACTTTGAACCGTCGGCACTGTGCCCGATGATTTCGCCGTGCAGCTTTCCGTTTTTGAATGTTCCTTCGCAAATCTCGCCGTTCTTCTTGGTAAGTTTTCCCTTGCCGTTCTGCAGCCCGTCCTTCCACATTCCTACGTACGTGTCACCGTTTCGCCATGTGAAAGTGCCCTGTCCGTCTTTGTCTCCGTCGGTGAAGCGTCCGGTATATTTGTCGCCGTTGGCATATTTGAAGATACCTTCGCCAGTTCTCTCACCATTGACGTATGCCCCTTCGTAGACATCGCCGTTGCGGAACTTATAGATGCCCTTGCCGTGCTGCACGTCATCTTTCCACTGTCCGGTGTAGACATCCCCGGTAGCATAACGGTATGTGCCCTGTCCGGAGCGGCGGTTTTCTACCCACTGTCCGTCGTAGCGGCTTCCGTCTCCCCAGTCGAAGAGTCCTTTGCCCTGCTTCATGTCGTTTTTCCATTCTCCGTCATAGTAGGCACCGCTTTTATAGGTATACCTGCCGCTACCTTGGCGTTTGTCTGCATGCCAGTTGCCGTCATAAACGTCGCCGGTATAGTAGTACATCTTGCCGTGCCCCTGTTGGTAGTCGCGAAACCACAACCCTTCATAGCGGTTGTTGTTGGAAAAGTAGTAAGTACCCTTACCATGCTGCTGGTCTTGAAACCATTGACCTTCATATCGCTCACCGTCGGAGAAGGTGTAGACACCGAAGCCTTGGCGTTTGCCTTTTATGTACTCGCCGTGGAACTCGTTGCCGTTTGCGTATTTTACCTGTCCTTTGCCGTGAGGTTTACCGTTTATCATTTCACCCTGATACTCTCCTCCGTCGTTCGTCTTGCAAGAACCAAGTGATAACTTCTGGGCCGAAAGAGTGGCTGAGAACATTAGTGCGGTTAGTAATAAATATATATGTTTCTTCACAGTGTAGTGTCTTTTTAAAAATTTGGTTCAAAGTTACGAAATTATTTTCAAAAACGCATAGGGTATACTTCCTTTTTTAGTTTTAATAAGATTTTCTCAGAGTCTCTACCTATTTTATATATATAATTTCTATCTTTGCACTCGTAATTGTACAATACTTTTATGAAATTTATAGCTATCATACCAGCCAGATATGCTTCTACGCGCTTTCCTGGCAAACCTCTTGCGATGCTTGGAGATAAGACTGTCATCCAGCATGTTTACGAACAGGTCTCACGTCAGCTCAACGATGTATGTGTAGCAACGGACGACGACCGCATATACCAGCATGTGCTTTCGTGGGGCGGAAAGGTCGTCATGACTTCGCCCGACCATAAGAGCGGCACAGATCGCCTCGAGGAGGCAATGGAGAAAATAGAACAGGCTGGAGAGTCGTTCGATGTTGTTGTGAACGTGCAGGGGGATGAACCCTTTATCCAACCAGAGCAAATAGAGACCGTGTGCCGGCAGTTTGACGATGGCCAGACGCAGATAGCTACGCTTGGCATACGGTTTGGCGATAACTGGGAAGCAGTGAAGAATCCGAATTCTCCAAAGATCGTTGTAGATAATCGTGGTTTCGCCATGTACTTCAGT
Source organism: Alistipes putredinis (assembly GCA_963602765.1). GTDB lineage: Bacteria > Bacteroidota > Bacteroidia > Bacteroidales > Bacteroidaceae > Prevotella. Next base: position 25,474 of record CAVCKM010000110.1, on the reverse strand, counting down.
CGTTCTGTAGTGCCTTTCTGTCGTGGCAAGAATGAGCAGGAGTGGCCTGCTGCTTTCCCTTTCCTGAAGCACATAGGTATGTATGCCTACCGTCGTGAGGTATTGCGCGAGGTGACAAAGCTGCCACAGTCCAGTCTGGAGTTGGCGGAGAGTCTGGAGCAACTCCGTTGGTTGCAGAACGGATATAAGATAAAGGTAGGCGAGACGACCACCGAGACCATTGGCATTGACACTCCCGAAGACCTTGAAAAGGCTATAGCTAAGTTGAAGCAGTAAACTGTTTCGTAGATGCTTGTTTGTTATAAGTTCGCGTAAGATGCACTATACCGTCATAGACAATATGCTGACATTGTTGAGGGCAGGTGCCTTTGACGATGTGGCGGATGCTGAGATAGTTCCGATGTCTCAGTACAAGTGGCGTGTGCTTATGCGTGCTGCCACCGTGCTGGGTGTTCTACAGTATGTGGTGCGTGGTGGAGAAAAATTGGTGCCGAATAATGTGTATGTATGTATAGATACAGCGGGTTTACAATGCCCAACGTTTGATGTTGATGGCACCTCATATCTTTTTAACCGTTGGACTCAACAACGGTTGTATGATGTGCGTGAAGAAGAAATGAATTCGCATGCGACATCAGACGAATCTCTGCATGTATTGGACCTTATAGTGGCAAATGCTAACTTTATGGTCCGTAACGAGCTTTCCGTGCTCGGCATTATATCATTGGGAGTATATATGCGTGAGAATAGCAAGACGATTGATTATGAGAAGGTTGTGCCATGGCTTAGACGCACAAATTTAATGCAGGTGTCTTCGCTCTTGGGCAGCATACTTATAGATTGTTTCGGCTTTTCGGAAGATGAAGTGCCTTTCCTTTTTCAATATTATTCCAGTGGTGAGAAAAAACTCGTAAGATGCATAACGTCAAACGGGCGCGGTCTGTCGCTTCCTTTCCGTCTTAATATGGCATTGGTTGAAACATTAAGTTATTACTTCAAACGTGCCACGTCTGTAATTACCAACATAGAGGAGTAGAGCATATCTGATGCGTATACTGTATAAAACAAAAAAGCGGGAAGGAGGCTGATATGCCCCATTCTCGCTTTTTCCCATGTATGTCTTTAGCAAATCTTTCTTGAACCATCGCCGATGACTACGTCAATTACTTTGGGTTCATGACCGTATTTGGCGTTGAACTTCTCCTTTGCAGTAGTGATGAACTTGTCGTATATGTCATTCTTTACAAGGTTGATGGTGCAGCCGCCAAAGCCACCTCCCATCATACGCGAACCTGTGACGCCGCACTCTTTGGCGATGTCGTTAAGGCAGTCAAGTTCTTCGCAGCTTACCTCGTAGTCCTTAGAGAGTCCTTCGTGTGTGAGGTACATGAGTCGACCAACCTCTTCGTAGTCGTCCTTCAGCAAGGCATCGCATACGCCGAGGACGCGGTCTTTTTCGCCGAGGACGAAGCGGGCGCGCTGCATGTCTTCCTCAGACACTTTGCCGGCAACTTCATCGAGGTCCTCCCATGTGCAGTCGCGTAGTGTTCCGATGCTGCGCTTCGGGTGTAGCTTCTTGACTTCTGCGACGACGCTTTCGCATGACTCCCGTCTGCGGTTGTATGGCGAGCCGGCCAGTTCGTGCTTCACGCAAGTGTTGAGGAGCACCAGCTTGTATCCATCCGGGTGGAATGGAAAGTACTCGTATTCACGAGAGTTGCAGTCGAGGCGCATCAGTTTGCCTGCCTGTCCAAAGACGCTGGCGAACTGGTCCATGATGCCGCAGTTGCAGCCTACGTATTTGTGCTCTGTAGCCTGTCCTGCAAGAGCCATGTCCCACTTGGAGATACGGTTGTTGGCGAACAAGTCGTTGAGGAGACAAGCGAAGCATCCTTCGAGGGCTGCCGAGGAGCTCATGCCAGCTCCCAGGGGGACGTCACCGGCGAATGCCACGTTGAAACCTTTCACGTCTACGCCGAGCAGACGGAACTCCTGTACCATGCCGTAGATGTAGCGTGCCCAAGCTGCGGAGGGTCCCTTTGGATCGTCCACTTCAAACTCCACGCGGTCTTTCTGGTCGATGGAGTATGCCATCACTTTCGTTGTGCCGTTGGGACGTGCCTCTGCCATGATGCCGCAGTCCACTGCTCCAGGGAATACGAAACCGCCGTTGTAGTCGGTATGTTCGCCGATGAGGTTGATGCGACCAGGGGAGAAGTATACGTTGCCTGTCTTGCCGTCAAAATGCTTGATGAAGCGACTTCTTACAAATTCGATTTCCATAGGTTAGTAATAGTAAATTTTAGTTGGTTGTTGACTTGACTATCTGAAGGTCTCCCAAAGCTGGTCGGGCAATGGGGCTATTATGTCTATGGGCTCTTTCGATACGGGATGTACTAACTGCACCCTTCTAGATAACAATGAGATGCTCCCATCAGGATTGCTGCGCTCTGCCCCGTATTTCAGGTCGCCCTTTATGGGGCATCCTATGTGTGCCAATTGGCAGCGTATCTGGTGGTGTCTGCCTGTGAGCAGTTTTACCTCAATGAGGCTGTAGCGGTCGTTGTGCCCGATTACGCGGTACTGTAGTTCGGCACGCTTTGCTCCGGGACGTTCGCTGTCGTAGGCGTAGGACTTATTTTGTTTCTCGTTGCGCGTGAGCCAGTTAACCAAGGTCCCTTCCGGTTTGTCAGGGCAATTCTTCGTGATAGCCCAGTACGTCTTGTGCACGTCAGACGTGCGGAACATATCGTTAAGACGTGAAAGGGCTTTTGATGTCTTGGCAAAGACGACGAGTCCCTGAACGGGGCGGTCCAGACGGTGCACGACACCGAGGAATACGTTGCCTGGCTTTTGGTGCTTTTCCTTGAGCCAGAGCTTAACAGTGTCGGAGAGGGGAGTATCTCCGGTTTTATCACCTTGGACAATCTCCCCGCTCCGTTTGTTCACTATGATTATGTGGTTGTCTTCGTATAGGACTTCCATATTTTTACATGTTCATGCCACCGTCAATCTGTATGACCTGTCCGCTGACGTAGCTTGACATGTCAGAAGCGAGGAAGAGACATACGTTGGCGATGTCCTCCACCTGTCCTCCGCGGCGCAGAGGAATCTTCTTCATCCAGTCAGCACGTACAGCCTCTGGCAGCTGGGCTGTCATGACGGTCTCGATGAAGCCCGGTGCTACGGCGTTGGCACGGATGCCCTTAGGACCGAGCTCCTGGGCGATAGACTTGGCAAGACCAATCATGCCGGCCTTGGATGCAGAGTAGTTGCACTGGCCTGCGTTTCCGTGTACGCCGACGACGCTTGACATGTTGATGATGCTGCCGCCACGCTGGCGAAGCATGATAGGTGCAACGGCGTGTATGAAGTTGAAGGCTGACTTGAGGTTGACGTTGAGAACGGCGTCCCACTGTGCTTCGCTCATGCGGAGCATCAGACCGTCCTTGGTGATACCAGCGTTGTTTACGAGTACGTCGATAGAACCGAAGTCCTCGTGGATTTTCTTAACTACGGCATCAGTCTCTGCGAAGTCGGCAGCGTTGCCAGCGTAAGCCTTGCACGTTACGCCAAGTGCTTCAATCTCTTTGCGTGTAGCTTCCAGTCCAGCTGCCATTTCGTCGTTGAGTACGAGGTCTGTGAAGGCGATGTTGGCACCTTCCTGTGCAAACTTCATGGCAACAGCCTTGCCGATGCCGCGGGCTGCGCCCGTGATGAGGGCAGTCTTGCCCTCCAATAGTCCTTTGTTCATTGTTGTTATAGAGCTAATGATTTGTATTGTCTGTTATTCTATTGCAAATTTACGAAAAGTTTTTGGATACTCGAGCATTATTCAATATTTTATAGGTGCACGGATATGTTATTGGGGATATTTCGCAATAACGAAACCGTTGATTAGACTGATTGTGCTATTAGTATTAGGAGTTACTATTTTGTCGCTATTGAACGTATACCCTATAATATCTCCATTTGTATCTGTGCAATAATAGCAGTGATTGTCTGTGTCATTTTTAATAAATGATTTACGTTGGATTATTGCAACGAGTTCATCGTAGTGGTTGTATAAATATTTTAGTTCTGCCAATGTAGGCAGTCGACATGCTGTGATGCCTTTTACTTTCTTTGTGTTTAATTCTTTTAATTTAGTTTCTACTGCAGACTTGATTTCCTCTTGTTTGGTAAGTTGGCTACCTGATATTTTGTTTACCTCGCTTTGATACATTAAAGTGACGTAAGTATTATTACCATAAGTCTGTTTCTTGATGACATATACCTGGGTACTAGTTGTATTAATATTCTCGCCTACTTTAGGTGCAGTTCCTGTAATATTAACGTCCGCAACAGGTTCAGTGTTGTAGTTCGTATTATCATCAGGATTGGTATTGTCCTCAACTTTAGTCATTTTGGCTTCATCTACTGTGAAAGAGATGTTTACATCATCGTCCCATGTAGCCCCATTGAGAATCCAGGTCAAAGACGCCGTTAAAACTTCCTTCTTGTAATTGGCTTCAAGAGAAATCTTATGGTTGGAGGTTATTTGCGAAGTGGTTTGTGTAAACTCCCGGGTTTGGGTATCGGTCTTAAACTGGTACTTTATGCTCATTTCTCCATTATTCGGTAAAATATAGGAGTTGCAATCACAATTCCAAGTGGTTTTGGTCGTGTTGTCTTTTGTGAGTTTGTATGACCAAGAAGAGGTGCCGATATCGGTGAAAGTACCGTCGAGTTTGATGGCTTTATAGACTGGTGAGATAACCACTGTGACTTCCGTTACATCTGTCGGAACGTCAGTGATTTTCATGCTTGTTATCTTTGCCACCTTTCGTGTGAATTCCAGTGTCTGCGTGTATGATTTATCGGCAACGAGTGTGATGTCACTTTTTTGTGCCATCATTATATCGGTATGCTCATTGACCCCATTCATTAGGGAGATGGTAGACGTAGATGTGGCATCGTCCTTTGTCGGGATGGTATAGTTGTCACTATTCATACCACCAACGGCATATAGACTATATGTGTCGGCTGGAAGGATGAAGCTGGCAGAGGCTGTAGAAGAGGTTAATGTCTTTGTATCTGTGCAAGTGTTGTCTGAGTTGAAAACATAGATGGAAACTGGCCAGCTGATTTCTGCTTCATTGGCTTCGGTTTCCAAATTCAAAGCAAGTTGTGATTGACCTTTAGGAATGACGATTTCTTCTGTTGACTCCTCTTCGTTGTCAAGTGCAATCTGTTGACAAGAAGAGAGTGACAGAAGAGAACATACTACAGCGAGGGGGATGGTATTAGTTATGTTCATTCAGTTTGTGTTTTGTTTAAAAAAACACCCCGGGGATTTTTTTATAATTCCCCGGGGTGAAGATCAAAAGACTCTATTATGCCCAAGGATTCTCTGTTGGATAAGGCAGGCTCTTAGGCTGGTTGTATGCGATATCCTTTATGCCGAGATACTTGAATGCTTCGAAGAGTACTTTGCCTACGTGTGCGAAGGCAACGGCACCGTGGTGTGGGTAGCCCTTCTGTACGAGCACGTGGCGATAGAAACGACCCATCTCGCGGATGCCGAATATTCCTATACCACCGAAGGAACGTGTTGGTACGTCAAGTACCTCACCCTCTGCGATGTAAGAGCGCAGGTTGCCCTCTGAGTCGCACTGCAGACGGAAGAATGTGATGTCGCTTGCTGCGATGTCACCTTCGAGAGTACCACGGGTGAAGTCCGGCTTGCCACCGTTCTCGAGGAGACGGTTCTGGATGAGCTGGTACTTGATGGCACGGTTAGCGCACATCTTGCACTGTGGGGTGTTGCCGCAATGGAAGCCCATGAAGGTGTCCGTGAGCTTGTAGTCGTACTTCTTGACGATGTCCTCGTCGTAGATGTACTGAGGTACGGAGTTGTTGATGTCGAGCAAGGTAACGGTGTCGTCGGAAGCGCACATGCCGATGTACTCGGAGAGCGCACCGTAGATGTCGACCTCGCAGGCAACAGGTATGCCGCGGCTTACGAGACGACTGTTGACGTAGCAAGGCTCGAAACCGAACTGGCTTGGGAATGCTGGCCAGCACTTGTCGGCAAATGCCACGTACTGACGTGAGCCCTTGTGCTGCTCTGCCCAGTCGAGGAGGGTAAGTTCAAACTGTGCCATACGACGGCTGAGGTCAGGGTAGTACTTGCCTTCGCCCATCTCGGCAGCCATGTCCTTGCAGACATCTTCGATACGAGGGTCGTTCTCGTGCTGCTTGTAGGCCACGAGGAGGTCGAGCTCTGAGTTCTCCTCTACTTCTACGCCAAGTTCGTAGAGTCCCTTGATAGGAGCGTTGCAGGCAAAGAAGTCCTGCGGGCGCGGACCGAAGGTGATGATCTTCAGACCCTTCAGACCGAGTACTACGCGTGCTACAGGTACGAAATCGGCAATCATCTTTGAGATGTCCTCTGCTGTGCCTACGGGGTACTCAGGGATGTAGCCCTTGAGATGGCGCATGCCGAGGTTGTAGGAGCAGTTAAGCATACCGCAATATGCGTCGCCACGACCATTAATCATATCGCCGTCGCCCTCTGCTGCTGCTACGAACATGACAGGACCGTCGAAGTTCTTTGCGATGAGAGTCTCCGGTGTCTCCGGACCGAAGTTGCCGAGGAAAACGACGAGGGCGTTACAACCGGCTTCTTTCACGTCGGCTACAGCCTTGAGCATGTCGGCTTCGTTCTCTACCGTTGTCTGGCAGTTGTAGATGTTGCCTTTATACTCCTTTACAATGTTTTCACGTCGCTGGGTTGACAATGCGATAGGGAAACAGTCACGGCTAACTGCGATGATGCCTAGCTTGACTACAGGAATGTTGTTGCTGTTCATTTTTGTTTTGTAATGTTATTGTTATTGGTTAGAGAAAATGTTAAGTCTCATTTCACGGGCAAAGGTACGACTTTTTTTTGAATTGCACGTGATGAGATGTAAAAGATTTATTTCATTTTGTATCCTGAGAAGGAATATTCCTGATAAGAACCGCCTTTTTGGTTCATACGGAGCGTGCGCATCTCGGATGTCTTCTGGTCGATAGCTATGACGAATGAGGTGAAGAGCTGACGCTTCATAGCTTTCTTGCTAGCTGCAGACGGGGTGATGGTCAGTACGATGTTACCAGCGTTCTTTGAAATGGTCACTTCCGAGTGCTTGCTGATGTCCGTCTTGCCACCGGAGAATATGCTTTCCAGAACATCATGGAACGTCTGGAAACTCGGCATCTTCGTTGTGTTTGTCTTTGCCTGGCGTCCGCGCATTGTCATGGTGAAGTTAGTCTTGTCCATGAGGAGGGCGTCCTTCCCGCTGTTGACGGAGATGGAGACGTAGTCGGGAGTCTTTACGGTGAGTGTACCCGTACTTACCTCATCCTTGCTGACGGCAGCCTTGTGGGTAGTCTTCGTAGTGGTGGCCGTTACGTTGTTGACGTTTTTGTATTTGGCTACTGCCTTTTGGAAGTCGGCATAGCTTTGAGCGCTGAGTGTGATGCAGCTGAAGAGTGCTGCGGTGAAGAGTGTTGCAATTCTTTTCATGTCTTATGTGTTGAAAAAATTATTTACTTCTTGTATTGTCGCAAGTGCAGTCATTGTTGTGCCTTGCAGACCATGTACCATAAGGCTTTGTCCTGTGAGGAAAAGGTTTGGTACGGGTGTGCGTGGCGTGAGTATTGTGAGTAGTGGTTGTTGGCAATCCTTGCGGATGCCATAGGCACAGCCCTCCGGCGTCAGGTTATAGTCGCGCCACGTGAGAGGTGTGGACGTATAGACGGTCTCGATGCGGTTGCTGAGACCAGGCATTTGTGTTTCGGCCAACTGTATGATTTTCTGTGCTCGTTGTTGTTTGAAAGCCTTGTAGTCGTCTCCGCGCCTACCCACCTTGGTGTCCTCCCATTGTTTGCATTCTTCCCAGAGCATAGGTGTAAGGATGTCGATATTGTCGTGGCGTTGTGGGCTTATGAGTATGCCGTCGCCAGTATGGCGTGGCTCTGACAAGCTCCACACGTCTTCCGTCGTGTAGACGTAGTGGTTGCTGCATGGGGTGGGGGTGGAGCTTGGTTTAAGCTTGAGGGAAGCGGTGAACATCCCGTAGGTGTTCTCGAGTCGCTTGAGACGGTTACGGTATACCTTTTTAATGCATGAGCTTTCACGCACAAGCTCGGTGGTGAGAGCGGGATGTATGCCAGAGATGAAGCAACGTCCCTCGTACGTCTCGCCGTTTGAGCAGCGGGCAGCTGTTATCTGTCCGTCCTTTTCGATGAGTTCTTCCACCTCTACATTGCAAATGACATCTCCGCCTCCTTGGCGTATGCTTTGTACGAGTGTGTCGATGAGCATATTGCCACTGCCTTGCAGACGCCATGAGCTTTCGATAAACGATGCCGTCACGTGGGCGAACGTAAACAGAGGAAGCGTCTCCTTGCGTAACTCCATCTTCAAGGCGGTGCCGGACAGGACGTTGATGAGACGTTCGTCGGAGAACGTCTCGTGCAACCATTCCCAGGCGTTGACGGTTCCCCATTTCATGATGGACTCTTGCGTGGCAGGCGCATGGTCCACTTGGTTCAGCACGTCGACGTACGTCTTGAGTGCCTGATGTTGGGTAGGGAAGTACTCCGACAAGCCCTCGACAAATTCGTTGTACCCTTGACGGAGCTTATATGAGTCGCCACAGATTGTCACGGTGTCGAAGTTGTCAAGCGGCAGTCGCTTCCACGGCAATGAGAGCAGTCCGAGTTGTTCGAAAGCGTCATGTAGCGTTTGCCCTTCCGCCAGCCCACCTACATAATGGAGCCCAGTGTCGAGATCGATGCCGCCTCTTCTATAACTTTGCAGGCATCCGCCAGCTTGGTATTGACGTTCCAAAATAAGGACGGAATGCCCCTGCTTCGTGAGAAGTTGGGCGCATTCTAGAGCACCTAGTCCAGAACCTATGATGATTATATCGTACAAAGTGTTGCAGATTTTTTTGAGTTTTATACCTTTGGCTAATTATGGAGTGTTACGCTTTGTTTTTGCGTTGCAAGAGGCGGAATACGGCTGGTTGTACTACATAGGAGAGTACTACGGCTGATACCATGCCGACTAGCGTTGCGAATCCAACACTCTTGATAGCCGGATGTTGTGCGAGGAGCATTGATGTCACCGTGACGATGAGTATGAATGCTGAGAACAGAATGGCGGTCTTATGGTATGCAAACGTTTTCTCGGATGACCCTGTCAGTCCGCTCATGACGAAGATGCTGTAGTCTACACCCACGCCGAAGATGAACGTCGAGATGATGATGTTGATGAGGTTGAACCTCACTCCGCAAATCGCCATTGCTCCAAGGACGATAACCCATGAGAGCAGGATAGGAGCGAAACCGAGCAGAGTATAGCTTACCTTGCCCCGGAAGCTGACGAGGAGTACCACGAAGACGAATGCCATGCTTACCCATTGGAGGACGTTGAAGTCGCTGTTAAGGTTCTCTAGTCCGTCGGTAGTATAATAATAGGTATCGAGGACAAGCATATTGGGTTGAGATGCGATGGCATTGCAGATGCGGTTGTAGTCGGTGTTCTTCGAACGCACGGAGTCCTTGGCGCAACGTACGGAGGTGAAACAGAGATAGTCGCCGGCTGCCGTCTGTTCCATCAAGGTTGACAGGAATCCCGGCGGTATTATGCTCGCCTTATAGAGTGGGGAAGGAGTGTAGTCGGCTGTGGCGGCATCGAAGAAGGTGTCGAACCCGTCTGCAGTCAGTCCTGCGGCAGGTGCGGTAGCTGCTATCAGCGAGCGGACCTTTTGAAGACGCTCGGGTGTCCAATAGCGCTTCCATGCATTGATTCTCTCTTGCTGTACTTTGAGAGGTACGAAGAGCACGTTGGTGTGCGTGTAGTCTTTTACCAGCCCTACTTGCTGAAGTGAGTCAAGTTTGTCGGCAAGGATAGAGAAATTGTTCAAAGCCTCTTCCATCGTCTTGCCTTGCGCAGCGAAGTATTGCGTCTTGTCAGCCGAGTAGGTCTTTGCGTCCAAGAGATTCTCTGAGTACTCTGTGCGGTCGGCGGCATAGTTCAAGTTGCGCATATCTGCGTCGAAGTCAGTGCCTTTTGCGATGTAGAAGCCGATGCATACTACTGTGACAACGCCTATGACGGCAAGCAACGGACGCTTACGGTCGAAGGGATAGTTGTTGAACTTGTCGATGAGAGCGAAGGCGCGCTTGTTGATACGGTTCTTCTCGAGTGCCATCAGATGTGGCAGGTAAATGAGCGAGAAGAGTGTCGTGGCTACGATGGCAAATGCTGCGAAGAGTCCGAAGTCTTGCAAGAGGTCGGTCTTGATGAAGATAAGTCCCATGAATGAACCGATGGTCGTAATGCAACCAAGGAGTACCGGTTTTACCTCGTCGCGCAGTACCTGCTCCGGGTCGCCCACGTACTTGTAGTGCGTCATTACGTGCAGTACGTAGCTGATGGCAACTCCAAGTACGACGGCTCCGATGCCGAGTGCGAGGAGAGAGAACTGTCCCTTGATGAAATACATGAGGGTCAGTGAGGCGAGTGTGCCGAATGCCACGGGGAGTGTCAGGTAGATGATGGTGGTCCAGTTGCGCATTACTATGCAGAGCACCAGAAGCACCAGGACGAGCGAGCCGATGACTTCGCCCATCAAGTCAGATTTGATGACGGTAGAGTTGTTGTATCCCGAAGCCGGTGTGCCGTGGTATACAATCTTCGTGTCAGGGTGTGCCGTCTCGAACTTGTCGATGAGCTGGTTGAGGTCTTCGAAAAGTATGTTTCCTTGTCCGGTATTGGTGGACGAGAATTGTGGTGTTATGAAAGCGACGCACACGGTGCTGTCCGAGACGAAGAAGTGCCCGTCGATGGTCTTGTACGTTCCGCCGGTAGACTGGAGGATAGGCTCGAACTGCTTAGCGAGTATGTTACGCATACCGATGGGGTCCAGTTGTATCAGTTCGGGGAACATATCTCCGAACTCGCCCTGCATGTCTTCCGCATTCTGCTTCATCTGCTCCTGCATGTGTGGTAAAGTTAGAAGCGAGTCGAAAGAGGTATAAGCGGCAGTGTCAATGTATGATGGGAAATGCTCGGTAAAGTAACCCATGGCATCGAACATGATATCTTCCGGTACATTGTAGAAGATATCCCCGATAGCCCTCTGACCAGCCTCGCGCTTCTTGTCGCGAGCGGTAAGCGAGTCGACAAACTCGTCGCAAATGGCGGCTAGCTTTTCGGTGTCCTTCTTGCCTTTTGCCTCGAACAACAAGTACGTCTTGTCCTTGATGCGCAAGTCGGCAAAAGCCATCTTCGTCGTGCCGTCCGGGTTCTTTGACTCCGGCATCAGTTTGCCGAGGTCTTCCTCCAGATGGATTTGCGTTGCGAAGAACCCCGATACGATAAAAAGCAACACCATCGATAACCACATTTGGAATCGATGGCGAGCAAAGTATTTGTAGATAGAAATAAACAATCTGGTCATTGTCAGATTTATTAGATAGAATGCTTGTATGTATTATTCAGCTTTCATTTCTCCCTTGTAGAGCATATACGTCTGCTTCTCGTCTGCTATGGACGCTTGTATGGTATATGTTCCGTTCCCATTGTCGGAAGCGTTGACGGTTATGGTAACCTCTGGGCATACCGTTGGTGTGGCAATGGCCGTAAGCCGGCATTGCTTGATTGACGATATGCGTAAGGGTTGGTCGAGCAGCACCATGGTGCACTCTTTTATAGTTTCAATGTTGCAGACGCCAGGGCATACGGGGTTACCCGGGAAATGCCCGTCATAGACGTTACAGTCGGGTAGTATAGCGACGCGAAAGGCTGCGGTGTGTGCTGAGCCTTCGTGCTTGGTGTCGGTCTGGTTTATGATGCTGTAGAATTTGTCTTTGAGCAACATAGGTCTTATTGTTTTACGAAGATTTTCATTGTGGTGTCGGCAATGAGTTCTTCGCCGACGTGACATTCTCCGCTAATGATGGTTATGCCTTCCACTTCAGCTCCCATGGTGATGGAGGTGACTATTTTCTCACCGAGCGAGGGACGGCGGTGAAGGTTGAATTTCTTTACTTCTCCGATGTAGCCAACTGGCGGCTCTGTAGCTCCCTCCTGCAATGCCTGAAAGCCTGCAAAGGCAGATGCTGACTGGGCGATGTGTTCTATCACACCCGGTTCTGCAAGCATACCGTCGGGTTCGATGAAGAAGTTGTCTTGGCGAACCATGAGGCAACATTTTGCCACATTGTCCTCAACCGACAGAAGCTCGTCGACCATCATGATCGGCGAGCGCTGCGGTATGAGTTGATTGATATCTGTCTTGATATCCATTCTTTTCTGTTTAGATATGGCTCTCGATATAATCGTAGAGGTCATTGAAACATTGAATCTTTGGCAGGTCCTCTGCAGGGATCTTAATCTTGTATGTCTGCTGGATGAGCGCAACGAGGTCAACAAGACTAAGGCTGTCCAGTACGAGAGTATCCTTTACGTTCGCGTCTGGTGTGATGGCGCTTTCTTCCACTTCAAACTCGTCGGCGAGGACGGAGTTTATCTGTGCGATGATTTCTTCTCTTGTCATAGTTTTTTGTCAATTATTGATTTTGTAATTATAAATTCTTTATGATAAGCGTAGAGTTAGTTCCGCCGAAGCCGAATGAGTTGGTCAGGAACATATCGAAACCAGTCTCGATGGTTTGCGGAATGACGTTGATGCACGCCGTCTCTTCATCAGGCTCTTCGAAGTTGATGTTTCCGGCGATGAACCCGTTCTTCATCATGAGCATGGAGTAGATGGTTTCGGCAGCACCTGCAGCCCACATTTCGTGACCTGTCTGCGACTTTGTAGAAGTGACGGGCACTTTATAGTCGCCGAACACCTGTGCGATAGCCATAGCCTCGCGACCGTCTCCTGCGTGCGTGGAAGTGGCGTGGGCGTTGATGTAACCAATCTGACGTGGGTCGATACCGCCATTTTTAAGCGCGAGTTCCAAAGATCGTGCAGGGCCTGCTACGTTAGGTGTGGAGATATGGTCGCCGTTGCCGGAGAAGCCCCAACCGACGATTTCTGCCAATATGGGTGCGCCACGTTTTACGGCGTGTTCGTAGCTTTCGAGGATAACCGTTGCTGCACCGCCGCCCGGTACGAGACCGTTGCGGTTCTTGTCGAACGGGCGAGAAGCCTTTGTCGGTTCGTCTTCGCGTGTAGAGAACGCCTGTATGCCGTCGAAAGAAGCGATGGAGAACATGTTGGCTTCCTGTCCGCCACCTGTTATGATGCAATCCTGCAGCCCGTTCTTGATGAGCAGATAAGCATTTCCTATAGCCAGCGAGCTTGAAGCACATGCTGCTGAGGAAGTGAGGTTGATGCCACGCAGTTTGAAGAGGCATGCAAGGTTCATCGTAATGGTTGAGTTCATTGACTGGAAGATTGCACCGCTGCCGCACGCTGACGTGTCCTTGAATTCGCGGAACTTGTCAAGAGCATTCATGGTGGCTTCGGCTACGGAGTCGTTGCCGTAGATGATGCCTACCTCGTGGGTGTCTAGGAAGTCCTGGTCAATCTTTGCAGCCTCCAGGGCATCCTTGGTAGCCATATAGGCATACTGTGCCTCTTCGGGCATAAACTGCCTCATGTTGCGAGGAACGAAAGGCTTGAGGTTAGGCTTGGGAACATCGGCGCAAAGAGCTGAGCGGAAGCCAGCGTCCTTACGTTCCTGACTGAAGATGATGCCACTTTTTCCCGTGTAAAGTGACTGGCGGACGTCCTCTAAAGTTTGTCCGAGGCATGACCAAATGCCCATGCCAGTGATTACTACTCTATTCATTATATATTATATGTACGATTTAAGTCGTTTTTAAATGCTCTTGGTCCAGCAGCGCCGGCGTTTTAATGTCGTCGGGTGCAGCGGTGCCCATTGTCCAAGCTCCCTGGTGTTGGTGTCCAGTTGCGGTCCCGTTTCGCACCATGTGATGCCTTTCTCGTTGAAGAGAGGTATGAGGTAGTCGAAGATGAGTGCGTTGACTCCCATTCCCTGCATCTCGGGTTTCACTCCGATGAGCATCAGTTGTGCTTTGGGCGATTTGGTCAATTTCAGGGCTTTGATTAGATGATACCATCCGAAAGGCAGTAGTTTTCCCTTACTCTTGCGTAGACCCTCTGAGAAGTCCCTCGTAAGCACCGCCGCTCCTACCAGTTCTCCCTCCGGCGTCTCTATGAATGGAATGAGAGAGAAATCGAGTAGGGGGACGTACGCATGACAGTAATCGTCAATTTGTTCTTCCGAGAACGGTGCAAAGCCAAAGAGTGGTGCGTACGCCTCGTTGAACAATCGGAACACCTTCTGTCCGTATCCGTTGTAAATATCCTTTGCTGTCTTGTGTACGATGCGCAGCCCGAACTCTTGGCGTGCGTAGTCTGCTACACGTTTGTAGCGGGGTGGAACAGTCTTTGGTACGTCAATCCTTATCTGAAGCCAGTCAGCTGCCTTGCCGAACCCCATACGCTCCATGTGTTTGGGGTAGTATTCGGGGTTCCATATCTCCATGAACGTGCCGCCCTTTTCGAAGTCTTCTATGAGCATTCCCTCCTTGTCGAAGTCCGTGATGCCCATCGGACCTTCTATGGTGTCCATCCCTTGTTGGCGACCAAAGTCAGCTACGGCATCCATTAGCGCGTTTGCTACTTCCTCGTCGTCAATGAACTCAACAAGTGAGAAGCGTACGTTCTTTTTGTTCCATATTTCGTTGGACTTGTGGCTTATTACCGCTACGATGCGTCCCACGGGTTCTTCTTCCCGATAAGCCACGAATGGCTGTACATCGGCATAGGCTAACCCGATGTTCTTCTTTGGGTTAAGGGAATTGCGCACGTCTGACAGCATGTCCGGAACGTAATAAGGGTTGCCCTTATACAACTTTAAAGGGAGGTGAACGAAATCGTCCATCTCCTTAGCGTTGGTTACTTTCCTTATTCTGAGTTCTTTAGTTTCGTTTTTTGACATGTGTTCCATCGTCATATTGTCATGACAAATCGCTGCAAAGTTATAACAAAATTTAAGAATACGCAAATTTTTACATAAGAAACAGATAAAAAGGAATGCGCGATGAGAAATTTATACCAGTGCTATACCTTTTTGTCCCAAAGAAGTGTATGGTGTAGATTTGTTGTTAGGCAAATATGGCCGAGCCTACACGTACATGATTGGACCCGCACTCTTGGGCTATGATGTAGTCGCCTGACATACCGTAAGATTTCGTGTCGAAGAGCTCGTCGTCGGCGAAGTAGAGGGTCTTTATTTTTTTGAACAGTTCCTTTGCCTTGAGGAACTCGCATTGTATCTGGCTGCAGTCGTCCGTATTGCTTGCCATGGTCATGATGCCGCGTATTCGAACGTGCGAGAGTGTCCGCCATGTTCCTTCTTCGAGGAGCTGCAGGCATTCGTCTGGCGTCATTCCGCTTTTGCTTTCCTCTTGTGCGAGGTGAAGTTCGAGTAGAATGTCGACGGTGCGGTCGTGTTTGGCGGCTTGCCGTTCTATCTCCTGCATGAGCCGTGGCGAGTCGACGGTTTCTATCATGGCGATGTAAGGTGCGATGTACTTGACCTTGTTCGTCTGCAGGTGTCCGATGAAATGCCATTCGATGTCCTTTGGCAGGGCATCGTACTTGAGTCGCAGTTCCTGCTCTCGGCTTTCTCCGAATACGCGTTGTCCGGCGGCGTAGGCTTCTTCTACGGCGCTGATGGGGTGATACTTGCTGACGGCGACAAGTTCTACGCCGTCAGCAAGTGAGTCTTTTACTTTTTGTAGTTGTTCAGAAATCATAGTATGAAATCTTAAAACCTCCGTTTATTGTTGTTCTTGTGTCTCGTATTCCGGCTTTGCGTCTTCTACGGGTACTGTACCTTCGGGGGCTTTACGTGAGCCATCATGTTCGTAAACATCCATGAGAGTTGTCTCTGTCAGGGAGAATATCTTCCAGTCCTGCATACCGGTGTTCATGACTTCCTCGATGCCCTTTACGGCGCTTTGGAATGAGTTGGCCTGCACGAGGTAGTTGACGGCGGAGAGCTTCTCCTTTCCGCTCTTTTCGTCGAGGATGATGAATTGTACTTTTACCTTGTACCAACGGTCGTCATTTGGGTTGTCGGAGAAGAAGATTTCGCTGTATGCGGCTTTCTTTATGTCTGTGATGGTGAATTCGCCTGAGATGAAAGCCGACATTTCTTCGGTGATGGTTTCCTCCGCCTCGGTGAAGGAGAGTGCATCAACGACGTATGCTTCGGTTACTTTCTTCTGGAGACCGTCCTCCATGGTTTTCTCGTACTTGATTTTGGTTTCAAACCAAACGGCTGATCTTGATCGCATTTCTTTAAATGGGTTTATTCGTGTGTATGTATAGTCTGTAGCTACAGGTTTATCCAGTTTTGCAGCATGGTGTGTCCGTCGGGTGTGAGGACGCTTTCGGGGTGGAACTGGATGCCGTGGATGTCGAACTCCTTATGGCGTAGTGCCATTATCTGTCCTTCGTCGCTCAGGGCTGTTATTTCGAGGCAGTCGGGGAAGTTTTCCCGGCTTACTACCCACGAGTGGTAGCGTCCCATGGTGATGCGCTCGGGCAGTCCTTGGAATATGGGGGCGTTGCCGAGTTGTGTGCCTTCCGTTGCTACGCCATGGAAGACGGATGAGAGGTTTTCCAGAGTGCCTCCGAAGTATTCGCCGATGGCTTGGTGACCAAGGCATACGCCAAGAATGGGTTTCTTCCCTGCGTACGTCTTTATGACGTCAAGGAGCAGTCCTGCTTCGCTAGGGATTCCCGGACCCGGCGAGAGTATTATCTTGTCGAACATCTCCAGCTGCGGCAGTTCAAACTGGTCGTTGCGGTACACCGTCACCTCCGCGCCGAGTTCCTTGACGAGGTGGCTGAGATTGTAGGTGAAGGAGTCGTAGTTGTCTATGATTACTATTTTTTTCATTGTCGTCCTGTTTGTTACATGTCTTCCGCAAGGAGGATGGCACGTCTGAGTGCGCCGAGTTTGTTGTTTACTTCCTGAAGTTCGTAGTTCTCGTCGCTCTTAGCCACGATGCCGCCTCCAGCCTGGAACCATAGTTCTCCTCCGCGCGAGATGAACGTACGGATGGTGATGGCCTGGTTGAGAGACTTGTTGAATCCGATGAAACCGATACATCCGCCGTATGCCCCACGGTTGTGCGGTTCGTACTCCGAGATGAGCTGCATGGCTCGCACCTTTGGCGCTCCTGATAGTGTGCCTGCAGGGAACGTGTCGATGAACGCCTTTATCGGGTCTGCGCCCTTGTCGAGTGTGCCACTTACACGACTGACGAGGTGTATGACGTGCGAATAGTACTGCATGTCCTTGTAGAAGTCTACGTGCACGTCGTGGCAGTTGCGCGAGAGGTCGTTGCGTGCCAAGTCCACCAGCATGACGTGCTCGGCGTTCTCCTTCGGGTCGTTGCGCAGGTACTCCGCATTGCGTCGGTCCTGTTCTGCGTCTCCTGTGCGCTTCGTGGTGCCGGCGATAGGGTCTATGTATGCGGTGTAGACGGGGTTCTCTGGGTCAGAGTTGTCCGACAGTTGCACGCGGCAATGTGTCTCGGGCGAAGAACCGAAGATGCGGAAGCCTCCGAAGTCGAAATAGAAGAGGTACGGTGAGGGGTTTATGCTTCTCAGTGCGCGGTATAGCTTGAAGTCGTCGCCCTCATAGTGCTGCACGAAGCGTCGCGAGAGGACTATCTGGAACACGTCGCCACGCAGACAATGCTTGATGCCCTTGCGGATGTTCTCCTTATGCTCCTCGTCCGTGAGAGGGGATGTCGTGTCGCCGACGGGATGGAAGTCGTACGGCTGCACGTTAGCCTTGTTGATGCGCTTGAAGAGGTCGTCAATCTGGTGTGCGCCGGCGTTGTCTGGTGCGCCGTCTTCCGTCAGCGTGATGAGGATCATCTTGTTGTTGAAATGGTCGAAGACGATGATGTCTCGGAAGAAGATGTAGAGCATGTCCGGTGCGTCGTTCTTCTCCATCGTGGTGTCCTTTACGGCGATGTCTTCGAAGTATCTTACGGCGTTGAACGTGGTGTATCCGTAGAGACCGCAGTAGTCGGCGTTGTCACCCGTGATGTTGAACTGTCCGATGAAGTCGTTTATGGCGTTGTCGGAGCGGTACTGGTGGTTTACTTCGTGGCGTGTCGTCTTGCCGTCAGGGTATGTGCAGATGGCTTCTCCGTGGCTGATGGCGACAGATGCTATGGGGTTTACGCCGATGAACGAGCGTGAGTTGTCCTTGCTGTGGTAGTCCGAGCTTTCCATGAGTGCCGACTGTGCGTTGATGTCTCGCAGTCGCATATAGACGCTGACGGGTGTGTACAGGTCTGCAAGGAATGACTTTTGTGTTGTTGTATATTTGAACATGAGGGTTAGTCGAGTTTTATTTCAGCCTGGTGTGCAAGGTAAGTGTCGAGGTCTTTGTCGCCGCGTCCCGATACGGTGAGCACCACAACGTCGTCCTTCTTGAACTGGTTTGCCACCTTTGGCAGCAGTGCCAGGGCGTGTGCCGACTCGAGGGCCGGTATGATGCCTTCCATGCGTGTCAGCTCGAAGGCGGCGCGTAGAGCCTCGTCGTCGTTGGCTGGCAGCACCTGAGCGCGTCCCTGTTCGTAGAGGTTGCAATGTATAGGACCCGTGCCGGGGTAGTCCAGACCTGCCGAGATGGAGTAAGGCTCGATGATTTGTCCGTCTTCGGTTTGCATCAGTTTGATGCGCGAGCCGTGCAAGATACCCGTTGAGCCTACCTGCATCGAAGCAGCCGTTTTGTCGGTGTCCACGCCGAGACCGCCTGCCTCTCCTAGTATAATCTTGACGCGCTCGTCATTGATGTAGTGGTAGATGGTGCCTGCGGCGTTTGAACCGCCTCCTACGCAAGCCATGAGGTAGTCGGGGTAGTTGCGTCCGATTTTCTCCTCCAACTGCCATTTTATCTCCTCCGAGATGACGCTCTGCAGTCGTGCCACGAGGTCGGGGTATGGGTGAGGACCTACGGTAGAGCCGATGATGTAGAACGTGTCGGCCGGGTGGCAGCACCAGTCGCGGATGGCCTCGTTGGTACCGTCCTTGAGAGTCTTGTTGCCGCTCTCCACGGGTTGTACGGTAGCTCCGAGCATTCTCATCCGCTCCACGTTGACGTGCTGGCGTTGTACGTCCAGGGCACCCATGTACACGGTGCAAGGCATGTCCATCAGGGCGCATACCGTCGCCGTGGCCACTCCGTGCTGCCCAGCTCCCGTCTCGGCGATGATGCGCTTCTTGCCCATCTTCTTGGCGAGGAGAATCTGTCCGATGGCGTTGTTGATTTTGTGTGCGCCGGTATGGTTGAGGTCCTCGCGCTTGAGGTACAGTTGGCAACCGTACTTCTCGCTCATACGCTTGGCATAGTAGAGTGGGGAAGGGCGACCGACATAGTCCTTCAGCAGGGCGTGGTATTCCTTCTTGAATTCCTCGCTTTCGAGGATGGGGAGGTATGCCTTCTTGAGGTCGTCTACCGTCTTGTATAGTATTTCCGGTACGTAGGCTCCGCCGTAGTTGCCGTAGAAGCCGTTTTCGTTAACGTCGTAGTTCATAGGGGTGTATCTTTAAAACCTTAAAGTAGTTTATTGAGACTTGTGTAAGTGGCTTGTTATTTGCTTAATGCGTCGTAGAGGTTGTCTATAGCCTCGTCGGCGTTGCCGCCGGCCTGCTCCAATAGCTGCACGAATTTGGAGCCTATGATGGCACCTGCTGCGTTCTGTTGCGAGGACTCGAGCGTCTGCTTGTTGCTGATTCCGAAGCCAATCATGCGAGGGTTGTGCAGGTTCATGGCGTTGATGCGGTGGAAGTACTCCTGCTTTGCTTCGTCGAACGACTTCTGTGCTCCTGTTGTGCTTGCCGAAGATACCATGTAAATGAAGCCGTCCGTGTGCTCGTCTATGAAGCGTATGCGCTCCTCAGATGTCTCGGGTGTGATGAGCATGATGATGCGGATGTCATACTTGTCGGCGAGCGGCTTTATTTCGAGGTAGTCCTTGAAGGGTAGGTCGGGGATGATGGCACCGCTTACGCCGCATTCCACGCATGATTTGAAGAAGTTCTCGAAGCCGTACTGCATCATGACGTTAAGGTAACCCATGAGGATGAGCGGTATGTTGACCTCTCCTTTGATGTCCTTTAGTTGTGCGAAGAGCTTGCGTAGTGTCATGCCGTTCTTCAGGGCCTTGGTAGCGGCATCTTGAATGACCGGTCCGTCCGCCATGGGGTCGGAGAAAGGCACGCCGACCTCTATCATGTCGACACCTCTCCGTTCGAGAGTCTTTATGACATCACCCGTGCCGTCAAGTGTGGGGCATCCGGCGCAGAAGTATAGTGAAAGGAGTTTGCGCTCCTTGTTGTCGTTGAACAGTTGGTTGATTTTATTCATGAATGTATTGTTTTAAGAGCGTGATTTTACCTTAGTTACGAATTTCTGTATTTCTTCGGTGTTCTTTACCGCAGGTGCAACCTCAAAGCGTGAGTTGAGGTCTATGCCGACGCACATCGGGTGGTGGAACTCCTTTATACGTTCTGCATCATCCGGTCCTATGCCTCCGGAGAGAATGAAAGGAATGTTGCCGTCGTAGTTTTGGAGTATAGACCAGTCGAACTGCTCTCCCGAGCCTCCGACGAGTTTTGTTTTCGTGTCGAAGAGCAGCAGGTCGGCATGTCCTGCGTAGTCGCGCCATCGTTTCACGTCATCTGCTTCGCGCACGCTTATCGCCTTGATGATTTTGATGTCCGGCAGGATATCCGGCACGATGGCCTTGCGCAGGTTGTCGAGATAGGTAGGGTTCTCGGTGCCGTGCAGCTGTACGTAGTCAAGGCGAAAGTTTATCACCTGTGTGATGACGTTGCGCTGCGTCTCGTTGACGAAGACGCCTACGAGCTTTGGACGCTGC
Source organism: Alistipes putredinis (assembly GCA_963602765.1). GTDB lineage: Bacteria > Bacteroidota > Bacteroidia > Bacteroidales > Bacteroidaceae > Prevotella. Next base: position 4,476 of record CAVCKM010000110.1, on the reverse strand, counting down.
TCCGGCAGTTGTTGTAGTTTCAATGTTGCAGGGACGCATCTTGGGCTTTTTAGGAAGAAGATGAGTCCCATCATGTCTACGCCGTCTATTTGTGAGAGTGCGCGAATGTTGTTTGGGTCGCGCATGCCGCATACTTTTATCATCATTTCTTTGTAACGTCTACGATGAACTGTTTGAGTGCCTCGCCTGGGTCTTCCGTCTTCATGAAGTTCTCGCCGATGAGGAATCCGTTGAATCCTGCTTGTTTTAGTTGGCGTACGGTATCAGGATTACTGATGCCGCTCTCGCTTACCTTGCATGTGTCCTTTGGAAGCAGTTCGGCCAGGCGGAAGGAGTTCTCCACCTTTGTGACGAAGGTTCCGAGGTTGCGGTTGTTGATGCCGCACATGTCCGGTTCGAGGGCAGCATACTCCAGTTCCGCTTCGCTATGCATTTCAAGTAGAACTTCAAGCTGAAGGTCGTGAGCTTTGGCAATGAGGTCTTTACACTCTGTCTTGTTGAGACAAGCAGCGATGAGGAGTACGGCTGACGCTCCGCAACGTCTTGCCTGAAGCAGTTGGTATTCGTCGATGACAAAGTTCTTGTAGAGCACGGGGATGGTCACCCCCGACTCGCGTGCTATCTGTATGTATTCGTCGTACCCACCGAAGAAGTGCGTGTCCGTGAGGATTGATATGGCGGACGCTCCGTTCTGCTGGTAAGCCAGGGGGATAATCTCGGGTTTGCCGTCCTTCTTTATCCAGTCCTTTGACGGCGAGCGACGTTTGAATTCTGATATTATGCCGCTTTCGCTTTCCATGAGTGCTTGACGCATTGAAGGCATTTCGACCCATCCGTTCTTCTCGTTGAAGGGCAGTGCGTGGCGGTCTATGAGCGGCGTGACGTCGCGCACCATAGTGTCCGTCGGAATGAAGCGCTTGAAGTCTTCCAGTTCGATGCGCTTGTGTGCTACGATTTCGTTGAGTATATCTGTCATGGCTTTATGAGTTCAGTTCTACGAATTTCTTGAATGCTGCGAGTGCCTTTCCGCTTTCGATTGATTCGCGTGCCATTGCCGCACACTCGTGTATGTCCTTCTCGCCACCCTCGAGCACCTGTATGGCGAAGGCAGCGTTGGCAATGACGACGTTCTTCTGGGACTCGGTAGCCGTGTTTGCAAGTACATTGTCGAAGATGGCGACGGCCTCCTCTTTAGTCTTACCGCCCACGAGTTCCGCTGGTTTGGCGATGGGGAATCCGAAGTCCGTTGGCGAGAAGATTCTCTCGTAGTGGTTTGTGGTCACCTTGAAGTTGCTTGTGAGGGAGATTTCGTCATATCCGTCGATGGAGTTTTCGATGCCGTAGTCGATGCCCATTTTCTGGTAGACACTGTTGTAGAGTCGCATCTGGTCGAGCGTGGCAACGCCGAGCAACTGGCACTTTGGTTGCGAGGGGTTGACGAGTGGTCCGAGGAGGTTGAATATGGTGGGGAACGAGATGTGCTTGCGTATGGGAGCCACAAACTTCATGGCCTTGGCAAAGAGCGGCGCGTGCAGATAAACGAAGCCGCACTCGTTGATGGAACGGTTGAGGGTGTCAAGATCGTTGGTGAACTTTACTCCGTGCTCCTCGATGACGTTCGAGGCTCCGGAGACGGACGTGGCGGCATAGTTGCCGTGCTTTGCCACTTTATAGCCTGCGCCGGCCACGACGAGGCATGCGCACGTGGAGATGTTGAACGTGTTCTTCTGGTCGCCTCCCGTACCTACGATGTCGATGTACTTCGGAGCGTTGAGTAGGGCTGGTACGCCTGTTTCCAGAATGCCGTCGCGGAAGCCGAGCAACTCGTCAACGGTGATGCCGCGCATCTGCAGTCCCGTCAGCAGGGCGGCTATTTGTTCTGTTGGGTACTTCTCTTGGGTGATGCCGATGAGTATGTCGTGCATCTCCTGGCGAGTAAGTTCTTCGTGGTTGAGAATCTTTGCGAGTTGCTGTTTCATATTTGTTGTCTGGTCGTTAGAATTTATTGCTTGAGATAAAATGAAAAAGAGGTCTGTCGCGATGAGCAACAGACCTCTTCTTTAGTTGGAGTATCAATTAAGCATGCTTTGTTTCGTTTGCTTTTGCTTACATATCCATGGTCACCGCCTCACGACTATTTCAATCCTGAGTTGTGCCACCACCAATATGTGTTTACGAAAGTCTGCATACGTGTCATTGAGTGTCTTTTGTTTGTTGGTGCAAAATTACAAAGAATTGTGCAATCCTCCAAATTTTTCCCTTACTTTTTTACAATTTGTAAGTTATGCGACCTCTATCGTACCAATTTTACATCATGCCGCCCATGCCAGGAGCGCCGCCCATAGGTGCGGCAGCCTCAGGTGCCGGCTTGTCGCATACGATGCACTCGGTAGTGAGGAAGAGTCCTGCGATGGAAGCAGCATTCTCAAGGGCTACACGGCTTACCTTTGCAGGGTCGATGATGCCGGCCTTGCGCATGTCCTCGTACACGTCGGTGCGGGCGTTGTAGCCGAAGTCGCCTTCGCCCTCGCTCACCTTCTGCACAACGACAGCACCTTCGCCGCCTGCGTTGCTTACAATCTGGCGCAGAGGAGCCTCGATGGCACTGCGTACGATGTTGATGCCGGTCAGTTCGTCTGCATTGTCGCCCTGGAGGTCCTTCAAAGCAGAGAGCGCACGGATGTATGTCGTGCCGCCGCCGGGCACTACGCCTTCCTCTATGGCAGCGCGTGTTGCGCAGAGGGCGTCGTCCACGCGGTCCTTCTTCTCCTTCATCTCAACCTCGGAGTTGGCACCTACGTAGAGTACTGCCACGCCGCCGGCGAGCTTTGCAAGACGCTCCTGCAGCTTCTCCTTGTCGTATGAAGAGGTGGAGTTCTCGATTTCCTTCTTGATGGCGATGACGCGGTCGGCGATGGCATCCTTTGAGCCTGCGCCTCCGGCGATGATGGTGTTGTCCTTCGAGATGGTAACCTTGTCGGCAGAACCGCACATCTCCAGGGTAGCCTGCTCGAGCTTCAGACCCTTCTCTTCTGATATTACTACACCGCCCGTGAGTACAGCGATGTCCTCGAGCATGGCCTTGCGGCGGTCGCCGAAGCCAGGTGCCTTGACAGCGCAAATCTTCAAGCCGCCGCGCAGGCGGTTGACAACGAGTGTGGTAAGGGCCTCGGAATCAACGTCCTCGGCGATGATGAGCAGACCGCGTCCGCTTTCGGCTGCTGGCTGCAGGACGGGGAGTAGCTCCTTGAGGTTGGAAATCTTCTTGTCGTAGATGAGGATGTATGGAGACTCCATCACGCACTCGAGCTTCTCTGTGTCTGTTACGAAATAGCCGGAGAGGTAACCGCGGTCGAACTGCATGCCCTCAACTACGCCGATGTGTGTGTCGCGGCTCTTGCTCTCCTCGATGGTGATGACACCATCCTTCGTTACCTTACGGAAAGCGTCAGCCAGCAGTTTGCCAATCTCGGGGTCGTTGTTTGCGCTGACTGTAGCCACTTGCTCTATCTTGTCGAAGTTGTCGCCGACCAGCTCTGCTGAGTTCTTGATGTACTCCACTACGGCAGCCACGGCCTTGTCGATACCGCGCTTGAGGTCCATAGGGTTGGCACCTGCCGTCACGTTCTTCAGACCTTCGGTCACGATGGCCTGGGTGAGGATTGTGGCGGTTGTAGTGCCGTCGCCGGCATCGTCGCCAGTCTTGGATGCTACGCTCTTTACGAGTTGTGCGCCGGTGTTCTCGAACTTGTCTTCGAGCTCAATTTCCTTTGCAACGCTTACGCCGTCTTTGGTGATTTGTGGTGCGCCGAACTTCTTTTCGATTACCACGTTGCGGCCCTTAGGTCCGAGTGTTACCTTAACGGCGTTAGCCAGCTGGTCTATGCCGCGCTTTAGAGATTCGCGTGCGTCGGTGTTGAATTTGATATCCTTTGCCATGATAGTGTGTTCAGTTTAAAAGTTGTTTGATATATGAGTGTGTTAAGCCAGTTTTGCGAGAACGTCGTTTTGGCGCATCATGAGGTACTTCTCGCCTTCAAACTCCAGCTCTGTACCTGAGTATTTTCCGTAGAGAACCTGGTCGCCTGCCTTGAGTACCATTTCTTCGTCCTTGGTACCGTTGCCGGTAGCGATTACTTCACCCTGCAGCGGCTTTTCCTTGGCTGTGTCAGGGATGATGATACCTCCGATTTTCTCTTCTGCCGGTGCTGGCTTGATGAGCACGCGGTCTGCTAGTGGTTGAATTTTCATAGTTGTTATACGTTGTTTGTTGATTTTGTTCGTCGACCATAGAGGCATCAATTGTGCCAAATGACAAAATGGCAAAACGAAGATGACTGGTGTGTCAAATTTGGCACACTAGTCAAAAATGTTTAGCAGAAGTATATATATGTGTATTATTCGTTTTTGGCAAACATCTCGGTCACGAGGTCGTCTATGATGCCGTCCGATATTCCTATCATGGGTACATAGACG
>CAVCKM010000109.1:0-27287 GCA_963602765.1 Alistipes putredinis | reverse complement strand
ATTGTCATCACCTGAGCACAAAACATGCAACATGCACCGGCGGCGGCGACCATGGTGATGACGATGACAATGACAGTTCAAAAAACTGAGCTTCTCCAGACGAAAAACTAACTTTTCCGCCCCGCGGCTCTTAGTTTTCCGTCCCGGACGATAAATTTTGTCTTTTTTCGCTAATTCGGCAAAAATAATTGCAAAAACATTTGGAAACATCAAAATTTTGCAGTAACTTTGCATCAGCAAAACAGGGGAGCGAAAAACGGCGAATACGGGCGTATTGAAAAACACACACTATGGCAACAAACATTAACGGGGGGCGTCGAAAGTCAAAAAATCATTGGTAGCGTGCAAAAAAAACTTGGGCAGCCCAGGGCAACGCCCTGGGCTGTGGAGTGATGGGCTTTTAGCCCGTACTTGTACAAAACTGCTCAAGTTGTTTTTTTTTTGACAAATTACTTAGGGTTTAATTGACCTTTTGCATGAAACGCTCTGCTCCTACGATGAAGCGGATGTGGGTGCCCTTGCCGATGGGTCCTTCTTCGTCGGATGCTTCGATGCTGAATGTCAGCTTGCGGCCTTCTGCGGCGGTGAGGGTGGCTGTGGCGGTGACGGTGTGTCCGATGCCCGTTGGCTTGATGTGTGACGACTCGATGTGTCCGCCGACGGTGGTAGATCCTTCTTCGAGGCTGTCTGCGACGGCAAGCATGGCGGCGTTTTCCATCAGCGCCATCATCATGGGGGTTGCAAATACGCGGAGGTCGCCGCTGCCTACGTTGCAGGCAAGGTGACGCTCCTCTACGGTCAGGGTGCTTGTGTGCGATGTTCCGATTTCCATATCAGTTTGGGGGTTAAGGGGATAAGTATTTTTATTGTGAAAAAAGAGATTCTGTTTTCTCCTGTCAGTGTCTTGTTATGCTTAGAAGTCCATGGAGACGCGTGCGTTAAGGGTTCGCCCCGTGAGGTAGTTTGGGACGGCGTATTGCTGTGAGTTGACGTCGGTGACCCAGTAGTAGGAATTGACATTGTTGTGGCCCAAGAGGTTGAGCACGTCCACTCCGAGCCAAATGTTGCGTAGTGTGAATCGTCTGAGGCTTTGGTCTGGCCGTTTGTATGCGCGGAAGCTGAAGCCTATGTCGACGCGCTGGTAGGCGGAGGCCCGGAACTGCTGGCGTTGGTTGTCGGTGTGCGGTGGGCCGAAAGGGAGTCCGTCGGCAAGTGCAGCGCGCAGTACCATCTTCCAGCGGTCTGTGCCTGGGAAGTAGTCGGTGTAGTGGAGGTTGACGGCGTAGCGCTGGTCGGTGGGCAGGGGGATGGTCTGTCCGCGGTAGTCAAGGGCGGTCTTCATCAGTGAGAAGGTAATCCATGAGTCGGTGCCGGGTACGAACTCGCCGTACAGTTTGAGGTCTATGCCCATGGCGTGGCCGGAGCATTCGTTGATGCCATTGTAGGTGATTTTCAGGTTGTTGACGCTGTAGGGGATGATGTTGGAGAGCATCTTGTAGTACGCCTCGGCGGTGAGGCGGAAGGGGCGCGTGCCGATGTTGAAGCGGTAGTCGTAACCGAGAATGAAGTGTACGCTGCGCTGCGATTTGATTTTTTGGTTGAGGGTGGCGTACGTGACGGACGCTATGGTGGTGGTGTCGCGCAGTTCCTTGTAGAAGGGTGCCTGATAGTACAGTCCTGCGGCGAAGCGGAAGGTCATGTCGTGGTTGAACTTGGGCACGATGGCGAGGGAGGCCCGTGGGGAGATGATGGTTTCGCGGTTGAAGGACCAGTTGGCGAAGCGCACGCCGTAGTTGAGTGTGAAGAAGGTGGAGTCGTTTCGGGTGGCGAACCGCCAGGTGTCCTGTGCGTAGATTTCCGTGCGGCGTGCGTTGAGGGTGTTTTTGGCACGCAGGGTGTAGATCATGTTGAGGTCGCCTGTGGGGGTGTGTGGCATGACGTATCCGGAGGAGTCGCGCTGTTCGTATTCGGTGGTGTTCTCCTCGATGTTCTCCCACTTCAGGGCGGCGGCAGCCTCGATGTTGTGCTTGCGGTCGGCGGTACGGTGGTTGAAGAGCAGTTTGAGGTTGGCGACGTTGGCTGTGAGGTAGTTGCGGGCGTAGTCGATGTAGGTGCCTACGCCGAGTGCATCCTGCGCCTGTGTGTCGGAGAGCCAGTATTGTCCCTGTATGTCGTAGGTCTCCTGCTCCTTGGTGTGATAGGCTGAGGCAATGAGGGTCATGTCGGTGCGCTTGCCGGCGTTGTACTTTAGGGAGAGCGAGCCGAAGAATGTGCGGAAGATGTCTTTCTCTTGTCCGTCGAAATAGACTTTGAAGGTTCTGACGTTAGCGAGTGTGCCGAAGGAGGTCTCGCGGTCTATGGGGGTGAAGTTGTATTTGGACTGTGAGATGTTGCCGATGAAGTCCAGTTGCCAGCGTTTGTTGGGGGAGAAGGAGAGGTATGTCTGGTAGTCGATGAATGAGGGGTCGTACTCTCCCGTGGTCTGGAAAGTCTTGAGCAGCGCTTTGGTCTGCTTGTAGCGCAGTCCGTTGGCCCATGAGAACTTCTTTCCGCCGAACCCAAAATAGACCGAGCCGCCGAGCAGGCTGGCTGAGAGGCGTGCCTCGGTGCGTGTGGGACGGTGGTAGGTGATGTCGAGGGCGGAGGACATCTTGTCGCCGTACTTGGCGGCGTACCCTCCGGTGGAGAAGCTGACGCTCTCTACCATGTCGGCGTTAATGACGGAGAGCCCCTCCTGTTGGCCTGAGCGCACGAGGAAGGGACGGTATACTTCTATGTTGTTGATATAGACGGAGTTTTCGTCGAACGAACCGCCGCGCACGTTGTATTGCGAGGACAGTTCGCTATGGGTGCTGACGCCAGCCTGCTGCTGCACCATGTCCTCCACGGCATTGCCTGAGGCGGAGGGCGCGCCCGCCATGTCCTTGATGTCGAGGGATTGCTGGGAGTCGGTCTGGCGTCGTCGTGTGGTGACGGTGACGCTGTCGAGCAGGGTGTTGTCTTCGTAGAGGACTATCTGGAGCGTCTGCTTGCCGCGTGGGCGGCGCAGGGTGCGCGTCTTTGTCTTGTAGCCCACCATGGAGAAGCGTACGGCGACGGTGTCGTCGCTGGAGAGGGTGATGGTGTAGTGGCCTTTGAGGTCGGCGACGGTGGCCTTGCCTTGTCTGAGACAACTGACGGAGGCAAGGGGTACGGGGCTGTCGTTTTGGTCCACGACGCGGCCTGTGAGGATAAAATCAGCAGCCAGGACGGGCAGTTGCGCCAGTGACAGGGCGGTTATGATGATTGATGATATAAAACTTTTTGCTTGACGTGTCATATTCTTATAAACGTATGCGCGTGCGCATTATTGCATGGAGTGGCGGAAAATAATGTAAAATCCGTTGGCTGGGTGGAAACATTGTTGTAATTTTGCATTTGAAATGACTAAGGAACTACAAGTGAGAGTGGAGCCACAAGTGGCTTGCTCCGAAGAGAACATAAAGAGACTCGCAGCGCGGGAACTGGCTGTTGACGTGCGCACCGTTACGTGCGTGCGGGTACTCAAGCGCAGTATTGACGCGCGGCAGAGGCAAGTGTACGTCAATCTTACCTTGCGAGTGTACGTAAACGAAGAACCTGGGGACGAGGTGTTTGTGCGAACGGACTATCCCGATGTGAGCAGCGGACGGGAGGTGATTGTCGTGGGCGAAGGCCCGTGCGGTCTCTTTGCGGCCTTGCGCCTTATAGAGCATGGCATGCGGCCTATAGTGCTGGAGCGCGGCAAGGACGTGCGCGAACGCAAGAAGGACATTGCCCTGATAAAGCAGAGGCAGAGCGTAGACCCTGAGAGCAACTATTGCTTTGGCGAGGGAGGGGCCGGGGCGTACTCGGACGGCAAGCTTTACACGCGAAGCAAGAAGCGCGGAAATACGGAGAAGATACTTAACGTCTTCTGCCAGCACGGGGCATCCGCGGCGATACTCGCCGATGCGCATCCGCACATTGGGACGGACAAGTTGCCGAGGGTCATCGAGAATATGCGCAACCAGATTATAAAGTCGGGCGGCGAGGTGCGTTTCCAGACGAAGATGACGCGCCTGCTCATTGCCGGCATGGACTCTTCTACGGGGGGTACGACAGGGCGTTGCGAGGGCGTGGAGGCAGTGGAGCTGACCACGGGCAGGGAGCTGACTTTCCATGGACCTGTCATTCTCGCTACGGGACACAGCGCACGTGATGTCTACCGCTATCTGTCTGAAGCCAAGATTTATATAGAGCCGAAGGGCATTGCTGTGGGGGTGCGATTGGAGCACCCCTCGCATCTTATCGACCAGATACAATACCATTCCAAGCAGGGGCGCGGCAAGTACCTGCCGGCAGCGGAGTACAGCTTTGTGACGCAGGTGGCGGGCAGGGGAGTCTATTCGTTTTGTATGTGTCCCGGAGGCTTTGTCATTCCTGCTGCAACGGACGAGGGACAGCTCGTCGTCAACGGAATGTCGCCGAGCAATCGTGGCGGGCAATGGAGCAACTCCGGTATGGTGGTGGAGATACGTCATGAGGACGTGTCAGGAGACCACCCCCTCTCTATGATGCACTATCAGGAGGAGCTGGAACGGTTGTGCTGGACTCAGTCTCGCTCGCAGGTGGCACCGGCGCAACGTATGGCAGACTTCGTGAACGGGCGGCTCAGCTACGACTTGCCGCGGACGAGCTATGCGCCCGGCATCGTGTCGTCGCCATTGCATTTCTGGTTGCCCAAGGAAGTGGGGAGCCGTCTGCAGGAGGGCTTCCGCACGTTTGGAAAGCAGAGGCGTGGGTTTCTCACAAACGATGCTATACTGATAGGTGTGGAGACGCGCACTTCTTCCCCCGTACGCATTGCACGTCACGCAGATACGTTGGAGCACGTGGGCATCAGCGGACTGTTTCCTGCAGGAGAGGGCGCTGGCTATGCCGGCGGCATCGTGAGTGCCGGAGTGGATGGTGAGCGCGCTGCCGACATGGTGATGGAGTACATGAAAAAATAGTTAAAAATCACCGAAATCCTTTGGATGGACAAGCATTTTTACTTACCTTTGCACACATAATTTAAGTGTGCAACACATCATGTCGATAAGCAAAACAAGACAAATACTGATAGACGTGGCTCGCCAACTATTCGCCAAAAACGGTATGGAGAGCACTACGATGAATGACATCGCCCAGGCATCGGGAAAGGGACGTAGGACTCTTTATACTTATTTCAGCAGCAAGGAGGAAATTTATGCTGCCGTGATAGAGTCGGAACTGGAGCGGCTCTCGGACAAGCTGGACGAGGTGGCGGCGATGCACATGAGGCCGCAGGAGAAAATCATCGAACTCATATACACGCACTTGCGTTCCATACGCGAAACGGTAGTCCGCAACGGCAACCTGCGTGCAGAATTTTTCCGCAATATATGGACTGTGGAGAAGTGTCGCAAGAAATTCGATGCTGATGAGATAGCCCTCTTCCGCAAGGTTTATTCGGAAGGAAAAGCAGAAGGGGAGTTCGATATTGACGACGTTCAGATGGTGGCGGACATCACCCACTATTGCATCAAGGGGCTGGAAGTGCCGTACATATACGGAAGGATAGGCCATGGGCTCACTGATGACTCCAGCCGTCCGTTGGTCGCCAGATTTGTTTATGGTGCTTTACGCAAAAACAAGAATATGTAGTAAGTAGGATTGGAAACTTTTTTGTTTGTCAAAACGGCATTCCGACGGCGAAGTGGAGGGCGTAGTCGCGCTTGAAGTTCATGTGGGCTATGGGGAAATGCTCCGCTGACGTGGTGTAGGCCGGATTGATGGCTTTCATGCCCAGGTCCAGGCGTAGCACGAAGATGTCGAAGTTCAGACGCAATCCAAGACCATAGGCAACGGCCATCTCTTCCCATAGGCTCTTTAAGACGAACAGGCCTCCTGCCTGCTCGTTGTCGTTGCTGTAGAGAGTCCAGATGTTGCCGGCGTCGATGAAGGCTGCACCTTCGAACTTCCAGAACAGCTTTGTGCGCAACTCTGCGTTGAGGTCTATCTTGACGTCGCCCGTCTGGTTGATGATGTCTGTCTTGCCGTCCCGGCTGATGAAACGTCCCGGGCCGAGCGAACGTACGCTCCAACCGCGGACGCTGTTTGCTCCACCGGAGAAGAAACGTTTCTCAAAGGGAAGCTGGCGGCTGTTGCCGTAGGGGACGGCAATGCCGAAACGGGCGTGAAGGGCAAGTTTGTTGCGGCGGTCCAGCTGAAGGTAGCGTGTGTAGTCGGCATCGAACTTGGCGTATTGTGCAAATGCCACGTGTGCCACTTGATAGGGATTTCCGTCCTTTGTCTCGTCCTTTGGGAAATGGAAGAGGTTGGCAAGGCCGTAGAGGAGGTTGCCTGCCGTCTCGACGTTCAGGCGGAGGTTGTTGCGGGAGTCGGAGTAGGTCAGGCCCACGCCTGTCTTCATGATGAAGAGGTCCTCGTAGTTGAAACGGAGGAAGGCGTTGTTCGTCTCGCCGTAGATGTATTTGTCGAGAAACGTGTCCGATATCCACGGCATGGAGATGAAGTTGAGGTCGATGAGGTCGAAGCGGTAGTTGACGTTGCCGGCAGAGTTGGACCAACGGTATCGCCATGTGCCGGTGAAGACCCGGCGGTGGAACTCAGGGCGGTTCTGCCAGTTGTAGCTGACCGAGACTTCGCTCGTTGCGGTGTGTCGTTGCTGAAATCTGGAACTGATGCCTGGGAACAGGAACTTTGGAAACGCCAGCTTGCCTTCGACGCTGTACTCCTGGAAATCGTTGTTGTCGTAGCCCTCGAGCCCGCGTATGGCTTCGTAGGCTCCGCGTGCCTGTAGCGTGAACTTCTCGCTGCCGTGGAAGAGGTTGCGGTTCTCGTAGGTCAGAGAGACGGCAGCTCCGAGGTCGCCGGATGTGTTGGTGCCCTCGGGTTGCACCTGTATGGAGTGCAGCTTGCGGCGGGTCAATCGGATGGTTGCGTCAAGTTCAAGGGGTTTCTTGAGATGGAACTTTTGGGAGAGGGAGTCGTGCGGAGTCGCCTCTGTTTGACTGGTTTCCGATGGGGACGAAAGCGTGTCGACAACCTCCGTAAGATGGATGTCTGTAGCCTGGATGGTCTGCAGGCGCGAGAATTTGCTGTATGTCTGTTGTACGTCTGCGGCACTATATTCTTTGCCCGGAGTAATGAGTGTGTTGGTCTCAAGTACGGAGGTGCGCAGTTTCAGGTTGTCCTGACCGTTGCCAGGGATGAACGTGATGTTGCGTATGTTATAGTATGGGTGCTGGCGCAACTCCTCGTGGGAGGCACGGCGATAGAGTCCGATGCGCAACGTGAGGTCAACGAGACGCTCGGACGAAGTGCTGTCGGCTTGAAAAGTTATGGCCTCCTTGTTGAAGTAATAATATCCGTGGTTGTTGAGCCACGACGTGATAGTATTGCGCTCGTCGTGGAGCATGGACAGGGAGAACGGTGCGCCAGCCTTTACGTGCTTGCCAAGTATGGCGTTAGCGGTGAGAAGGGAGTCGATGCGTTTGTCGGCTATCTGGAACCCTACGTTGCCTACGTGATACCTTTTTCCCGGATTGACAATGTACGTGGCAACGGCCTTTCGTCCGCGCACGTCAAGGCGTGGCGAGACGCTGGCGTCAAGGTAGCCGTTGTTCTGCATGGCGAGGGCGATGTTCTGACACCCCTGAAGTATTTGGGCGGAGTCGACAACTACGGGCGCCTCACCCCAACTCTGCAGACGGCGGTTGAGGGCCTTGGTTGTGTCGCGCCCTGCAAGGGAATAGACTCCGAGGGGTATCTTGAACAGGGAGAACCACTTGGAGTTGGGCTTCTGCTTGACGTAGGCGGACAAGCCGCGGACTGAGACACTCGGGTCTGTGGACTCTACCTTATTGCCGACAAGAAGCAGGCGGTCCTCGGCCACGAACTTTGTGCCGCTGCACGAACAAAGGGACGTGACGGCTATCATTGTGCCCAGGAAGGGAGCAAAAGCTGTATGTGGGATGAGTCGTTGATGCATTTCGGCAACAAAGTTAGTGATTTCTTTCGTAACGGGCAAAAAATTACACTTAATCGATACTAAATGAACGGCATCTGCGTTTTTCTGATGTAGTAAAACGATAAGTGTATTAAGTTTATGACTCAGTTTGACATCAAGAAAATAGTTTTGTCGGTATTTTTTGTATTGGGTGGCTACGCTGTCCCAGTCTTTTGCTCTACATTCGCTGATGTCCCGGAGACTGACTCGTCGGACGAGTCGGAGGAGATGGCGGACAGTACGGCGCAGGTCGTGAGCCAACTGACAATGCCTAATGCTTTCTCGCCAAATGGAGACGGTCACAATGACACGTACAAGCCTAAATCGGCACAAAACATAGTGGAGTTCCGGGCTATAATATTCAACCGTTGGGGGCAGAAGCTTTATGAGTGGGACGACGTGGACGGCGACGGATGGGACGGTACGTTCGGAGGCAAGCGCGTCAAGGACGGTGTCTATTTCGTCAATGTGCGTGCTCGTGGAGCCGACGGTCAGACGTATACGATAAAGAAAGACGTGAACGTGCTGAGTGAGATACCCTTGGAGGATTCATCGGTCTATTGACCCTCGCCAAGCAGCCGCAGCAGTTGCCGGACGTACGGGCGTTGCCAGTCGTCGGGGTGGCGCCGGGCATTGTCATACTGTAGCAGGTCGAAATCCATTGGGATGATGTCCTGAAGCCTGCGCTCCTTCGTATTGCCCAAAGCAGCCTCTCCTATGTGGAGAAGCGTGGAGAGGGATGTCTCGTCGAGTGGAGTGGTGGCCTTGCATAGCATATTGGCGTACGGGACGGCATCCGAGGGCTTGCCGTAAGCGGCGGAGTGCACAACGGGGGTAAAGCGTGCGTCGGGGAAATGGGCTGTAAGCCATTCCTTGGCGCACGCTGTCTGTATGTCCGTATCGGTGTTGCAACCGATGCAGATGAGTATGGTATGTGAGGGGGGAGTCAAGGCCCTTAGAATTCGCTCGTGAAGTGGAACTTTATGTTCTCGAAGTCCTGTTGTGCCATGGAGAGGACGTAGCCGGAGTCAGCAAGGAAGACGTCGCGTCCGTCCTTGTCCTTTGCCATGTACTGGTACTTGCGCTTCTTGAAGTTGTCCAGCTCTGCAGCGTCGTCGCTCTCTATCCAGCATGCCTTGTGGAGGTGTACCGGTTCCCAACGGCATTTTGCGTTGTACTCGTTCTCAAGACGGTATTGTATTACCTCAAACTGGAGTTGGCCGACGGTGCCGACGATGCGTCTTCCGTTGAACTGGTTGACGAAGAGCTGTGCCACACCTTCGTTCATGAGTTGTTCGAGACCTTTCTGGAACTGTTTTGCCTTCATCGGGTCGTCGTTCTCGATGTACTTGAACATCTCGGGAGAGAAGGACGGCAGGCCGCGGAAGTGCAGCGGCTCGCCTTCGGTGAGGGTGTCGCCTATCTTGAAGATGCCGTTGTCGGGAAGTCCGACGATGTCGCCAGCCCAAGCCTCGTCGATGGTGCTCTTGCGTTGCGCCATGAATTGGGTGGGGGAGGAGAAGCGTACGGTCTTGCCCATACCGACGTGGAGGTAAGGCTGGTTGCGCTGGAACTTGCCGGAGCAGACCTTGCAGAAGGCGATGCAGGAGCGGTGGTTGGGGTCGATGTTGGCCGTTATCTTGAAGATGAAGCCCGTGAACTTCTTCTCGTCCGGTTCGACCATGCGTTCCTCTGCTTTCGTGGGGCGCGGTGAGGGGGCTATCTCGACGAAGCAGTCGAGGAGCTCCTGTACGCCGAAGTTGTTGAGTGCGGAGCCGAAGAAGACGGGTGCCACTTCGGCGGAGCGGTAGGTCTCCACGTTGAACTCGGGGTACACGCCGTCGACGAGTTCAAGGTCGTCGCGCAGCTGCTGTGCGTCGTCTTCGCCAACCTGTGTGTCGAGGTCAGAGGAGTTGATGTCTATGGCAATCTTCTCGGTGACGCGCTGCTTGTCCGGAGTGAAGAGGTTGAGCTGCTGCTCGTAGATATTGTACACACCTTTGAACTTGGCTCCCTGGTTGATAGGCCATGAGAGAGGGCGCACTTTTATCTGAAGTTCCTCCTCAAGTTCGTCGAGCAGTTCGAAGGGGTCACGTCCCTCGCGGTCCATCTTGTTGATGAAGATGATGACGGGTGTGTTGCGCATACGGCAAACCTCCATGAGTTTGCGCGTCTGAGCCTCAACGCCTTTTGCGCCGTCCACAACGATGATGGCGGAGTCTACGGCGGTGAGGGTGCGGTAGGTGTCTTCGCAGAAGTCCTGGTGACCGGGTGTGTCGAGTATGTTTACCTTATATGGAGGTGTGGATGGGTCGAGTGCGGGGGGAAGGTAGTCGAACTCCATGACGGAGGTGGAGACGGAGATGCCGCGCTGCTTCTCGATGTCCATCCAGTCTGAAGTGGCGGTCTTTCGTATCTTGTTTGACTTGACGGCTCCGGCCACTTGTATCTGGCCGCCGAAGAGAAGGAACTTCTCCGTCAGGGTTGTCTTACCGGCATCAGGGTGGGAGATGATGGCGAAGGTGCGTCTGCGTTCTATTTCTGGGTGCATATAGGGGGTTGTGTTGAGTTTTAATGTGTTAGTCGTCCTCAAATTTAAGTCCTTCTTCTTTGTCCTTCTTATAGTAGTCGGAGAGCATACCGAGGAAGGTTGTCATTTCCTTTACGGCACTTTCCGTCGAAGGGCTGACTTCTTTTTGTTGCAGGCGTAGGAGCATTACGCCGTAGAGGGCATTGAGGCAAGTTTCTATTTCGCCTACTTCCTTGCTGCCCTTGCTGCGGAGTTCTACGATGAAGGGGAGCACTTTGTAGTATTCGGCACTATAGAAGGGAAACTTTGGCGACTGCATCAGTTGCTGGTGCAGTTCGGTCATCTGCTGTACGACGAGCTTGTTGATGGTGATGTGTCCGCCTTGTGTGAGTCCCTCCTGTCGTATCATGCGTATGATGTTGGCGTACCAGTCGACCATCTCTTCGCGTTGTTCGTCGGTGAGGTCGAAACGTGAGATGTAGTCGCGGCGTATGGCTGTGAGGTCGCACTGGTATGCGCGTATGATGTCCTCAATCTGCCACATGTAGAGTACATACTCTGCGATGTTTGTCTTGCGTAGTTGTTGTGAGATGAACATATACTAATATATGGAAAAGAGATTGAACGCCGTACCGACGAAGATGGCGAGTGAGAATACCATGACGACGGAACCGATGATGCGGTTGAGGATTACGATGCTGTCAAGGGAGAAGTATTCGCGCACCTTGTCGATGAGCCATGTCAGTCCGTACCACCACAGGACGGCTCCGCCTGCTATGGAGATGTAGCCGAGTGACATCTGTATGGGGTGCTCGGGGATGACAAAGGCAAGCTGGGCGAACGTTGCCATGAACAGCAGTATGATGAGTGGGTTGGAAAAGGTGACAAGGAAGGCGGTGATGAAATTGTTGAGGAGTGTGCCCTTGGTGCCTTTGCCGGTGTTTGTGCCTTTTCCGTCGTGCACTTTCTTTCGGGGGTCGCTCCGGAAGCAATAGATGCCGAAGCAGAAGAGCAGTATGCTGCCCGAAATCTGGAGGACGAACTTGTACTCGGGGTTGTCTATGAACTCCATGACGAAACTCATGCCAAAACCCGTGAGGAGGGCATAGATGACATCGCTGAGCGCAGCACCAAGTCCCGTGACGAATCCGTACCAACGCCCTTTGTTGAGGGTGCGTTGAACACAGAGTACTCCGACGGGTCCCATGGGGGCGGAGCAAACTATTCCGACCAGCATTCCCTTAAGGATAATGTCAAGGAAATTGAACGATAGTATGAAAGGAAATTGTGACAATTGTTCTTGCTTTTATAAAAATATGCGTGCAAAGTTACTAAATTATTTTGTTTTATACTATGTTTGGTACGTTTTTGTGTTGACTTTGCGTGTTTTTGTGTTGTACTGTGGGCTTATGTAGGAGAGCCTATGTGCTACGTTTGATGTAAGCTCCAGTCAGCTTTATTGCATCGTTGCCGACAGCATCCATTAGCACTTTATTGAGTGTATGCGGATATTTGTGCCACTCGTCCCATTGTTTTATTTCGTCAAGATGGTGCTCTTTGCCGTCGTCGAGAAGCTGCTGCAGTTTTTGTCGGATGAGTTCTTCGGTATCTTTAGGATTTGTATTCTTGGCAATGCACACATCGCAGTGTCCGCAATCTGGTGAGTCGGACTCGCCAAAGTAGTTGAGGAGCAGCCTGGAACGGCAGGTGTCGGTGCTTGTCTGGTAATTTAAGATGGAGGCAATCCGTTCTGTCAGCCTTGCCTGAAGGTCCTCGTAAATCTCTTTTGGAAAGCGGAGACGCGAGGACGGTATACGCTGCATCGGGTAGTATATGGTAGGCGTAGAACTTGCTGGAATGTAATGCCATATTCCTTTTTGGCTCAACGACTTAAATATAACGTAGAGATGGTGGCGGTCGATCTTTACCATGAGTGACACGGAGGCCTCGTCGAAGTAGCTGAAATCCGTAAAGACGCCTGCTTGGCTGCGAAGTATGTAGTGGATGACTTTCTGCTCGTCGGGCGACAGGTTTTGTACGTTGTACAGTTCGTTGCGCGAGAGCAGGAACTTGATGCGGGAGAGAGGCATCGAGTCTTCCTCCAATCTGATGTAGCCGGCACGCTGGAGCACCGCCAGCGCACCCTTCAGTTGCGGGGGAAAATGGTGAAACTTGTAGCAGAACACCTCTTCGGAAAATTGAAACCGTGCGTCTTGGCCGCTTTCCGTAGCAAGTTCAAAGTAGAAGGCGAGGTGGTCGTAGACTTTACGTATGTAGTCTTTGGGCGGGAAGGCGTATTCTGCTTTCCGCGGAAGACTGATGGTTGTCCTGCAGTTTGTCAGAAGAACGGCGTATGATGTCTTGCCGTCGCGCCCAGCCCTGCCTGCTTCCTGAAAGTAGGCTTCGAGGGAGTCGGGGCTGTGGTAATGTATGACAAGGCGTACGTCCGGTTTGTCAATGCCCATGCCGAAAGCGTTTGTGGCGACCATGACGCGTACTTGGTCGGTTTGCCACAGGTGCTGCCGTTGGTCCTTGATGGCTATGTCCAGCCCGGCGTGGTAGTATGTGGCGGTAATGCCGTTGTCGGTAAGGAATTCTGCGAGTTCCTTGGTTTTGTCGCGGTTGGTTGTGAAGACGATGGCACAGCCGGGGAAGGATTTGAGTATGTGGATGATTTCGCTTTCTTTATCAGATGCTTCACGTACGACATAGAAAAGGTTGTCGCGCTTGAAACTCATCTTGAAGAAATGTGGAGCGCGGTCGGGAGTTGTTTCCCCGAAATGAAGTTGGCGCTGGATGTCTTCGACGACAAGGGGGGTGGCTGTGGCGGTAAGTGCCAATATAGGGGTCTGTGGTGGTAGTAGCTGGCGTATCTCGTTTATCTTCAGGTATGAAGGACGGAAGTCGTAGCCCCATTGGGAGATGCAGTGTGCTTCGTCAACCGTGATGAAGCATACTTTCATGTATTGTACCTTTTGTTGGAACAATGGCGTGCCGATGCGCTCGGGGGAGATATAAAGGAATTTTACTCCGCCGTAGATGGCGTTGTCGAATATGCGCTGGATGTCGTGATGCCCCAGTCCGGAGTAAACCATTTCGGCTTGTATTCCACGGGCTTTCAAGTGGGCGACCTGGTCTTTCATCAATGACACAAGGGGCGTGACAACGATGCAGACTCCTTCCATCGTAAGTGCGGGAACTTGGAAGGTGATGCTTTTGCCGCCGCCGGTTGGCATAAGTCCAAGGGTGTCATGGCCGTTCGCTATGCTACGCACAATATCCAGCTGGATGCTCCTGAAGGAGTCGTAGCCAAAGTAGCGGCGAAGGGTATCGATGTAGAGTGTGTCGTCCATGGCGGCGTGGTGTATTTAGTGCTTGAAGTGTAGGTCTTCAATCTGGAGTTGGACTTGTCCTTGCTTGTAAATGTTCTCTTCGATGGTGAAGGCGATGTCGAAGGACCTTCTGGATTTGATGTACTTTGCAGCTACCGCTTGTCCAAAGGCGATGCCGTTGACGACGTTGCCGGACTTGGAGTCGACGAGCTCGAGCTTGATGTGCTCCTGTTCGCGGCCGACAACCTTGGAAGTACCGAAGTCGTAGACATTGTAGGTGGCAAAGACAGGTTTCTTGTTGCCCGGGCCGAAGGGGGAGAAACGCTTCAGGTCGTGGTAAAGACGTTTGTTGATGTCGTGAAAGTTTATGAGGGCATCGATGTGCATTGTCGGTTCGGTCTGCTCCGGGTGTATGTTGTCGGCAACGTATTGTTGCATACGTTGTTTGAACTCGTCAACGTCTTTCCAGCGTATGGTGAGTCCGCAGGCATAGGTGTGTCCGCCGAAGTTGACCAGAAGGTCGCGGCAGCTTTTTATTGCGCTATATACGTCGAAGCCTGCAACGGCACGTGCCGACCCTGTAGCGAAGTCGCCCTCGCGGGCAAGGATGACGGTAGGGCGGTAGTAAATCTCGGCAAGTCGGGCAGCCACGATACCGATGACCCCCTTGTTCCACGACTCGTCATAGAGGACGATGCATTGCGGGTGGTGTTGTGTCTTGTCGATGCGTTCTACGATGTTGTTTGCCTCCTCGGTCATCTGCTTGTCGATGTCCTTGCGTTGCTCGTTGTATGCATTTATTTCATAGGCATCATTCAGGGCGACAGAATAGTCTCTCTGCACCAGGAGGTCGACGGAGCGTCTTCCATTCTCCACTCTGCCGGAAGCGTTGATGCGCGGTCCTATCTTGAACATGATGTCGGACATGGAAATCTCTCGCTCGCCAAGTCGGCAGATGTCCAGAATGGCCTTCACGCCGACGGATGGATGTTGGTTCAACTGCTTGAGCCCGTGGTAGGCGAGGATACGGTTTTCTTCTGTCACTTCCACAAGGTCTGCAGCTATGGCTATGGCGCAGAGGTCGAGTAGGGGGATGAGTTTAGAGAAGGGAATACCGTTGTTCTTGGAGAACGCCTGCATGAACTTGAAACCTACGCCGCATCCGCAGAGGTGTTTGAATGGGTATGGGTCATCGGTGCGTTTGGGGTTGAGGATGGCGACGGCAGGTGGAAGTGTTTCGTCAGGCGTGTGGTGGTCGCAGATGATGAAATCGATTCCGTGTTCCTTGGCGTAGGCGATTTCTTCGTGCGCCTTGATGCCGCAATCGAGTATGATGATGAGCTTGATGCCCCGCTCACTGGCGTAGTCGATGCCTTGGCGGCTTACGCCGTAGCCCTCATCGTAGCGGTTGGGGATGTAGTATTCAACGTTGCTGTAGTATTGGCGTATGAATTTGTAGACGAGTGCGACGGCGGTGCATCCGTCTACGTCATAGTCGCCGTAGACCATAATCTTCTCCTTGCGTCCGATGGCGTCGTTGAGTCTGTCAACTGCCACGTCCATATCCTTCATGAGGAACGGGTCGATGAGGTCGGAAAGCTGTGGGTGGAAGAATCGTTTTGCACGGCTTTCGGTAGTGATGCCATGCTTCACGAGCTGCATAGTGAGTAGTGGCGAGATGTTAAGTTTCTCGCCAAGTTCGGCTGCCTGCTTTTGTTGTAGGTCAGTGGGTTGGTCTATGAGCCATTTGAAGTGATGCATGGAGGATGTGTGTTGTTATTGTGTTTGTTGTTTACTGTTTTTTGCCTTCGACTTTTTTCATGTTGAATTTTGAGATGAGTCCCTCAGGCGATACTTCTGCCGAAATGATGTAGCGTCCGTAGTTTTCCTTCGAAGCGTCGGTGCGTTCTATCTTTTGCTCTGCCCCGAACTGCACCTGTAGGGTGTACTTGCCGTCTTCGCCTTTTACCTTCTCAGCCTTGAAGTCGTCAAGGATGTGCCAGTTCATGTTTGTGATGTCATCTTTGTAAAGTTTGTTCATGAACGTGACGACGTCTGAGCAGGAAGCACTTGGACGGTTGAGGAAGGAGGAGAGTGTCGTTGCCACGGTCTCAAGCAGTTTGGGTTCGTTCTTGGAGTTGATCGCCTGGAAGAACTTCTTGCATACGGAGCGTGCCGTGGCAATGTCTTCTGAGGAGACGTTTGTGGCTTCGTATTCTTCTATGAACCCCTGCGCTTCGCTGGCGTATCGTCCGTCGGGGTGCGCTTGCAGATACTGTTTTATGGCGTTGAGATTGCCGTTGGAAGTTTGGTATTGTCGTTTGGCAATAGAGTAGTCGATGGAGTCTATCATGTTGAGTGCCGTACCCTTATGCGGCGAGTCCGGATGGGTCTTGACGTAGTCCGTCAGCAGGTTGCGTGAACCGCTTGCCTGCGCGTTTGTCCAATCGTTGTCGAGCTGTTTGAAGGTGGCTATGCGCTGGGTGACGGAGTCGCGGTGCTCCGCAGGTGCGTCCTGATACCGGAGCAGGTAGGACTCCATAACCAGTTGGTCGTCGCTTTGCATGGCGAGGGTATAGTCGTCCATCTCCTGCTGGCTACGTGCGTCATTATAATAGTAGTAGCCTACGCCACAGATAGTTAGGGCTATGCCGAACCCGACAATCAACGTCCAGTGTGACTTCTTCTTTGGACGTGGTGCGTCTGCCTGCTCTCTGCTCGGTTGTTGGGGCTGAGTGTCGTTGCCTTGTGCGGTGTATTGCTGTTGGCTTTGGGATTGCTGTTGGAAGTCCGTGGGTTGCGCAGCGGAAGGTTGCGGACCAGTGTTGGCTTGAGTGTAAAGCTTATGTACGGGGAATCCGCAGTTTGGGCAGGCTTCTGCCTTGTCGCTTATCTGGCGTCCACATTCTGGACAGAATATTAGAGACATAGTGTAGGGGCGTTAAGAGGTTAAGTGGGGCTGTATTTTATGCGTCTAGTCTTCTCCACGTCTGTGTTTGAAGCGTATCTCGCGCAGTTTGTGGTTGCCCATGAAGCGGCTTTTGTCCACGTATCCACGTATTCCGTTGAGATGGCCTTTGCCTGTGTATTGCCACATGGTAATGTCGCGGTCATCAATGAGTACAGGGAGCCTCTCCGTGTACTGGGCTATCATGATGAGGTATCTGTCCAGTTTGCCTGCGAGGTGCTTGTTGTAGAAGTTGGTACCGGTGTAGATGAGTGGTCGTTGACGATAGACTTCCTCCACGAGTTCAAGGAACTTGAAGAGGGAGTCGCAGAACTCTTCTGTTGGCAGACCGCCAGTACTCTCCACGTCAATCATCGGTATGAGGTCTTGCTCTGAGGGGCGGCACTGCAGTACGAAGTTGCCGAGTTGTGTCTCCTGTGGAGTCTTTGGTCTGTAGAAATGGTAAGAACCTACTTTCAACCCGTATTCGTGGGCTGTAAGTAGGTTTTGTTCGTATTTGGAGTCTATGCGGTCGCCGCCTTCAGTGGCTTTGATGTATACGTACGCCATCTTGGTGTCGTTTCCGATGGTTTCCCAAAAGACTTCTCCCTGATAGTGTGAGATGTCGATGCCGTGTATGTGTTGGCACGTGTCCTCACATTCATACTTATACTCTTGAGCGGAAACTTGCGCTGGACAAGAGATGAGCAAGAAACTAAGTGTCAGAAAGTTAATGGTTGTACGTATGCTTATTTTGGGTAGGCTTAATCTAATCATGTCTGCAAAGTTAGTAAAAATAATCTATAAAACTTTGCGCGGCACATGGTTTTTTGGATTTATTATACTATTTCTTCGCGGTCAGACTTATTGTGGATTGTGGCAAGTCGTATGTTTCGGCATGGAGTGTCACGTTGCCGTTGCCGGTAGACTGTAGTATTACGAGTGCTTTACCGTGGAGAGCGTTGCGGTGGTCGGCTTTATAACGTTCGGTAGTCCATTGCGCACCGTTGTCCACACCTACGATTTTGGCTGCACCTTCTATTGAGAAATGGATCTCGTTGGAGGCGCGTGGGCAGACATTGCCATCCTTGTCGACTACTTCTACCGTGACAAATGCCAAGGAGCTTCCTTCGCTCCATGTAGTGCGTGAGGTGTCGGAAAGACTTGTGGACGGGTCTACAGACAGTCTCAGATGGTGAGGCTGACCGGCGGTCTTTACGGTTCGGCGTGTCACTTCTTTACCGTTTCTGCGTGAGACGACTTCAAGTGTGCCAGGTTCGAACGTCACTTTCCATGCTACATGATACTGGTGGCTGTCGGCTTTTCTGCGTATGCCCTGACTCTTCCCGTTGAGATACAGTTCCACTTCATCTGCATTGTTATAATAACACCACAGGTCGACTTGTTGACCGGGCAACCAGTTCCAATGTGGAAAAAGATGAAGTACATCCTTTTGGGTCCATTCGCTCTGATACATATAGTATGAGTCTTTTGGGAAACCTGCGAGGTCGATAATGCCGAAGTAACTCGTATGGGCAGGGAAGGAGTAGGGGGTAGGTTCGCCGATGTAGTCCCAACCAGTCCATATGTACTGTCCTGCACACCAAGGAGTATGCTTCACCACGTCCCATGTCGTCTCGTGATTAGAGCCCCATGGCACGTGGTCGTTGTCGTATGCGCTGCATTGGAATGACGGGTCTGTGTATGGTTTCCACCATGCATCAGGTGCCTGACGTATAGAGTCGGCAGGCATGCGATAATATCCGCGTGTAGCAAGGGCTGAGACACTCTCGGAGAACATAAATGGTTTGCCGGGAAAATTCTTCGGCACATCAGCCACCCACTGGTGATGGTAGTTGAAACCTATGATATCGAGTGCTCCGCTCTTGAACAGATGATTGCCCGGGTCTGGCTCGTTGCATCCAGCTGTGACGGGACGTGACGTGTCCAGACTCTTTACCGTTGCTGCAAGTTCGCGTGTAAGTAGTGACTGGACAGTTAAGGAGTCGCCATGAGCCAGGGTGGACGCATCGTGCCCGGCGTTAAGAATAAGGTTGGCTTGCTCCAGCGTGAGGGTATCAGCCGACGCGTCGCTCCATTGCTCCAGTACCTCGTTGCCGATGCTCCACATCATGACACTGGGATGGTTACGGTCGCGACGGATGAGGTCTGTCAGGTCGCGTCGCCACCATTTGTCGAAGTACTGGGCGTAGTCGTATGTAGATTTTTTGCGTCTCCACATGTCGAATGCTTCGTCCTGTACTATGAATCCCATCGTGTCGCACATGGTAAGCAGTTCTGGGGCTGGCGGATTGTGTGTACAACGGATGGAGTTTACCCCCATGTCCTTCAACTTCTTCAGCTGCCTATAGATAGCGTCCTCATTGATGGCTGTACCGAGAGCACCCATGTCGTGATGGTGGCAGACACCATTAATCTTCATAGGTTTGCCATTAAGGAAGAATCCTTGTGCAGGGTCGAAACGGAAGGAGCGTGCTGCGGTGGGTGTGTCGTAGGAGTCCACCACGTTGCCGTCAACCACCACCTCCGTGTGTACCTTGTACGTATACGGGTCATTGACATTCCAGAGGTGAGGTTTTGCAAACTGCATCTTCTGGCGAGAAACGGGCAGGTTATCCGTACCGTTCGTCTCTGCCGTATAAACACCTTTCGTATTGGGCGGAAGTGTGATTTGGGAAGACGAAGAAGCTACAGCCTTTCCGTTTGCATCCAATAGAGTATGTCGCACAACGGCAGTTTGTTTCTGCGAAGTGGAGTTTTCCAAAGTTGTGCTGACGTTGACAATTGCTTTGCCATTCTTTGCTATTGTCGTTTCCACGAATGTCCCCCAATGTGCTATGGCGACAGGCGCGGTGCTTACGAGCCAGACGTGGCGGTATATTCCCGAACCGCTGTACCAACGGCTGTTGGGTTGTTTCCCATTGTCGACACGGACGGCGATGATGTTGTCTCGGCCGTCGGTGTAGAGATATGGGGTAATGTCGTAGCGGAAGCTGGAGTAACCGTATGGGCGTTGACCTAACAGTTTGCCGTTTACATAGACAGACGAGTTCATATAAACTCCGTCAAAGTCAACGAACCATCGTTTGGAGCGGTCGTTGTCGTTGACGATTAGGTGTTTACGGTACCATGCCACTCCGCCAGCCAATGCACCGCCTCCGTTCCCGGCTGGAGCGGAGGCGAGGAAGTCGCCTTCAATGCTCCAGTCGTGTGGAAGGTCTAAGGTGCGCCAAGCACTGTCGTCGTAGCGTGGAGAGCTCATCATGGCGGAGTCAGCGAGAAGGAAGCGCCAGTCAGAGTCGATGTTTTGACGTGTGCGTCCTTGTGCGTTGAGTGCTGCCATGAGAGCAAAAGCTATGAGTGGGAGTTTGGTCATAAAAATTTAAAGTTTTAGATAGGTAACCTTAGACCCGTTAGTCTAAAGCTTTACTTTGACTTCTTTGCCATCGTACTGCACCATCTTGCCAGTTGGAGATTCAAGATTTAGAGTCGTCTGGCTTTCAGGTGTAACGAAGACCACGTTGAAGCGGCGTTGCGTCAACATTCCGTCGAAGGAACCTGTCCGCTTGCCGAATGTGACGGTACGGCTCTTGTCATTGTACTTGATGAGTATTGAAGCAGATTTGCCCTTCTCATAATCATAGTTTGTTCCTTCGTCCTCATAGAGCAGGAACTCGGCATCCTTACCTCCGTAGACGTAGAGATTGATGAGTTCAGCAGGTTTTTCGTTAGAGTACTGTATTTCCGGACCAAATGGAACGATGGCACCTTCGCGTACGAAGACTGGAATCTTCTCGTATGGAGCCTCAGCGGTAATTGTCTGACCTCCAGTGTAGTGCTTGCCCGTATACAGATCGTACCATCCGCATTGCTTTGGCAGGTAAACTTCACGTGAGCGTGCTTTGTAGTATCCTATAGGACAAGCCATGAATGCAGGTCCGAACATCCATTGGTCGCCAATGTTGTTGACCTTCTCGTCGCCGTTGAAGTCCATGACTAGACCGCGCATGAGAGTGTAGTCCTTCAAGTTTGCCCATGCAGCGATGGAGTAGAGGTAAGGCATCATGCGGTAACGCAACTTGTCGTAGTAGACGATGCTCTTGTAGGCAGGATGGTTCTCTGGGGCAATGTTCCATACTTCGCGCGTAGGCCACTGACCATGTGTGCGGTAGAGAGGTACGAAACAACCGAACTGATTCCATCGGGTTTGCATCTCTCGCCATTCTGTCAAGTCGGCGTTTTCCTCGCCAGTATTGTTGAACTTACTCTGTGCAGCAACGTAACGGTCTTCAACGCAGAATCCGCCTATGTCCATTCCCCAGAAGGGGACGCCAGACATGGAGAAGTTCAGACCTGCCGTCATTTGCGCACGCATATCCTCCCACCGTGTACCGATGTCGCCGCTCCATGAAGCGGTAGAGTAGCGTTGCAGTCCTGCGAAACCACTACGTGTGAGCAGGAAGACGCGCTGGTTTGGAGCTACGCTTCGCTGACCATTATAGATGGCATCGGCATTGACGATAGAGTATGCATTGAAATATTCTGTGCTGGAACCCAGTGCCGTTGGTCCACATAGTGCCTTACGATACCATAGTGGTGTACAGTCACGAACATTTGGCTCTGAGGCATCCATCCACCATGCATCAATGCCGTGATTGTATTTGGAGAATAGATTCTCGTCCATTTGACGCCAGAACATCTTTCGTGCACCTGCAGCGTAGGCATCATAGAATCCGGCGATGTAGCCAGGGCCTACCCAGTCGCGCAGTGAGTCTTTCACGGCTTGTGTGTACATCCAGCCATTCGAGGTAAGTTCCTTGTAGTTGGCAGTAGTATGATAGAACTTTGGCCAAACGGAAATCATGAAGCGTCCACCCTTTGCATGTACCTCGTCAAGCATCTTCTGAGGGTCGGGATAGCGTGAAGGTTCAAACTGGTGGCTGCCCCACTGGTCGTCAGCCCAATAGTTCCAGTCCTGTACGATGTTGTCTACAGGAATTTTACGTTTGCGGAACTCGTCGAGGGTGCTGACAATCTCGTCTGACGTTTTGTAGCGTTCACGACTCTGCCAGAAGCCCATAGCCCATTTTGGCATTATCTGTGCCTTGCCGGTGAGTGTGCGGTAGCCGGAGATTACTCCGTCCATATCTTTGCCTGCAATGAAGTAATAGTCCATGTCGCGGCTCATCTCGCTCCAGATGTTTATGCGTCCTTGCTCTTGTTCGGATGTTGGTGTTGCCACGCGTAGTCCGCAGTATGAGACATCGCCGTCGGGCAACCATTCGATGCGTAGTGGCACACGTTTTCCTTTCTCCAGATTGACGGTGAACTTATGTGAGTTTGGATTCCATGCTGTACGCCAACGCTCCGGCATTACTTCCTTGCCGTCGATGAAAATCTTCATGTAACCCGCGTAGTAGTTTATGAAATGGTATAGAGCAGTGACCTTTGGCTCTATCTCTCCTTCATAAACAACCTTTGCTCCTTTAAGTTTGAAACCTTCAGGGAGGTTTTTCACGCCAAAGCAATCCTCGAAGTAGATAGAGTCTTCCTGGCGAACAAGTGATGTTCCGTCTGCTGCCGTGTAAGTGCCGGTTATTGAACCAGTCTTTCCTTCTTTGTTATATAACTTAAATTGCTCGCCGAGCTGTTGGTAGGCGTTAGGGTTGCCCCAACGGCCGAGAGAATAGCTGTCCCAAAGAAGTCCGTAGTTTTTATTGGAAATAACGAATGGAATGGATATCTTGGTATTGTATTGGAAGAGTTCCTCGTTTTTGTTCTTATAGTTGTACTCCTCCGCCTGATGTTGTCCCAATCCATAGAACGCCTCGTCAGCAGGACTGTCGAAGGACAAGTTCCATGACCAGCCGTTCCGTTGGGCATCAGTGATGGTCCCGTTTCCAATGGCATTTGCCGGTACGGTGTATGGTTTGAACGTCATGTTGTTTTGTGTACCCTTGAGGAGGACTTTACCTTTTGCATCGTAGAAGGACACCTTTCCCGTAGCTTCCTCGACGACTGCGCTGATGTGTTCGGTCTTTATTGTGACAAATCCATTCTTGGATGACACACTGTATTTTGCTTCAGACTTTTGCGGTACAACGATGAGGCTTTGCTTCTCGTGGAAACGGTCTTCGGCAGTAGCGTGCACACGAATTATGTCATTATTGATGACTTCAAGGTTCACCAGTTTCGGTGCTCCTGCTGAGGCATTTGGAATGTTCAACTTGATGCCGTGCCCCGTATTAGTGTAGTTGGCTGCGAGAGCAGCCATCACATTGAGTAGCATAGCAACGGAAAATAAGGTTCGTTTCATAGGTGGTATGTTTTTTAGTTTGTTGTTTAGGAATTTCTATTGGTGTTTTGTAATCTGTGAAGGCAGTATACCGAACTGCTCCTTGAAGTATTTGGAGAATAGGCGCGGTTGGTTGAAGCCTACGCGGTAAGCCACTTCACTGACGTTGTATCCTTCGTTCATCAGCAGGTGCTTGGCGTGTTGCATGCGAATGTTGCGTATGAACTCGGAAGGTGTGCTGCCTGTGAGCGACAAGACTCGTTTGTAGAGGTTGACGCGCGACATTCCCATGTCTTCGCTCAGTTTCTCTACGGTAAGGTCTGTATTGGACAGGTTATCTTCGACGTACTTTGTCACTTTGTCAATGAATTTTTGGTCGAGCGGTGTAATTGCATTGTCTTTGTCTTCTGTTATGGTGGCTATATCTTGGTCTGTATTTGTAGGCAAAGTATTTTGTCTGTTTAAAAGTCGTTTGATGCGTATGTTGAGTATGTCGATATTGAATGGTTTTGTGAAGTATTCGTCAGCTCCATTGGACAGTCCTTCTATTTCGTGTTCAGTGGAAAGACGCGCTGTCAGCATGACAAAAGGTATGGTCTTCCACCTGTCGTCACCTTTCACTTTTTGACAGAAGGTGTTGCCGTCCATCTCAGGCATCATGACGTCTGAGAGAATGATGTCCGGGCGTTGCTCTTCCATAGCTTTTAGAGCAAGAATACCGTTGGTTGCCGTAGTTACGTCATATTGAGTTGAGAGGATTTCTGACATAAACATTAAAAAGTCTTCACTGTCATCTACGATGAGAAGGCGTGGTTTTCCGGCGTGACCGCAAACCTTGATGTCATTATCATCAGCTTGTTCGGCATTTGGTGTCGTATCTGCCGAAGTTTCCGTAGTATGGGGCTTACTTATGTCCTTGGACTCGGTGGCAATTTCGGTATTGTCTTCCTCCATTTTCAGGTGGGTGGGAAGTATAATGTTGAATACAGTGCCACATTTTACTCCGTCTGTCTTGTTGTCTGAGACACGGATTTGTCCGCCGTGCATCTCCGTATATTCTTTGGCTATATGCAGTCCCAGTCCGCTACCTCCGAAGACAGGCTCCTTGTCGCTGGATATTTGGTAGAAGCGTTCGAAGATGTGTCGTTTGTTTTCGTCGCTAATGCCGCATCCGTTGTCTGCTACGCTGATAGATACATATTCTTCTGAAGAGGACGGCAGGTTGTTGTAACCGTTGTGGATGTTAATAGTCACGCTTATCTCGCCTCCTTCTGCAGGAGTGAATTTATATGCGTTGGAGAGAAGGTTATTGATGACCTTCGATATCTTGTCCTTGTCAAAAGTAGCGTAGATGTACTTCGGATTGGCGATGAAGGACATCTGTATTCTCTTTTGGCTAAGCGTTGCAAAGTTGTCGACGATATCGTTGATGAACTTGACGATGTCCGTACGCTCCAGTTTCAGGTTCATGCGTCCAACGTCAATTTTCCTCAGATCGAGTGTTTGGTTGACAAGGTTGAGCAGTCGGCGTGCATTGCGCAGAATCATTTCGAGTCGGGAACGCTTTTTGTCGTCCGTCTCTTCTTCTATGAGCGATTGCACAGGAGCGATGACCAGCGAGAGTGGAGTACGCAGTTCGTGACTGATATTGGTAAGGAAGCTAAGCTTCATTTCGTTGGACTTGTGTTCGCGCTCGGCTTCATTTCTCAGGTGAGTCATCTTCATCTCTGTCATCCTCCGGTGCCATGTGAAATACCATGCGAACCACGCCAAGCAACACGCAATGATAACGTAGAAAGCCAAAGCGTACCACGAGAGCCATACTGGTGGTTCGATGACAATGCGTAGCTCGCAGATGTTTTTGCTTGCAATGCCGTTGCGGTCTACGACACGTACTTGTAGAGTGTACGTGCCTGGCGAGAGGTTCATGTAGCTGATGCTCGGTTGTCCCTCCATTGTGGTAATCCATTTGTCCTTATCCTTGTCGAATCCGATAAGACGATATTGAAAATGGTTCTTCTGGGGTAGAGAGATGTTGTCGGATGCCAGCAGTATCGTAAATGCATTTTCGTTGTGGCGCAAACGGAGTTCCCTGGAGTTGGCAAGTGACTCGGTGAGAATCACGCGACCGTTGTAGTTCTCTCCAACCTTCAGTACGTGGTCGTACATCATGATGTCTGAGAAGATGACGTTTGCGTTTTCCGGTTTTACATTTTGCGCAGATGCCGGTATGACGTTTATTCCGTCTTGACCGCCAACGATTATCCGGTCGTTGTTGTCACAATATATTGCACGATAGTTGAAATGCCTTTGTTGCAGTCCGTCCGCATGGGTAAACTTATTGGTGAAGAAGGTGAGGTTGTCGCCATTGCGCCCGACTTTTATGCGTGACACTCCTGTGGACGAAGACACCCAAATGGAGCCATGGGAGTCTTCGCTTACGCCGTATGACATTCGCGGAGTTTCATAGATATGGTAAATACGTTCGCTCTCAGGGTCATAGACATCAAGGCCGGACATGTTGGCATTCCAAATAAGTCCGCGGCTGTCGATGTAAATATCGTTTGAGATGTGGCTTGAAAACGCTGAGGCGTCTTTTGTCGCAGGTAGAGGGTAAATCTCTTTGGTGCGCGGATTGAATACGTCTATGCCGAGTGACGTACCTATGATGTAATAGCCGAGACGGCTGATACGGATGGCAGAAATATAGTCAGAGCGTAGTGAGCTGTTTTGTGTGTTGTACGTATGGAACTTGCCCGTTTGTCTATTGTACACCTGTATGCCTGATCCCAGTGTGCCAATGACGATGTCGCTGTTATGGTCTTCGCAGATAGACCAGACGTTGTCGTTGGCAAGTCCGTCCTTTTGCTTGCGGTATGCTGTGAACTGTCCATTGCTGTAGTGCAGCATACCACCGTTGAACGTGCCCATCCACAGACTACCATCATTGGCTCGGTAACTGCAGACGAATATGTCAGACCCCAGTTTTGTCTGTTGCCTGTTGTACCGTGTTGCCTGACCAGTAGTGAGATTGTAGCAGACGAGTCCATTGTCGTTGCTGCCGCACCAGTAATTGCCAGTCCGGTCCTGCACGATGGTATTAATGTCCCCGATAAGGAATGTAGGGAAATAGGATAGGGAAGGGGAGTAGTAGGCGATGCCGTTTTTGTATGTTCCAATCCAAACTTCATCTTTGCTGTCGATGTAGATACATTGCAAAGTGTTGTTAGGTATAGGATTCGGTTGGTTGCGGTCGTAGACGTAATTTCCCCATGTCTTGTTGTCGAGGTTGATGCGGAACAGGCCATCGTGTTCGCTTGCCAACCACAAGTTCTGTTTGCTGTCTTGGGCGATGTATTTTATGTAATGGTTTAGGGCTACCCCTTCGATTCCGTTAGCGGCAAGGAAGGAGTTTACTTCGTCGTACCATTTTTTTTGAGCGGACGAGTATACCCAGGAGTGGCAAGAGAAGTGGTCGTTCAACCAATAGTTCTGCTTATTGTCAATGTAGAGGATGTAGTCATGGGCGGTGTAACCAGTCATGTTGGCGAATCTCTTGTTAATCCAATTGATGCGTCGTTTGTTGCCGTCCAGACAAATCATTATGCCAGTAGTGTATGTAACGACCACCGTATTCCCCTGCTGCGTGATACAAGTTACGAGGTCGTACGGCAAAGTCTGTTTGCTCTTCTTGCTGGCGTGTCCCGGGTTGGCGTTGCATAGTATGAAGTCAGAAGTGTTTTTGTTCGACTTGTCGGCAAGTGAGTATTTGCTGGCTTCGAACAGGTAAGCTGCCGTAGAATTCTTTTGAAGAAAATAGATGCCGATACCATTGACTACAACCCATGTGTTGCCCTGTTTGTCGAAAAATACACGTTCCAGTTTGTACCCTTGTATTCCGTGTTTTCGCATCCATGGGATGAGGTTGTTGGTGAATTTCTCGTTGTGGGCAGAATATATGGAGTAGCCCAAATCGGTCCTAATCCACATGTCTCCATTTGGTGCGCATTGTATTTCGTCAATGCTATTGCTTTTGATAGAAGTGGTATCTGCAGGGATGTTGTAGAAATTCTTGAATCTGAACCCGTCATAACGGCTTAGTCCGGTAG
>CAVCKM010000108.1:0-16521 GCA_963602765.1 Alistipes putredinis | reverse complement strand
AATATATATATAGTAACTTCCCATATTACCCCTCTGCCTCAAAAATGCACCTTCGGAAAATCGAACTGTCACTGTCACTGTCACGCACCGGAGCGTTTCTTGAGCCGGCAAACAGGAAAACTGCTCTGGAAATTTTGCAGGCTCAAAAATTTTTTGTAACTTTGCACTGCGTTTATAGAAAACCTAACCAGACACAGACACTATGCTTACAAGAATCAAACTCGAAGAACTCAACGAAGAAGACCGTCACCTCCTCGACCGTGCACGCGAGGCCATCTCAAAGTCCTACGCCCCGTACAGCCACTTCCGCGTGGGAGCATCCGTAAGACTTGCCAACGGAGGTACCGTGCAGGGGGCAAACCAGGAGAACTCCTCATACCCCGTAGGTATCTGCGCCGAACGCTCCACGCTGTGCACCGCCCAGAACGTCTTCCCAGACGAGCCCATCGTTGCCCTCGCCCTGGCAGCCCTCGACCCCGACGGAATGTACAGCCCCGAACCCGTCACCCCATGCGGCATGTGCCGGCAAGCCATGGTGGAGGTGGAGCAACGCTACCAGAGACCCCTGCGCATCATCATGGGAGGGCGCGACGAGGCACTCATAGCCGAAAGCGTGGCCGACATACTGCCCTGCGCATTCAATTAAAATAGGCGGAGAGGAGTCTAACTAACAAGAAATTAGGCAAAAAGTAAAAAAAACTCCTAAAGATTTTCGTTATAACAAAAAAATATGTACCTTTGCACGCAATTTGAACAAAACAACAAATAACAAACAATGACAAAGGCAGATATCATTAACGAAATCGTTGAGAGCACTGGCGTTGCCAAAAAAGACGTCACCGTAACCGTTGAGGCCATGATGCGCGCCATCCGAAACGCTATGCTCGCTGAAGAAAACGTCTACCTGCGTGGATTCGGAACGTTCGTCGTAAAAAAACGCGCAGCAAAGACAGCACGTAACATCTCACAAAACACAACCATCCAGATCCCTGCACACAACTATCCAGGATTCAAGCCTGCCAAGAGCTTCCAGCAGGAAATGAAGGGCGAGGTCGTAACAGACGAAGATTAATAATCATAAACAATAAAAATACACACAATTATGCCTAACGGAAAAAAGAAGAAGGGCCACAAGATGGCTACTCACAAGCGTAAAAAAAGACTGAGAAAGAATCGTCATAAGAGCAAGTAAGCTCGCCTAAGTGACACGTTTCTTCCACGTACTTACATCTTTACGTAAAGAAGAATTAGAGGGCAGGGACAATCTTTTTCCAACGGAAAAAAGGTTGCCTTGCCCTTCTTTTTTTACCCAAGAAAACACAATTCCTGTACCACCCACCTTCAACGGCAAGCAGCACTCGTACACACCAAGAGCACACTCTCTACACACCCTATACTGAGATTTATGACAAGCGAAGTAATCATAGACGTCAACGAAAAAGAAATTTCCATCGCACTACTCGAGGACAAAGTACTCGTAGAATACCAGACTGACCCAAGACAGTCAGGGTTCAATGTCGGCAACATATACCTCGCAAAGGTAAAGAAAACCATGCCGGGACTCAACGCCTCTTTCGTCGACGTAGGATACGAGCGAGACGCCTTCCTGCATTACCTCGACTTGGGCATTTACTATCCCTCATACGAGAAATACCTCAAGCAAGTCTGCGCCGACCGCAAGAAGCTCTTCCCCTTCCAGGAAGCACGCCCCATGCCGGGACTACCCAAAGACGGCGTCATCACCTCCACGCTAAAGGCTGGTCAGGACGTGCTCGTACAGGTCGTCAAGGAGCCCATCTCCACCAAAGGGCCACGTCTGTCGGGAGAACTGTCCTTCGCCGGACGCTTCCTCGTCTTAATGCCATTTGCAGAGAAGGTAAACGTCTCCACAAAAATAAAAAACAGCGCAGAGAGAACCCGACTGAAGCAGATTGTACAGAAGGTGAAACCGGCCAACTGCGGCATCATCGTACGTACGGTGGCAGAGGGAGTGACAGCCGAAGAACTCGAGTCTGAGGTGAAAAACCTTACCTCCCGTTGGGAAGAGACACTACGCCGCATACAACGCACCGACAAACGCCCTACGCTCGTCTACGAAGAAAGCAGCAGGGCTGTGGCGTTGCTTAGAGACCTCTTCAACCCAACGTACGAAAACATCTACGTCAGCGACCCCGACGTATACCAGGAAATACGTCAGTACGTCGAACTCATCGCACCCGAACGCGTCGGCATCGTGAAACTATATCAGGGACGCGTGCCCATCTTCGACAACTTCAACGTCACGAAGCAGCTCAAGTCCGGATTCGGAAAAACAGTCAACTACAAGCACGGAGCATACCTCATCATAGAGCACACAGAGGCCATGCACGTCGTCGATGTCAACAGCGGCAACCGCAGCCATGGCGATGGAGGACAGGAAGCAAACGCACTCGACGTCAATCTCGGAGCCGCCGACGAACTCGCACGCCAGCTGCGCCTGCGCGATATGGGCGGCATCATCGTCGTCGACTTCATCGACATGAAGCTCGCCGAAGACCGGCAGCTACTCTACGAACACATGTGCAAGAACATGCAGAAAGACCGCGCACGCCACAACATACTGCCACTCTCCAAGTTCGGACTCATGCAGATAACACGACAGCGCGTGCGCCCCGCAATGGACCTACACGTCGAGGAGGAATGCCCCACTTGCCACGGATCGGGTACTATCAAGCCCTCAGTGCTCTTCGCCGACGAACTCGAGCATAAAGTGGAATACCTGCTCAAAAGGGTAGGGGAGAAAAACTTCACTCTCTACGTACACCCCTACGTACACGCATACATCAACAAGGGACTCTTCTCCCTACGCCGACAATGGCAATGCCGCTACGGATTCGCATGGAGCCTGCTACCGTCGCAAGAACTCGCATACCTCGAGTACAAGTTCAAAAACAAAGACGGAGAAACCATCGACATGAGCGAATATACGGGAGCATAAACACCATCGCCCCTCACCAAAGGGACGCACAAGAATACAAACGATATGTTCAGAAGGCACCCCGAAAAAATAGAACTGGCACTCAGAGCCTTCCTGAGGGCAAACGGCCTGGAGACACCACTACTGCAAAGGCGTCTCATCGCCGCTTGGCCAGAGACGGCAGGACCAGTCATAGCATCTCACACCAAAGACGTAAAAATCCAGAACCAGACGCTAGTCGTGAGACTTGACGCACCGGCACTACGCTCTGACCTTGCCATGCGTACCACCGAACTCGTACGTAAACTTAACGCACACGTAGGCGCAAATATCATAACGTCAATACGTTTCATGTAGGAAACGACGGCCTCCCTGTAGGCAACTGAGACTTTTGGGGCCTTTTTTATAGCTTGCCGTAAAAAAATACATGAATATTTTTGACGTTTAAGAAAAATAACGTACCTTTGCACGCATATTAATGCGTAAAGCATCGAGTTTCCAATTAATTTTAAGAGCACACAACAAACGCTCAACACCTGGAAACTCATTCCCCCTTTACAAAAAACAACACGAAAATAATGAATAACGAAGACGAACTGAAGAATCAGGCGGACGTTGCGGCTATTCAAGGGGAACTGTTCTCCGAGGAAATGCCCGTTGTGGAGAAACCAAAACGCAAGAGAGGACGCCCAAGCAAGGCTGAACTGGCTGCACGAGCAGCTGCTGATGAGGACTCAAAGGCTGACAATGAAGAAGGTAAAGAACCACAAACAGTTAGCGCTACGATGGACGAACCACCGGCCGTTGCTGCTCCAAAGCGACGACGCCGACGCACGAAGGAAGAAATTATACAGGCGGCAGAGGCAGCTGCAGCAGCCTTGGCACAATCCAACCAACAGAAGGCTGAAGCTGACGACACCGTAGCGAAAGCGGAACCACCCGTTGTCGACGTACAAGAAACACAAGAGGAACAGGAAGCTGAGGACGTTGCCGTTGTACCCGAATCGACATATCAGCCTGGGGACTCCAACGACGAGGGACAGGAGAACAAGGAACTCATGCAACAGCTCCAGCAGAAGATTAATGCCAACAACGCAGCCGTAAACACCAACGGCATCTGGGAAGGAGACCCAGGCGACGGCACCGACTTCATCATACTGCAGGACCTCCCCGTAGAGGACAGCGAGAAGCTCACTTTCTACGACAACTATATAGCAGGCGAGCCACAGCAGCAACCGTCCGACAACATAGAGGAAACAACGGCTGAGGACGGAGACTTCGACTTCGACGGCATGATAACCGCCTGCGGACTGTTGGAAATAATGCCCGACGGATACGGATTCCTCCGCTCCTCGGACTACAACTACCTCTCCTCGCCCGACGACGTGCACCTGACTACCCAGCAGGTGAAGTCGAACTTCCTCAAGACGGGCGATACTGTAGAGTGCTACGTGCGTCCGCCATACGGAAGCGAGAGATATTTCACCATGACATCGCTCATCAAGGTGAACGGTCGCGACCCGAAGGACATCTCCGACCGTATATCGTTCGAAAACCTCACACCGCTCTTCCCCGAAGAGAAGTTCAACCTGACGGGGTCGCCGGCAACCACAACACCGTCCACACGTATCGTAGACCTCTTCGCTCCGCTCGGAAAGGGTCAGCGCTCCCTCATCGTGGCGCAACCGAAGACGGGTAAGACGATGCTTATGAAGGACATCGCAAATGCCATCGCTGCCAACCATCCCGAGGCATACATCATGATGCTGCTCATAGACGAGCGACCTGAGGAGGTTACGGACATGTCACGCACGGTAAACGCCGAGGTGATAGCCTCTACATTCGACGAACCGGCCGAACGCCACGTCAAGATTGCCAGCCTCGTACTCGAAAAGGCAAAGCGTCTCGTAGAGTGCGGACACGATGTAGTCATCTTCCTTGACTCCATCACGCGTCTCGCCCGTGCATACAATACTGTAGCCCCGGCCAGCGGTAAGGTGCTCACGGGTGGTGTGGACGCCAACGCCCTCCAAAAGCCAAAGCGTTTCTTCGGCGCGGCACGTAATATAGAGGGTGGAGGTTCGCTCACCATCGTTGCTACGGCGCTCACGGACACGGGTTCAAAGATGGACGAGGTGATCTTCGAGGAGTTCAAGGGAACGGGCAACTCCGAGCTGCAGCTCGACCGCCAGCTGGCAAACAAGCGAATCTTCCCGGCCATCAACCTCGTACAGTCAAGTACACGCCGCGACGACCTGCTGCTTGACGAGGAGACCATCAACAAGATGTGGGTGCTGCGCAAGTCCATAGCAGACATGAACGCCACCGAGGCCATGACACGCCTCAAAGGACTAATACAGCGTACCCGAACCGCCACCGAACTCTTCATGGCACTAAACAGCTAGAGCACTCTCCCTTTATTACTAAAAGTATAAATTAATGGACCAATTAATGGCTGATTGACGGTCACTAAAGTCCTAAAACTTATTGGCAGGGTCATTCTATACAATAAATCCCCCGAGAGCTTAAATGTCACTCTCGGGGGATTTTCGTTTATGTCCGTATTTCGGGGAAGCTTACTTGGCGTAGGCAACGCTGCGTGTCTCGCGGATAACCGTAATCTTCACCTGACCAGGGTAGGTCATCTCGTTTTGAATCTTCATGGCAATCTGGTTGGAGAGCACCTCGATGTCCGCATCAGAAATCTGGTCGGCACCCACGATGACGCGAAGCTCACGACCAGCCTGGATGGCATAGGTCTTCGTAACGCCAGGGTAACTCATGGCAATAGCCTCAAGGTCGTTGAGACGCTTGATGTATGCTTCTACAATCTCGCGGCGTGCGCCTGGGCGAGCACCTGAGATGGCGTCGCAAACCTGCACGATGGGGGCGAGTAGGGAGGTCATCTCCATCTCGTCGTGGTGAGCGCCGATGGCGTTGCAGATGTCCGGCTTCTCCTTGTACTTCTCGGCAAGCTTAGCACCATAGAGGGCGTGAGGCATCTCAAGCTCCTCGTCGGGCACCTTACCTATATCGTGCAGCAGACCGGCGCGCTTTGCCTTCTTCGGGTTCAGACCAAGCTCGGCGGCCATGACGGCACAAAGGTTGGCAGTCTCGCGGGCGTGTTGCAAGAGGTTCTGACCGTATGACGAACGGTACTTCATCTTGCCGACGATGCGTACCAGCTCGGGGTGCAGACCGTGGATGCCAAGGTCGATGGTGGTGCGCTTGCCCGTCTCGATAATCTCCTGCTCGAGCTGCTTCTTCACCTTTGCCACAACCTCCTCGATGCGTGCCGGGTGTATGCGGCCGTCCGTGACGAGCTGGTGCAACGCCAGGCGGCACGTCTCGCGGCGTACGGGGTCGAAGGCGGAGATGACGATGGCTTCCGGTGTGTCGTCCACCACAATCTCTACGCCGCAGGCTGCCTCAAGGGCACGGATGTTGCGGCCTTCACGACCGATGATGCGGCCCTTTACCTCGTCGTTGTCAATGTGGAAGATGCTGACGGAGTTTTCTATTGCCGTCTCCGTTGCCACGCGTTGTATGGTCTTGATGACGATTTTCTTCGCCTCGTTGTTGGCGTTTATCTTCGCCTCGTCCATTATCTCGTTGATGTAGCTCTGGGCATTGGTGCGTGCCTCGTCCTTAAGGCTCTCTACGAGACGTGTGCGTGCCTCGTCGGCTGAGAGTCCCGAGAGCTGCTCCAGCTTCTCGCGCTCCTGCGTCTGCATGTTCTCCAGCTCCTGCTCCTTGAGGGCAAGCAGTTTCTGCTCGTTCTCGAGCTGTTGTTCAGTCTGGTCCATCTCCTGCATGCGGCGGTTCAGCTCGTCCTGACGCTGGCCGAGGGAGAGTTCGCGCTGCTTGAGTTTGTTCTCCGTCTGCTGGATTTTCTTGTTGCGCTGCTGCACCTCACGCTCCAGCTCACTCTTCTTGTTGATGAACTTCTCCTTCACTTCGAGGAGCTTCTTCTCTTTAAGCACTTCCGCTGCCTTCTCGGCATTGGCTATCATCTCGTTGTACTTTACCTTGATTACATATCTGAAAACTAGGTAGCCACATAGTCCGCCGATGATAAGGGCGGCTACGGCTATAATAATGTAATAAATCATTTATTCGTTGCTCGTTATTTCGTTATATTAGTTGTTATTCCTCGTTGAGCGCTTCTTCTATTTCGGCGGAGAGACCGCCGAGCAAGTCCTGTATCCGTTTGAAGTGCGTTTCGCGGTTCTGTTTGGAAAGGAGGCAGGCGATGTCAATCATCGTGTAGTACATTATCTCCTTGTCGCTCTTCAGTCCCTTGTAGTGGTCGTAGTAGAGGTTGAGGCGGTTGTTGATCAGCTGCGCCACTTCACGGTACAGCTCCTCGTCCTCGCGGGCTACCACCATGGGGATGCGCGTGTCGTAGATGTTGAGGGTTATGTTTTGTTTGGCTGGCTTTGCTGTCATGACTGCTCTCTATATATAATATGTGATATGCACTATATGTTATCGTCCTCCTTGAGTAGGGTGATGCATTGGTTGACGGAACGTATCAGTCGGTTGATGCGCTTCTGGGCGTTTGCCACGTCATCGTCGGCTATGGTAAGCATGCGTGCTTCCTTCAATGCCTCGTACTTGTTGTTCGCTTTGTCAAGTTGCGTGCGCAGACGGGCTATCTCCTCCTGCTTTACGGTCAGCTCACTACGCAATTTGCCGTTTGCCAGACGAACTTCCTTCAGGGTGAGTATTAACTGGCGCAAACGGGTTGTGAAGTGGTTTATGTATTGCTCGGAATTGACGACGGGGTTTTGCATGCTAAATACGTGTTTTAATGCATGTGGATATTAGGGGGGGGCTAATCCTGCTGCTGGGGCTTCTCCTTCTTGGCGAGCAGGACGACGTTGTAGACGAAGTCTGTCACCCATTGTTGGGAGAAGTTGAGGTGCTGGTTGTACTTGCGGACCGACGCTACTGCTTTAAGGGTTGCAGGGTCACTGAAGTCATTCTTCGTAAAGATTTCGCTGACAGTCTTTTGTGTCATAGCGTAAAGCATTTTCTTTAAGAAGGACGGGAGGCGCATCTTGAACTTCATCAGGTTGCCGACGAGCATCATGATATCTTGTGTGAATCCCTGGAACTGGTAGAGGTACGTCTGCATGTCCTGCACCTTACGGCAGTTCTTGGCTACGCTCTTGTCTATCTCGCGGAAGAAGTTGTCGTCGTGGCCGTACATGTCGCGCATCATCTTGCGGCAGGCAGACTTCTCGCCAAGACCCAGCTTGTTGTTCTGCGTCGGCACCTTGAAGGTGGTCTTGAACACCCGAAGGTCGGGCAGCATGGCTATGTTGTTGATGCCTATCTGGGCTGCTATGGATGCCTGGAAGTATACGCGGACCAACATCATGTAGTCCTGCATGCCGCCAACGTTATCCGGGTTGTTGTTTTTCTTGAAAAGGTTTGTTATAAAACTCATATTTGCGTTAATGTTAACTTGTAAATCGGTACAAAGTTAATAATAAAAACCGAATAATTTGCTTTATGGCAAAAAAAATGGACCAAATTGTGATTTCTGACTATATTTTTTCTGCTTTTTGTTTGCTGGTAATTGTTTTGTGTGTAACTTTGCAGGGAATTACTATGTTCACCCCCCCCTTAAAAAGCAAAGTCTAATTGTATGAATACAAATACAGAGAACGGACGCGACATCAAATTGATTACGCTGGTGGCCGATTTGGCTGTCTCCGGTTTTGTACTTTATCTATACACCACATACTCGCCAGTTGATGTGCCCAGCAGCATCAACTCGCATACCACGTTGGCATTTTGTATTCTTGCCATCGTGTACTCGTTCTATTTCATGATCATCCCGCCTGTGGTGATGAACCGTCTCGTGTATTATTCTCAGCTGATATACCGTAACCTGCGCATTGTAATACTCTCTGATGTTACATTTTCTTTTCTAATACACATGATGAGTGAAAGACACAATGGCAATGAAGTGGCTTTTTGTGCCACCTTGGCGGCATGCACCTTTACGGGCGTCATGTTAGTGAGGGTGATACAGTTGCAGGTGCTTCGTCTGTTGCGCAAAAGTGGCCGCAACAACAGGAAGGTGCTTTTCGTCGGGAGTGACCCGGCATTGTTGCACATATATGATAATGTAATGTCTGACGCAACTCGCGGATATACGCTTTGGGGATACTTTGGCGATGAAGAAATAGAAGGTGCCCCCATGGAATTGAAACACCTTGGTACAAGGGCGGAACTGCAGGAAATACTATTGGGCAAGGTTAAAATGCCTTTCCTTGTAGACGAAATGTATTGTAGCGTGCCAAGTCAGGATTTGGAATACATGCACGACCTCATGAACTATTGCGACGCAAAGGTGATACACTTCTATTATGTGCCACGAATAGCGCGTAATATACGCCTGTCGCTCAAACCTATGCAAGTAGGTGATACTATTGTGTATACCAGCCACTACAACGCACTTGAACCATTGCACCATAGGTTCATAAAACGCGCGTTCGACATATTCTTCAGTATCGTGGCGTTGATATGCACCTTGCCGCTTCTGCCTTATATAGCCTATAACATAAAGCGGCAAAGCCCCGGACCGCTCATCTTCAAGCAGAAGAGGACGGGACTCGACGGCAAGGACTTTACGTGCTACAAGTTCCGCTCGATGCATGTCAACGCGGATGCGGACAAGAAGCAGGCTACACAGAACGACCCACGCAAGTTCGCCTTCGGTGACTTCCTTCGCAAGTCCAACCTGGACGAGTTGCCACAGTTCTACAATGTATTGCGTGGAGACATGAGCATCGTAGGTCCGCGCCCGCACATGACGTTGCATACGCAGATGTACTCGGAGCTGCTCAACAAGTACATGGTGCGCTGCTTCGTGAAACCGGGAGTGACGGGACTGGCACAGGTGACGGGCTTCCGTGGCGAGACGAAGGAGCTTGCGCAGATGGAAGGACGGATCAGACGCGACATCTGGTACATAGAAAACTGGTCGCTATGGCTGGACATAAGAATATGCTTCATGACCTTCAAGACCATCTTCATAAACGATGAGAAAGCATACTAGAAAATTATAACGAAAACTATACCATACAAGAATAATGAAGGAAAACAATGTTCATGACGCGTCGTACGTCACAGAAGTGGAAAATGAAGAAGAAGGCTTCATCAATGCCAAGTTGTTGCTGAGCCTGTTCTTGCGGAATTTCAGATGGTTTGTCCTGTCGTTGGTTATCTGCGTCGGACTGGCAGTATTGTTCGTCAAGTATAAGAACAAAGTGTACACCGTAGAGGCAAAAATGCTCATTAAGGAAGACAACTCTAAAAGTAAAAAGTCTGCCGTTGCCTCGATGGATATGATGTCGTTGATGTCAGGTGGAGGATTAAGCAACGGCCTTGACAATGAAATCGAAGTCATCACCTCTGTCTCCTTGTCAGAGGAAGTGATACGTACGCTGCACCTTTACACGGACTACTATCTCGTAGGAACGTTTAAGAAAAAGCCCATCTACGACGAGGTGCCTGTCAAGGTGTCGCTGGATAAGGAGTCGCTTGACGAAATAACAGGACCTGTCACGGTCAGAGTGAAGTATAGCGATAATGGTACCGTGAGCGTCAAGGGTAAATATACAACAAAGGAAAAGGTTAAGTATGAGTTTGCCGGGGAGGGCAAGTTGCCGTTAAAGGTGAAAACGGGCGTAGGTAGAATGCAAGTGACCGTCGCTGCCGACCCATTCTACTTTAATGAGTGGACGGACAAGGGGCGTGATGTCATAGCCGTAGTGAACAACCCTCACAAGGTTGCCAAGGCGTACGTCAAGAACACTACCGTCGAACCACTGGCCAAACAGACGTCAATAGCGGAGATAACGCGTAAAGACGTGTTGCCGCAGCGCTCCATAGACTTCATCAAGGAGCTTACCGTAGCATACAACCGTCTCTGCAACGAGAATAAGTTTGAGTCGGCAAGACGCACAGACAAGGTCATAAATGACCGTCTGCAGGTAATAGGTAAAGAACTTGGGTCTTCCGATGTACAGATTGAAAACTTCAGAAGTCAGAATGGTTTCATTGACCCTCAATTGAATGGTGAACTAGTCCTGACGGGTACGGATCAGGCCGACAAAAGTCTGGAAAATATCAACGAGCAGCTATTGCTCGTGAAGGAGATTCAAAAGTTCCTGCAAAAGCCGGAGAACAAATACCAGACTTTGCCGACCAATGCCGGACTGCAAGGTGATGCTGCAACTACGCTCATCTCACAATACAATACACTGGCCCTCGAACGTAGCAGACTATTGCGCACGGCATCGGAGTCAAACCCGCAGGTGGAGGCCTTGACCACTCAGATGGATAATCTTATCGGCTCTCTTAACCGTGCGATTCAGCAGTTGTACCGCACGTACGAGATATCCCGCAACACCATAAACACTCGTTACGCCAAGTATAATACGAAGTTGGCAAAGGGTCCTCGGCAGGAACGTGTTCTTACCGAAGTGGGTCGCCAGCAGGCGGTGTCTTCTCAACTGTACATAATGCTTCTTCAGCAACGGGAACAGAACAATATCTCTTTGGCTGCAAATACCGATGTGGGCAAGCTGATAGATAATCCGGAAGAGCTCCCCGAGGCACAACCAAAGGCTGCTATTGTGCTGCTCATCGGCATCATTCTCGGACTGCTATTGCCAATGGGCGTATTGATAGCCATAGAATTGCTAAGACACCGTATCGAGGGTAGAAACGACTTGGAGCAACTTACAAAGCAACCTGTACTCGTAGATATACCTATAGCCGCTGCAGACTCTCTCGAAAAAGGCGACCTTGTCGTCAAGGAGAATAGAAACGGCATGATGGAGGAGGTGTTCCGATCCTTGCGTACGAATGTGCAGTTCTCGCTCAAAGATAACCAAAAAGTCATA
Organism: Alistipes putredinis; assembly: GCA_963602765.1. Classification (GTDB taxonomy): domain Bacteria; phylum Bacteroidota; class Bacteroidia; order Bacteroidales; family Bacteroidaceae; genus Prevotella. Next base: position 4,638 of record CAVCKM010000108.1, on the reverse strand, counting down.
CTCTTTACATCGTCAACATCAGGTGAGGGTAAGACGTTCGTGGCTGCAAACCTTGCAATGAGTTTTGCCCTGCTCGGTAAGAAAGTATTGTTGATGGGTGCTGACATACGCCGTCCGCGACTGTCTTCACTCTTCGGACTTGAACATTTTGACTCGGGGCTCTCGACACTTCTCGTTAAGGAGGCGCCCACAAGGGAACAGATAATGGACGAGGCTTTGCCGTCAGGAATAAACAAGAATTTCTTTATCTTGCCTGCTGGACCTGTACCGCCAAACCCGGCCGAGTTGCTTTGCCGAAATTCTCTGCAGGTGATATTCGACCAGCTTCGTGAGGAGTTTGACTATATCATCATAGATTCGGCACCGGTAGGGCTCGTTACTGATACATTGCAGCTTGGAAAGGTTGCCGACATGACCGTCGTTGTGTATCGTGCCGACTATACCGAAAAGTCTGCCGTGTCTGCAATTGACGAATTGGAGACAGAAGGCAAACTGCCATCTGTCAACATCGTGCTCAATGGTGTAGACTTGACAAATATGAAGTACGGCAAATATTCTAAATACGGAAGCTACGGATATGGCAACTATGGGATGTAGTAATATTGGTGCTTTCATGTATATATAATTATGGTGTAATGCTCACGCTAGCTGGCGTGGGCATTATGCGCCTCTAATGATAACTTGTTTCTAACTGAAGATACTTATGACGATAGCAATAGATTTTGACGGCACCATCGTTACGCACGAATATCCACGCATCGGAGAGGAATTGCCCTTCGCGACCGATACACTCAAGATGCTCCAAAAGGACGGACACAAACTAATCCTTTGGACTGTGCGCGAGGGAAAGTTGCGCGACGAAGCCGTGGCGTGGTGCAAGGAGCGTGGCGTGGAGTTCTATGCCATCAACAACGACTACCCGGAAGAGACTCAGGATGGCAACCAGCACTTCTCGAGAAAACTGAAAGTGGACATGTGGATTGACGACCGCAACGTAGGAGGTCTCCCGGACTGGGGCACCATCTACCGTATGGTGACGCACAAACTCACTTGGGCGGACATCATGAGAGAGAGAAGCGGGGCAGGTGTCGACTACGAAGAACAGGCACACAAGAAGGCCGCAAAAAAGAAACATTGGTGGAGTATTTAAAAAAACAATCGAAAACGTGCTTTAAGTGCGTTTTTTTTTGTAATTTTGCACCATCTTGCTTTTTATTTGATTGAAAAACAAGCTAACGAAGGAAAAACTAAACAACAAACAATGAATATCTCTTACAAATGGCTTAAAGAGTACGTGGACTTCGACCTTACCGCCGAAGAGGTCTGCGCAGCTCTTACAAGCACAGGACTTGAAGTGGACGCACTCGAAGAAGTGCAAACGATAAAAGGCGGACTCAAAGGACTTTACGTAGGTAAGGTGCTCACTTGTGAACCGCATCCAGACTCAGACCACATGCACGTGTGCACCGTGGACCTGGGCAAGGAACAACCGTCACAAATCGTTTGTGGCGCACCAAACGTGGCTGCCGGACAGAAGGTCATCGTGGCTGACCTCGGTTGTGTGCTCTACGATGGCGACAAGGAGTTCGTCATAAAGAAGTCGAAGCTGCGCGGCGTGGAGTCGTGTGGCATGATTTGTGCGGAAGACGAAATAGGCATCGGCAACGACCATGCCGGCATCATCGTCCTGCCGGAAGACGCTAAGGTGGGTACTCCGGCTGCCGAGTACTACAACATCGAGAGCGATTGGCTCATAGAAGTTGACATCACGGCAAACCGCCCGGACGGTCTCTCGCACTACGGCGTGGCACGCGACCTCTATGCTTGGATGAAGTCCAACGGTATGGAGACAACGCTTCATCGTCCTAATTGCGACGAATTCAAGGTGGCAGACAACTCACTTCCTATTGACGTTGAAATCCAAAATGCAGAAGCATGCCGTCGCTACGCTTGCGTGAGCGTTACGGGGTGCGAAGTAAAGGAATCTCCGGAATGGTTGAAGAACAAGTTGACCGTCATCGGTCTTCGTCCTATCAACAATATCGTCGACATCACCAACTACATCATGATGGCTTACGGTCAGCCGATGCATTGTTTTGATGCAGATATGGTGAAGGGCAACAAGATTGTTGTCAAGGACCAGAACGAGGGAAAGAAATTCATCACTCTCGACGGAGAGGAGCACATCCTTGGTGCTCACGACCTTGCCATCTGCAATGCCGAAGAACCTATGTGTATTGCCGGCATCTTCGGCGGCAAGGGCTCGGGTACTTACGAGACAACGAAGAACGTCGTATTGGAGTCAGCTTATTTCCACCCGACATGGATTCGTAAGTCGGCACGTCGCCATGGTCTCTCAACGGACGCCTCGTTCCGCTTCGAGCGTGGCATCGACCCGAACGGCGCAATATACGCCTTGAAGCAGGCTGCCATCCTATGCCAGCAGTTGGCAGGCGGTAAGGTGAGCATGGAGATAAAGGACCTCTATCCTAACCCGATAGAGAACGCCAAGATGTTCCTTGAGTACGCTTACGTGGACAACCTCATCGGCAAGAAGATTGGCAACGACAAGATAAAGAGCATCCTCGAGTCTCTCGAAGTGGAGATAAACGCCGAGACGGAAGAAGGTCTTGACATTACCGTTCCGGCTTACCGCGTTGACGTGCAGCGTCCTTGCGACGTTGTGGAGGACATACTCCGTATCTACGGTTATAATAATGTAGAGATTCCTACACAGCTGAAGTCGTCGCTCGTGACAAAGAGTTTCGAAGACCAGCGTCATAAGCTCCAGAACCTCGTCTCGGAGCAGCTCGTCGGTTCGGGATTCAACGAGATTCTCAACAACTCGCTCACGAAGAAGGCTTACTATCAGGACTTGAACGCTTACCCGGAGGATACTCTCGTAAGCATCGTCAATCCGCTCAGCTCCGACCTCAACGTGATGCGCCAGTCGCTCCTCTTCGGTGGACTGGAGAGCATCATGCGCAACGCCAACCGCCGTATGCAGAACTGCCGCTTCTTTGAGTTTGGCAACTGCTACCATCACTATAACGAAAAGCGTGACGACAACAACCCGATGAAGGCTTATGCCGAGGAGACTCACCTTGGCATTTGGATGACGGGCAAACGCGTGGAGGGCTCATGGGTTCATGCCAACGAGGACGCTTCTTTCTACGAACTGAAAGCACACGTGGAGAACATCCTGCGTCGTATCGGCTTCCCACAAGGAATGCTCGTTACCGCAAAGTCTGAGAACAATATCTTCTCTGCTGGTATCACACTCAAGGACCGTAGCGGCAACGTCTTCTGCGAACTTGGTGTGGTGAGCAAGAAACTCCAGAAGCAGGCAGATATCGACCGTGAGGTATTCTTCGCCGATTTCAACTGGACTCGCACGACGAATGCCGTCAAGAAGTCTGCAGTTCACTTTACGGAGGTGCCAAAGTACCCGTCAGTAAGCCGTGACCTTGCCCTGCTGCTTGATGCCAACATCGAGTTTGCACAGGTAGAGCAGGTGGCACGTCAGACCGAGAAGAAGCTGCTCAAGAAGGTGGAGCTCTTCGACGTGTACGAAGGCGACAAACTGCCGGAAGGAAAGAAGTCATACGCCGTTAACTTCATCCTCCAGGATGCAGAGAAGACCATGAGCGACAAGCAGATTGACGCTATCATGAACAAGCTCATAGCCAACTTCAAGAAGCAGCTCAATTGTGAATTGCGATAAAAAACAAAAAACAAATACTATATAAAACAACAAAATGGGAAGAGCATTTGAATATCGTAAGGCCACCAAGATGAAACGTTGGGGGCACATGGCTAAAACATTCACACGTCTGGGTAAGCAGATTGCCATTGCAGTAAAGGCAAGCGGTCCTGACCCGGATACAAACCCGACTCTCCGCTCCATCATCGCTACATGTAAGCGTGAGAATATGCCTAAGGATAACATCGAGCGTGCCATAAAGAACGCTCAGGGCAAGGACCAGTCGGACTACAAGGAAGTGACATACGAGGGATATGGCCCTCACGGCATTGCCGTCTTCGTGGACACTCTTACCGACAATACCACACGTACCGTAGCTGACGTTCGCTCGGTATTCAACAAGTTCAGCGGCAACCTCGGCACAACGGGCTCGCTCTCGTTCCTCTTCGACCACAAGTGCGTGTTCACTTTCAAGAAGCGCGACGACATCGATATGGACGAGCTTATCCTTGAACTCATCGACTTCAACGTGGACGACGAGTTCGACGAGAACTACGACGAGGAGAAGGACGAGACGACAATCTCCATCTATGGCGATCCGAAGTCATACGCACAAATCCAGAAGTTCCTTGAGGAACAGGGATTTGAGGATATCGGCGGAGAGTTCACCTATATTCCAAACGACCTTAAGGACGTGGACGACGAGCAGCGCGCTACTCTCGACAAGATGATTGAGAAGCTTGAGGAGTTCGACGACGTGCAGACCGTATACACTAATATGAAACCTGCCGTAGAGGAGTAATTCCTATACGGTACACAAAGGGGGCTTTCCTTATACATTTGCAGGAAAATCAAATTATAAGGAGTGCCCCCTTTTACCCTAAGTAAAGTGTAAAAAATAACTTGAGCAGTTTTTATATGACTGTCCGAATTGA
>CAVCKM010000107.1:0-10431 GCA_963602765.1 Alistipes putredinis | reverse complement strand
GGGCAAAATCTGTCAATCATATCAAAACTGCTCAAGTTATTTTTTGCACGTTACTATGGAACGGGGGAAGTGGTTACGAGAAGAGCGAGTTGACGAACTCCCTGCGGTCGAAGAGCTGCAGGTCGTGTATTCCCTCGCCCAGTCCGATGTATTTGACGGGCACCTGCAGCTGGTCGCTGATGCCTATTACGACACCTCCCTTTGCCGTGCCGTCGAGTTTCGTAATTGCCAGACTTGTTATCTGCGTGACGGCAGCGAACTGCTTCGCCTGTTCGAAGGCATTCTGTCCGGTGGATCCGTCGAGGACGAGCATCACCTCGTCCGGTGCCTGCGGCAGGATTTTCTTCATGACGTCCTTTATCTTCTTCAACTCGTTCATGAGGTTCACCTTGTTGTGCAGTCGTCCTGCCGTATCGATGATTACCACGTCGGCGTTGTTTGCCTTTGCCGACGCGACCGTGTCGTAAGCCACGCTGGCGGGGTCGCTTCCCATCTGCTGCTTGATGACGGTCACTCCGGCGCGCTCTCCCCATACGCACAGCTGTTCGACGGCTGCGGCGCGGAAAGTGTCAGCAGCTCCGAGGTACACCTTCTTGCCGGCTTCCTTGAACATGCTTGCCAGCTTGCCTATGGTAGTCGTCTTTCCCACGCCGTTGACTCCCACGACGAGGATGACGTACGGGCGCTTGCCCTCCGTACCCGGATCAGTGCTGGCCTCGCTGCCGTCTTTCTCCGTCTCTGCGAGCAGCTGGGCTATTTCGTCGCGCAGGAGGGAGTGGAGTTCCGAGGTAGAGACATATTTGTCCTTTGCCACACGAGCCTGAATCCTCTCGATGATCTTGAGCGTTGTCTCCACTCCGACATCGCTGGTGATGAGCACCTCCTCCAGATTGTCCAGCACATCGTCGTCGATGGTGGACTTTCCTGCGATGGCGTGCGAGATTTTGTCGAACACGCTTCGCTTTGTCGTTTCGAGCCCTTTGTCCAGAGTGGCCTTCTCTTCTTGCTTATTCTTTTTGAACAGGTCGAACAGTCCCATAGTCGATTCTTTTTTGTTTTGTTAAGGCGCATTGTCTGAAAAAAGCGCGCCGTTCTCTTTTTTAATCTTTGCAAAGGTACAAAAAAATACGAGTTTACCGAACACTCTCGATGTATTTATTCTACGATATGTCGAAAATGATGGCCATAAAGTCAAAAAATGCACAAAAGTGTTGGTTAGTGTGCAAAAATGATTTAACTTTGCACAAAGTTTTCAACCCTACAACCTTCCAAGAGACGAAAATATTATGAATTCAATACCAAGTTTCAATGAGTGCATAGAGTCGGCAATACGCAAGTATTGGGACTTAGACTCCCTGACCGACTACAAAGGCTCCACCCTGCAGTACCAGGATGTTGCGCGCAAGATAGAGAAACTTCACATTCTCTTTGAGAACAGCGGCATCCAGCGCGGCGACAAGATAGCCCTCTGCGGCCGCAACATGAGCAACTGGGCCGTGGCGTTCCTTGCCACGCTGACGTACGGCGCCGTCGCCGTGCCCGTGCTTCATGAGTTTACTGCGGAGCAGATCCACCACATCGTCAACCACTCCGAGTCGCGCCTGCTCTTCGTCGGCGACGTGGTGGCCAAGCAGGTGGACCCGTCCAAGATGCCCCAGCTTGAGGGCATCATCAACATCCCCGACTACTCCCTGATGCTCTCGCGCTCCGAGAAGCTCACCTACGCCCGCGAGCACCTCAACGAATTTTTCGGAAAGAAGTACCCCAAACACTTCCGCAAGGAGAACGTGGAGTACTACAAGGAGTCGTCGCCCGAGGAGCTGGCGCTGATCAACTATACGTCAGGCACTACGGGCTTCTCCAAAGGCGTGATGATCCCCTACCGCGCCCTATGGAGCAACCTCCACTTTGCCAACGGAGCAATGCAGGACCACCTCAAGGCCGGTTCCAACGTCATCTCCATCCTGCCCATGGCCCACATGTACGGGATGGCGTTTGAATTCATCAAGGAGTTCAATTCCGGTTGCCACGTCTTCTTCCTCACGCGCATCCCTTCTCCCGCCGTTGTGGCCCAGGCGTTTACGGACGTCCAGCCCTGCATCATCATCGCCGTGCCGCTCGTCATCGAGAAGATTATCCGCAAGAAGGTGTTCCCCAAGCTCACCCCCGTCGTGCGCACGCTGATGCACACCCCCATCCTCGGCACAAAGATAAAGAAGAAGATACACGAGCAGGTGTACAACGCCTTTGGCGGCAAGCTCTACGAGATTATCGTGGGCGGCGCAGCCCTCAACCAGGACGTGGAGCAGTTCCTCAAGGACATCCGCTTCCCCATCACCGTAGGCTACGGAGCCACCGAGTGCGCCCCCATCATCGCCTACTCCGACTGGAAGACCCACAAGGCAGGCTCGTGCGGCCGCGCCGTTGTCAACATGGAGATAAAGATTGACAGCAAACACCCCCACCGCGAGCCGGGCGAGATTCTGGCACGCGGCACCAACGTGATGCTGGGCTACTACAAGAACGAGGAAGCCACCGCCACCACGCTCGACAAGAACGGCTGGTACCATACCGGCGACCTCGGCATCATGGACCGCAAGGGCAACCTCTTCATCAAAGGACGCTCCAAGAACATGATACTCGGTCCGAGCGGACAGAACATCTTCCCCGAAGAGATAGAGGACGCCTTCAACTCCCAGCCTCTCGTCATGGAGACCATCGTCGTGCAGCGCGACGGCAAGCTCGTCGCCCTCATCCATCCCGACCTCGACGTCTGCTCCGCCCAGAACATGAGCTCCTCCGACGTCATCAAGCAGATGAAGCTCAACCTCGAGGCTGTAAACAAGATCCAGCCGGCGTACTGCAAGGTGTCATCCTTCGAGATACGCGACGAGGAATTCGAGAAAACCCCCAAGAAGAGCATCAAACGCTACCTCTACGTCTGATGCGCGTCCACCCCACGTATAAGGATTGAAGTCTATCTACAAAATACTACGCAGTACGCTGTGGACCCTGCTCCTGGCGTATCTCGCCATATACTCTGCACTACGCCTCGGTGTGGTGCAGAGTTTTCTCGCCCAATGCGCCACCGACGCCTTGGGCGACTTTTTGCATACAGAGGTGAGGGTAGGCCGAATAGACTTCCGCCCGCTCAACCGCATCACCATCGACGATGCACTCGTAAAGGACCGCCAACACCGCAACATGCTGCGCGTAGGCCGCCTGTCTGCCACCGTGGACCTCTGGACCATACTCACCACCGGGCGCATCTCCATCACCGCCATACAGCTTTTCGGCGCAGATGTAAAACTGGTGCAGAAGACGCCCGACAGTCCGCTCAACTGCCAGTTTGCCCTGGATGCCCTCTCGTCGAAAGACACCACTTCGACAAGCACGACAGACCTGAAAATCTCCTCGCTCATCATTCGCGGCAGCAGCGTGAGCTACGACCTGCAGAGCGTTCCAGCTGATAATGAACGTTTCGACACAAACCACCTGAGCGTCAAGAATATATCTGCCAAAATTCAAGTAAATCATATAACCGACACTACGGCAGACGTCAGCGTCAAACACCTCTCTGCCATAGAACACTCCGGCGTGCGCCTGACCAACCTCTCCGCCAACGCCGTCTACCGTCCGGGCAGCTTTACCGTCTCCGGCGTACAGCTTCTCATGCCGGACACCCACGTGGCCATCCCCGAGTGCAGCGCCAGCTACCGCCCCGGCAAAGACGGCAAGCCCGTCAGGGGGTCCCTGCACTACGCCGTGCGCCTGCAGGCCATGCGCGTCAACCCCAGAGACGTACAGCCCTTCCTCCCCGGCGTAGACCTCTCCCAAGTCTCCCCCGTGAGCATCCATCTCAAGGCGCATGGTACCGACCAGTCGTCCAAGGCCGACATCAAGGTGACCTCGCTGGCCCGCCAACAGGACATTGCCCTGCAGGCCTCCGCCACCGTCCATGACATGCTCGGCAACCCGTACGCCGACCTGCAGATAAAACGCTTCTCCGTCGCCGCCACGCTCGTCGCACGCCTCGCCGCCCCACTCCACCTTCCCGACATCCTCACCCGTCTCGGCAACATCAACGCCAAGGCAAACGTCGCCATGGCTTCGCCCGTCGACATCCGGGCCACCATGGAAGCCTCCGCCTCCTCTGTCGGGACAGTCAGCACCCGGCTGCACTGGACGGGCAGGCGCGTCAAGATGCACGTGGAGACCGACCGCACACAGATAGACCGGCTGCTCGACAAGCAGCCCATCGGCACCCTCGACGCAACCCTCGACATCGACGCCACGCTCAAAAAAGCCCCCCGGCACGGCGACATAAAGACCGCCGCCGACCTCTTCCAGGGCATCACCGGCGTAGAAAGCGCCAGCGCGAAGGGCACCGTCCGGCAGCTCGAATACAACAACTACACCTACACGGGCGTCAGCCTCGCCGCCAACTATACGCCCCTTGCCGCCACCGCCCGCCTCACAGTGGACGACCCCGCCGTACGCCTCTCGGCAGACGGCACGTACAGACGCACCGGCGGCAAATACCACAACGCCACCCTCGCCCTCAACGTCGGCCACATAGCCCCCACCGCCCTGCACCTCGCCTCGCCCCATGCCGGCGACACCTTCAGCGGCACCCTGCACGCCCAAGGCCAATGGTCGGGCATCGACGACGTGTGCGGCACCGTCCGACTCTCCGACGTTACCATCGACAACCCCTCCAAAGAGAATGCCCGCTCCACGCTCGGCAGTCTGATTGCCACGTCCGCCATTACCGACGACGGGGAGAAGGAAGTAACCCTCTCCAGCGACGTACTCGACGCGCGCATCAGCGGACAGTTCCGCCTGTCCACCCTCCCCACCAGTCTTGCAAACATCGCCGCCAGGCGGCTCAGCACCCTCCCCGGCATCCCTACATTCCGGGAGACGACGGACAACTTCACCCTCAGCGCCAACGTAAAGGACCTCACCTTCGTCCAGCGGCTGGTGGAGCTACCCGTAGCCCTGCCGGACGGTATGCAGCTCGACGGCTTCGTCAACGCCCGGACCAATACGGCAAGCCTGCGCCTTAACGCCGACACCATACGGGCGCTCGGCATGGGATGGGCACGTACCGACATGGACATCAACTGCCCGGGCGACACGCTTCTCCTCACCCTCAACACCCACATGATGGAGAAGGCCGGCAAGAGCACCGCCTTCGCAGTCAGCACCGCCGTCACGGACAACTTCCTGACGACACGCTTCCGCTGGGACAACCGTCGCGCCAACGCCTTCAACGGCGACGTCACCCTCCACACCCGTTTTGCCCGCAACGCCGCCGGCCAGCACGTGACGACACTCTCCATCCCCCAGTCGCAGTTCGTCGTCGGCGACAGCATCTGGGGCGTACGCCTCGACGAGGCACAACACGCCGGGCAGCAGCTCAGCATCAACAATTTCCACGTCGGCAGCTCCTCGCAGTCCATGCACGTCGGCGGACTCGTCTCCCAAAGCCCCGCCGACTCCATCAGCGCCTCCCTGCGCAACATCGACGTCAGCTACCTGCTGAACCTCATAAACTTCCACACCGTCTCCTTCGACGGAGCCGTCTCCGGCAGCGTCGTGGCCCGCGGACTGCTCAACGACCTCCAGGCCCGTGCCGACATCATCGTCGACGGTTTCCGCTTCGACAGCGGCCGCATGGGCACCCTCTTTGCCAAGGCCGACTACAGCCGCGCCGACGGACTCATCAACATCGACGCCCACGCCGAGGACGAAGCCCCCTACGGCTCCCTCGGCATCAAGGGCCACATACAGCCCTCCCCCGGAGCCATCGACCTCCAGCTCGACGCCGACTCCACCCGCCTGGAGTTCATGCAGAAATACTGCGGCGGCTTCATGCACGACATCGCCCTCAGCGGACAGGGCCGCGTGCGCCTGCACGGACCCTTCTCCGCCATACTCCTTACGGGCAGCATGACGGCACGCGGCGGCTTCACCCTCACAAGCACCGGCTGCCACTATACCATGCCCGGAGACACCGTCCTCTTCACCACCGACCACATACTCTTCAAGAACGCCACAATAGCCGACAAGCTCGGGGGCACCGCCAACGTCAGCGGAGGCATCGCCCACAGCCACCTCGGACGCATGACCTACGACATCTCCCTCGCCACGCGAAAGCTCCTCGCCTACGACCAGCCGACGCTGCACGGCGATGAGACCTTCGGCGGCTACGTCATCATGGACGGAAACGTGAACGTCAACGGACGCGGCAACATGCTCAACATCTCAGCCGAAGCCACCACGTTGCCCGAGAGTTACATCATATACGACGCCACGTCGACCGTCAGCGCACAGAACGCCTCCTTCATCACCTGGGGAAGCAAGACGCACAGCGACCCGACGCAGACCCCCTCCGCATCCTCCGCCCCGGAACACATCGGCGACGACAACGACCACACGAACATACGCATGAACTTCCTCGTCAACGCCACGCCCGAAGCCAAGATCCACCTCATTACGGACCACGACACGGGCGACTGCATCGACCTCTACGGCACGGGCACCCTGCGCGTTGACTACTACAACAAAGGCAGTCTCGCCATCTACGGCAACTACCTCGCCGACCACGGCACGTACAAGATGACGATACAGAACGTCATACGCCGCGACTTCCAGTTCGCCAAGGACGGACTCATCACCTTCAGCGGCGACCCCTACCGCGCCGCCCTCGGCCTTCAGGCCAAGTACACCATCAACAGCGTGTCCCTCTCCGACCTCGGACTGGGCTCCTCCTTCAAGGTGAACAACGTGCCCGTCAACTGTCTGATGAACATCGGCGGCACGGCCGAGCAGCCCCGTCTCGACTTTGCCCTCGACCTCCCTTCGCTCTCCTCCGACGCCCGCCAGATGGTCTACAGCGTCATCAACTCCGAGGAAGAGATGAACCAGCAGGTGCTCTACCTCCTTGCCGTCGGGCGGTTCTACTCCAAAAACGACTACGAGCAGGAGGCCTCCTCCCAGCGCATGGGCCAAGGCTCGCTGGCCATGCAGAGCTTCGTCAGCGGCACCCTCTCGCAGCAGTTCAACAACATGATGGGAAAAGTCATCGGCAACAACAAATGGAGCTTCGGTGCCAACGTAGCCCCGGGCAGCGAAGGCTACAACAACGCCGAGTACGAAGGCACCCTAAGCGGACGGCTCTTCGACTCGCGACTGATATTCAGCGGGCAGTTCGGCTACCGCGACAACGTCAACACCAATACGTCCAATTTCATCGGCGACTTCAACCTCTCCTACCTTCTCACGCGCAACGGCTCCATAGCCCTCAAAGTGTACAATCAGGCCAACGACCGTTACTTCACCCGCAGCTCCCTCAACACGCAGGGCATCGGCATCATGTTCCAGAGGGAGTTCGGGAAGTAAGCAGGCAGTCCCCCCGCCTGTTGCTCAGCTGATGCCCGCGCCGCGGGGAGGGGATGCCCGCGCCTTGGGAGGACGATGCCCGCGGCGTGGTAACAGGATGCCCGCGGCGTGGGGATTGCGACCATAAAAAGCCCCCAACAGGCTTGCGAGGCTCTGTTGGGGGCTAAGCTGCTGTATGGCAGCCTTGAGGGTGTGTGTAGGTGTGTTTTTCATTGTAAAAGATATAAGGTATTATGGCAGTATGTTGGTTTTCCTTTTGTACTGCAAAGTTACGCCGATTCTGCGTGTCGGGTGTGCAGTGGCTGCGTCTTCGTGTGCATTTCTGCACTTTCATGTGCTTTTTGGTGTCGGCGAAGCTCCCCGTCTCCTATTTTGGGGGTGTCAGGGTTCGCCGAGGTGGTCCGTGATGGCCTTTACCTGCAGTGGCGTGAAGCATTTGCTGGAGGGGCGGTAGTCCAGTAGCCGCAGTTGCCGTACGAGGGGTTCGCAGTGGTAGATCCACGCCTTGAGGTGGCTGACGGCAGTGCGCGGCGTGCTGTCTGGGAAGTATAGGAGCGCCAGCTCCTTCTTCGTGTAGGGTTGTACTCTGAATTGTTTCATGCTTTGTGGGTGTTTGGGGGTGACGCTAATGATTTATTAGGACTTGAATTGCCTGCGATTTTTTTTAGGACTTTAATTGCCGTTAATTGACCATTAATTGAACCATTAATTTATTCATTAATAATATATTCCATCCGGACGGTAAAAAATATTAATGGATAAAATTAATGGTCAATTAACGGCAATTAAAGTCCTTAAAAACTCATTGGCGTAAAAGAGTTCATTGGCGTGGAGAGTTCATTGGCGTAGAGGTCGGCGAAGTCTTTGCAGTCGGGCGGCAGCTGGTGGTGCACGAGTCCGGGGAGTACCTCCTGCAGCTGGAGGAAGAGTCGCTCGCCGGGTGCGTCGCGGTCGGGGTACATGTGGAAGGTGGTGCGGCGGTCGGCGGCGAGGGTCTTGAGGAGCTGCTTGTCCTCCGTGCTGAGCAGCGTGGCGGAGGGGATGGCCACCGCCTTGTGTCCTGCGGAGAGCATGGCCCAGCAGTCGCTTGCCCCCTCGGTGATGAAGAGCGGCTCTTCGGGGCGCAGCATGGGGAGGACGGGGAGGTTGTAGACGGTGCAGCGTGCGCCTGAGGGGAAGCGGAAGCGTGGCTGCCCTGCCCCACCCTTGCTGCCCGCGGCGGGAGGGGTCTTGTGGTAGTCGAGGTTGCGGTTCTGCAGTCCGATGAGCCGGCCCTGGGTGTCGAAGTACGGTATCTGCAGCCAGTGTGTGCCGTGGCGGTCAGTCCACGAGGTGAGCCGGCACCACCGTACTACGGCGGGGCTGAGCCGCCGCTCTTCGAAGAGGAAGCGTCGCGCCTGGTCGGAGAGCCAGGGGTGCTCGAAGTGCCTGAGGTAGCGTGTGGGGTCGAAGGTCGCCGGCTTCTTGTCGGGGGCGGGGGCGGCGGGTTTCCACGTGTCAAGGATGACGTTGTGCGTGTCGGCGAGCCATCGGCAGGCTTCGGGGAAGTCGAGGTGCAGGTGTCGCATGACGAGGTCTATGGTGCCTCCTCCGGCTTCGCAGACGAAGCATCTGAAGGTGTTGCGCCGCAGGTTGAAGGAGAGGCTGGCGCGGTGGTCGTCGTGGAATGGGCACAGGCTTTTGTGGTGCGAGACGTTGAGTCCGAGTCGCCCGGCGACTCCCTCTATGGGGAGTTCGCGGAGCTTTTGTATCTGGTATTTGTCCATGTGGGGTTGGTGTGGGGGTTAGCTTTTCTTGTATTCCTGCGTCTTGGTGTAGAGTTTGGTCTGTTCGGAGTAGGTGATGAAGCCGCGGGTTTTCCATACGGAGAGTTGTGATTTCGTTCCCTCCTTGCTTTTTCCGAGAGAGATTCTGAGAGCTTCGAGCTGCATTTCGTTGAATGAGTCTGCGAGGTTGTCGAGCATGTTCTGCGGTCCCCGCTTCTGCGTCTCGTCGCCCAGCTGCTCCGTTCCGTTGAAGAGGTCGCCGAAGACCCTTACCTTCGACCATAGGTCGTAGTAGCAGAACCACTCTACGAACTCCCCGATGGAGCGTGTCCACGTCTGGTCGTTCAGGATCCAGAGCACAGCTCCCTTCTTCCATGCGGCGAAGATGCTTCGGTGCGACAGTTCCCAGAGCATGTCGTCGTCGGTGAGGTCGGCGAGTCGCGCCATTTCCTCTGCGAGCTGGTCTGCCACCTTGTTGAGCTGCTTCACGTGGAAAGTCCCCTTGCAGTTGTCGAGCCTCAGCAGGTACTGGTCGAGCTGCCTGAGGAAGTCGTCGCTGTATGCTCCCTGCTTCGGGATGCGTCCCGAGCGTGGTCCGCGTGCCTTGTAGACGAAGGGTATTCGTCCGAAGAATCCGTTGGTGAGGTCTTTCTTGTAGAACTGCCTTGCCGCTTCGGGCGTGGAGGTGAATGTGATGTTCACGCGTAGCACGGGGTTTCCGGTGACGCCGTCTGCCGTGGCTCGCAGTGCTCCGGCGCGCTGTCGGTCGTAGATGTTGCGTACCATCTGCGACACCTGCTTGTGTCCTCCGCACATACGGTCTGCCATCTCCACTTCGGGTAGGTTGATATACTGTGTGCGTTCGCCCTGGTTTTCGCAGGCCATGGCGTTCTGTATGAAGGCCGGGTTGGTGATGTCAGCCGGCGGGAACCAGAAGCTGACCTCGGGCCGTTCGGGTTTCTCCTTGTTAGCTCCCTTCGTCTTCATCTGCCGTTGCCAGTCGACGAGTTTTTTGAACTCCATCTCGTCGTGCTGTCTGAAGGGTCTCATTATTGCCTCTACGAGATGTCCCAACTGCGCCTTTCCTATGCCCGAAGGGCCTATCAGATGGCCCATTTGTCCGCACATTTCATAATATTTGTTGTCGGAGTACATAAATTTAGTGTCGGTGAGATGAGCAGAAAGAGCAGGTATTGCCATCGGAATGAGCACTTCCTGCATGTCTTTTGATGCCTGAGAGAGGGCTATTTTGATGAAT
>CAVCKM010000106.1:0-12334 GCA_963602765.1 Alistipes putredinis | reverse complement strand
GGCATCCAGATCAGCATGGACGGAAAAGGGCGGTGCAAGGACAATATATGGATAGAACGCTTCTGGCGGACCATCAAGCAGGAATACATCTACATAACTCCGGCAGACAGTGTTGAGGAACTACGCTACGGCATAAGTCAGTATATAACGTACTACAATGCCAAGCGTCCGCACCAATCGTTGAACGGTCTTCTTCCTGCCATGTATTATGGTAAAGTCGCATAATAAGGCATGTGGGATTTGCACGTCTCACAGAATTGTCGTAACTTTGCGCACACCAAGACATCAGGACATGAACGGCAAGTCCGCAGGCTTTCCCGGAATGCCAAACTAATCATTAACCCTGTCTAATAATGGGGAGTACCATAGCCATTGAGTACTACCATCTCTTTGTATATTTATGTGACAGGCATGTGCTACGAAGAACTGAAGGCGAAGTATGACATCTGATAGTTCTTGCTATGGAAAGCTGCAAAGCCGAGCGTCATTTAAAGGCCGCTCGGCTTTGTCGCTTGCCTAAGCAAGAATTAATGTCTAAAAAATATTTTAGTGGTGGTAATTATTGTGTACCGCCAAAATATCTTGGTATCAATTACAGCTCGGTCTGTAGCTTGGCGCTGACGGTCTTGTACTTGTCTGAAGCTACGCTGAGCGTCACCTTGCCGGCCTTGTCGTTTGCACGCAGGATGACGAGGGCTGAGCCGGCGTATAAGCTGCGCTCTGCTTCCGTTGCCAACTGCTTGCTTCCGGTGGCCAGCTCGGCGGACTGGATGTCGCCGTTGTCCACGGCAACGATGGACGCTTCGCCCGTGACGCTGAACTTCAGCTTCTCCTCTGGAGACACGAATACCCTTCTGCCCTTTTTGTCTACGGCGTAGACGCGGACGTGCATGAGGTCCTTTCCGTCCGCCTTCCATGACTCTGCGTCAGGAACGAGCTGCAGCTTTACTGCCTCGCCAGTGGTCTCTATCTGATGGCGGGCTATCTCCTTGCCGTCCTTACGGGCAACGGCTACGAGAGTGCCAGGCTGATACTCGATACCGTCCCACTTGATGCGGTTACGCTGCTTCGGGTCGGTAGAATTTTTCTTCACGCCAAGGCTCTTGCCGTTGAGCAGCAGTTCCACCTCGTCACCGTTGGTGTAGGTATAGAGAGAAACCTTGCTGCCGTCCTTGCGGTTCCAGTTCTCCGAAATCTTGCCAACAGAGACGTTCACGTCGTTCCACATCGTGGTGCCCTGGGCATTCTCTATCACGCCGATGTGTACCGTGGGTGCATCGGAGAAGAAGCTCTTCATGAAGTAAGCGTCCGGCTTCGGTTGCAGAGAGATGTCGAACACGCCTTGATTCCAACCTTTGGTAGGCCATCCGAGACTTTCGCCGAGGTAGTCGATGGCTCCCCAGTAGGCCAGTCCGATGGTCTTGTCGAGGTTCATCTCGAAGTAGTTCGGTCCCATAGCACCGGTGGAAGCCTCGCTCTGGTAGAACATCTTGTTCGGGAAGCGTTTGCTGTCGCCGGGGAAGTACATGTAGCGGTAGTTGTACGAGTTCACCTCCGTCTCGACGGCGAGGTCGCACGGCAGAGAGTCCGTCTCCCAGTTGCGGTAGCGCGGGTGCATGGCAACGGTGGTCAGACGGGTGTTGTCGTAGCGGTGCAGCAGTTCCTTCTGCAACTTGTAAGCCGTCACGCCCCAGTCGTTGTATGGCATGGTGGGAATCTGCTGCAACTCGTTGCCGAAGCTCCAGAGCACGACGCAGGGGTGGTTGCGGTCGCGTTTCACCCATTCGGGGATGTCCTTCTGCCACAGCTCAGTCCATTCCACACGTCCGCCAGCGTTCTGCTTTGTCCATTTGTCGTACAGTTCGTCGACGACGAGGATGCCGAGGCGGTCGCATATCTTCATGAAGTCCTCGCTGTATGGGTTGTGCGAGCAGCGGACGTGGTTCATGCCGAACTCCTTCATCATCTTCAGTCGCTTCTCTATGGCACGCGGGTAAGCCGCAGCGCCCAGTGCGCCAAGAGTGTGGTGGTTGGCATAGCCCTTAAGCAGCACCTTCTTGCCGTTAAGCTTCAGGCCGCTTTCCGGGGTGAACTCTATGGTGCGCACGCCAAACTGCTCCTTCACCTGGTCTGCCACGTTGCCCGCCTTGTCGTAGACGGTCACTTCGGCGGTGTAGAGGTAGGGGTTCTCGCACGACCAGAGCTTGGCGTTTGGAATGTCTATGGCAGGCAGTTCGTACTCGCGTGTGCGCCATTGTGCGTTAATCTTCAGGTTGTTCTTCTGCTGAGCCACGACGCTGCCTGCTGCATCGTATATCTTCACCTCGCAAGGTACAGTGGCGTTTGCCCTCTCCTCTCTGGAGTACCTCTGCTGGTTGCTGATTTCGACGTTCAGTTTCAGCGTCTTGTTGTTCTCCGTGCGGATGTATAGAGGGTGTCGTGCCATATAGATGTCCTTGTTGGTGACGATGACGTTCACGTCTCTGTAAAGTCCTGCGCCCGTGTACCAGCGTGAATTCTTCGGGTCGCGAGTGTCCGCCTTCACGAGAATCTCGTTTGCTTCTCCCCATTTCAGTTTTGATGTCACGTCCACGTCAAAACCGAGGTAGCCGTAGTCGGTGCCTCCGACGTGTTCACCGTTGAGGAACACGTCGCCCACGAGCATGATGCCCTGGAAGTCCAGCACGATGCGCTTTCCCTTCCATGCCGCGTCGGGTGTGAGCGAGTAGCGGTATTCGCCCTGTCCCATTTCCTTGAAGCCGCGTGCGCTGAGTCGGCTGCGCTGGTTGCTTGCCGCGTCGCTGTTGTCCGGGCGTTCGCTGGCGTCGGGTGTCACCCACGGCTGTGATATCTGGAAGTCGTGCGGAAGGTTGACGATGTCCGTGCGCCCGTCCTGTTTGAATGCCCAGCCGTTGTTGATGTTGATAGTGTCTCTTACGCCTGCCTCGACGGGCATTACGCCGAGTAGCAGTAGGGTGGAGAGTAGTGGTGTCAGATGTTTGGTCATATAAAGTTTTAGCATAATAGGCTATCCAGCCTGGATGTCTGTAAGTTGCCCCCAAAGTTAGTAAGAATAGTCAAATTATACAATAATATACAGCTTTCACAGGGTAAAAATGTCAAATATTACTATAGTTGAACAAAAAGCTATACGTATGTATGAAATTGCAAATTATATAATAAAGGAGATAATAACTTTGCGGATGAAAAGTAAATGCACATGAAAGTTTTGTAATTTAACCGTTATCAACAATAACTGAAAACTAATGAAACATCTATTCGCAACATCCGTATTCGCCGCATTCGTGGCAGTATCCATACAGGCTACAGAAGAGCCGCGCGCTTTGTGGGGCAGTATTATGAACAACAGTAAGGCGACATACTTTCACGCAGACCGCAACAAGATGCTCATCAGTTGGCGCTGGTTGCCTACGGACGTGAAGGGGCAGACCGCCTTCGACCTCTACCGCACCATTGACGGTGGGGTGGAGGAGAAACTAAATACTACTCCCATCACGGGCAAGACGAATTTTCAGGACACTGGGTTCAGCACCGAGAAGCAGATGACCTACCGTCTGACGTATGCAGGCAAGGACGAGACGCTGGCCACCTATTCGCCTGCAATAGACCAGATAAAGAACAAACTGCCGTATATCTCCATACCTTTGGCATTCACGACTGACGTGCATGCCACGTTCTCCTATGACGCTAATGATGCCAGTGTGGGCGATGTGGACGGCGACGGCGAGTACGAGATAATCCTGAAACGATGCCTCAACTATTCCCTCCCGGAAAATCAGGATGAAGATACAGCCCTTCCTGACGACGACCAGACTGTGCAGCACACCAACCTGTTGGAATGCTATAAGTTGGACGGCACGCTGTTGTGGCGCCTCAAGTCTGGACCGAACATCATCCTTGGCAACAGTTGGTCGTTCGCCGTGGCAGACTTCAACGGCGACGGCAAGGCGGAAGTAGCCGTGCGTACGTCGGAGGGCACGGTGTTCGGCGACGGCACAGAGATAGGCGATGTGGACGGCGACGGCACGACGTACTACCGCACCAGTCTTACCAGCAGCAGTCGTTATATAGGAAAAGGTCCTGAGTTCTTCTCTGTCCTTGAGGGCGCAACGGGCAAGGAGCTGGCGCGTGCCGACTACATAGCACGTGAGACGAGCGAGTCATGGGGAGACAACTACTGGAAACGTGCCTCCAGCTATCGACTGGGTGTTGCTAACGTAAGTGGCGGAAATCCGAGCATACTCCTTGGTCGTGGCGTGTATGGCAGAACCGTAATAGAGACGTGGGACCTCAGCGAGGACAACAAACTCACCAAGCGTTGGCGGTTCGACACCAACAATGACGGTTACTCGGCATGGGCAGGCCAGGGTTACCACTCGCTCAGCGTCGGCGACGTGGACAACGACGGTTTCGACGAGATAGTATACGGCTCGATGACCGTAGACCACGACGGCAGCGGACTGAACAACAGCGGACTGGGTCATGGCGATGCACTGCATCTTGGCAAGTTCCGTACTGACCTCGACGGTCTGCAGATATGGTCGTGCTTCGAGACGGGTAAGACAAACGCTGCCCTTCGTGATGCTGCTACGGGTAAGGTGATATGGGATGATGTGGCTGGTGAGGTCAGTGACTGCGGACGCGCCATGGTGGCAGACATCGACCCGAAATCCCCCGGTTGTGAGATGTGGTGGTACAAAGGTAATGCACGCAATGGACAAACAAAAGAGGACCTCGGCTACCAACCCTTAAGCTGCAATATGGCGATATGGTTCAGCGGCGAGCTCAACCGCCAGTTGCTCAACGGTACCACAATAGATTATGGTGTAGGATTCCCACAGTCTTCTGCGGCTGATGCAAAATTGGTAAACCGCGTGTTGACGAGTGGTCAATATGGAACGACGTACATTAACGGCACCAAGAATAACCCCTGTTGGTATGGTGATATCCTTGGCGACTGGCGTGAGGAAGTCATCTGGCCAATGTCAGACAACAGCGCCATCTGCATATTCTCAACATGGTTCCCTACGGAGTACGCATACCCCTGGCTCATGACCGACCACGTTTACGAGATGAGCTCACTTAACCAGAACATCGGTTACAACCAGCCAAACCACCTCGGCTACTACCTCGGCTCTGACGCTCCGGGTGATTATCCGACCGCCATAGAGGGTGTGAGCGTAAGCGAAACACCGAAGGCGCAAGTAAACGACGGCAAGTGGTACAACATGATGGGCGTAGAAGTAGCCGAGCCTACCCACGGCATTTTCATCCAGAACGGCGTGAAGTACGTATTCAAGTAGGAAATACGGGTCATCTGCAAAAGTGTGTGGCTTAACACAATATACTTTCCATTTTTCCGTTAATTATAAAAACGAAACATGCTCTGGAGCTTATTATCTTAACCTAAATATATGAGGAAATATTCTAAACGTATTACGTCATTGGTGACGGGCAGTATTTTGCTACTGCCCGTCACAATGGTTTCTGCAAAAGACGTGTGTTGGTTCGACGGCAAGGATGCCGTGAGTTGTTATGTACCGAAAAATGTTGACCCCGTAGTGGGAGTCTCTGTGGAGATGTTTGCCAACGACATGAAGGCTGTGACGGGAAAGAAAGCCGTACAGACTTCGGAGAAAAAAGCTGCAATACGCTTGGTGTCGTTGGACAAGGCTTCCGGCAGTACGCGCAGTGCATTGGCAAAACAAGGCGTGCCAGTGCAGGAACTGCAGAAGATGACGGACGGCTTCCATATCGCGGTGATAGGAAACAAGATTGTTGTGGTGGGCGCAAACGGGCGCGGCACGGCATACGGCCTGTTGGAACTGTCGCGTCAGGCCGGTGTGGACCCATGGATATGGTGGGGCGACGTAGTGCCGCAGAAAAAGGACCGCCTCGTCATTGACGATAGCTTCACCACAACGCAGGGAGCATCGGTGGAGTACCGCGGCATCTTCATCAACGACGAAGACTGGAGCTTCCGCCCATGGTGCTACGACAACTACGACAAGGCTGGGTTCGGACAGATTGGCACGCGTGCATATAAGAAGGTGTTCCAACTCCTTATGCGTCTGCGCGCAAACGCCATCTGGCCTGCCATGCACCCCAAAACCCGTTCGTTCTTCAACACGCCGGGAGCAAAGGCAGTGGCTGACAGCTGCGGCATCGCCATCGGGTCGTCGCACTGCGAACCGTTGTTGCGCAACAACATCGACGAGTGGGACGAAAGCAAACGCGGACGGTTCAACTACATCATCAACAAGTCGCAGGTGCAGGACTACTGGAGCGAACGACTCAAGGATGTGAAGGACTCCAAGGGCGGCAACCTGCTCACCATCGGCATGCGCGGCATACACGACGGCTCTATGGAGGGCGTCAAGACGATGCAGGAGAAGTTCGACGGTCTGCAGCTGGTCATCAACGACCAGCAGGACTTGATTCGCAAATACCTCGGTGACCCCAGCAAGCAGACGCAGGTATTCATCCCTTACAAGGAGGTACTGGACATATACAACAAGGGACTGAAGGTGCCCGACTATGTCACCCTCATGTGGTGCGACGACAACTACGGCTACATGACGCGACTCTCCGACGAGGCGGAGCAGAAGCGTAGCGGGGGCGGCGGTATCTACTACCACCTCAGTTACTGGGGACGACCGCACGACTACCTGTGGCTCACCACGACGCAGCCCGGTCTGATATACAACGAGATGAAGACGGCATACGACCATAACGTACGCAAGATGTGGCTCGTCAACGTACACGACCCAAAGGTGGCGGGATATGACCTGGAGCTGTTCCTCGACATGGCGTGGAACATCAACAGCGTGAAGGCGAACACCGTCTCCGACCACTACGGCGCATGGCTGTCACGTGTCTTCGGCAGTGAGGCAGGAGCAAATCTCCTACCCGTGATGCACGAATTCTTCAAACTCTGCGGTCAGCGCCGCCCTGAGTTTATGGGCTGGAACCAGACCGAGCTGGACAAGCGACTCTTCGACCGCGGTCTGTCGCCCGTAAGGAATACGGAACTGTCAACGTCCGCCTTCGGCAACGAGCAGGACCGCTTCCTTGACCGCTATGCCGGCATTGCTGCAAAGGTGAAGGAAATTGCCGCAACGGTACGTCCGGAGCTGAAGGATGCTTACTTCGCTTTCATTCAATATCCAGTATTGGCGGCTGATGCTCATGCACGCAAGATATTGTGGGCGCAGAAGGCACGCACGTATGCCAACGACCGGTCAACGGTAGACACCAAGTCCGTTGACCCGCAGGTGATGTACGCCTGTGCCCAGAGCCAGTCGGCATATCAGGAGCTGAAGACCCTCACGGCGTACTACAACGAGAAGATGGCTGGCGGCAAGTGGCGTCGCTCCATGACAATGGCCCCGCGCGACCTCCCCGTATTCCAGGCTCCCAATCTGCCCACGCTGCTGACGGACGAAGAGGTGAAGAAGTATATCGCGCAAGTGCCAGCTGCATCATCACATGAACTGAAGACCGACGGTGCAGTAGCCATGAATGCCGCAGAGTATGCAAAGGCATCGGGTGGGGCAGAGGCAGTACAGATGTTGGGACACAGCATGAAGGCGGTGTCGCTGCCAAAGGACGGCACGTTGGACTACAAGTTCACCACCGACAAGGATGCTGACGCAGTGCTCCGTGTAGCAGTGATACCGACACAGCCAAACGACAAGGGTGACCTCCGTTTTTCTGTTAGTGTAGACGGTGCAAAGCCCACGGTGTACAGTCTGAAGGAGCCATTCCGTTCGGAGAACTGGAAGACAAACGTCCTCCGTGGTCAGGCGGTAAGAGAACTGAAGTTGCCGTCATTCAAAGCCGGCAACCATACGTTGACCATTAAGGCCCTTGACAACCACCTCGTGGTAGACCAATGGATGGTAGACACAAATGCCAAGCGCAAGTCCTACCTCTTCCCGACGAAAGACTAATCCCTCCTAAAACGTTAATTGCCATTAATTGACCGTTAATTGTTCATTAATTTTTCATTTAGTCACCTGGTGTTTTCACTGGACTAATAGAGAATAAAATTAATGACTAATTAACGGTCAATTAATGGCAATTAATGTATAAAAAAATATCTTGGCGTCAAAAATGTCTTGGCGTCAAAAATGTCTTGGTGTCAATGTATGGGGCGTTACCAGTTGGTGGAAACGTTCTTTAGCTTAACGTCGTGGCTCTTGCCGGTGATTTCCACCGGTTTGTCCGAGAGGTTGTTGAACTCGCAGTTCGTCACGTTGATGTTGTATATCTGGTCCTGGTCTTCCAGACCATTGATGAGGATGCCGTACTTTGACTTGTTGCACTTCACGTTCTCCATCCATACGTTGCGGACTGTCGGGATGTGACCGCGCTCGGCCGGCTCGTTAGGCTCGTATACGAGGTTGATGCGCATGACAGCCTCGCGGCACTGGCCTACCTCGATGTTACGCATGTAGATGTTCTCGTTGATGCCGCCGCGACAAGTGTTTGTCTTGATGCGCAGCACACGGTCGAGGTTTGGAGAGTCCATCTTGCAGTTCTCGGCAAAGACGTTCTGTACGCCGCCGCTGATTTCCGAGCCAACCACCACGCCGCCGTGGCCGTCTTTCATGGTGCAGTTGCGCACGATGATGTTCTTACAAGGGATGTTGGCACGCAGACCGTCGCCGTTGCGTCCGCTCTTCAGCGCGATGCAGTCGTCGCCAGTAGCGAAGGTGCAGCCCTCGATGAGCACGTCCTCGCAAGACTCCGGGTCACAGCCGTCGCCGTTAGGTCCGTCGTTGACAACGGTCACGTTGCGTACGGTAAGGTTCTTGCAGAACAGCGGGTGCATCACCCAGAAAGGAGAGTCGAGCAGCTTCACGCCCTCGATGAGCACGTTTTCGCACTTCACGAAGTTGACGAGCTGCGGACGCAGACCTTTGCCCTTGCCGAAGATGCGGTCCTTTACGGGTACGTTGGTGTCTGACATAAATATAAGGTCCGCGCGCGTACCTTTCTTGGCTGTACCCTGCCACTCGGTCTGACCGTTGTAGCCGTGGTGCTTGTTGCCCTTCATGTACCACCAACGGTCGTTGCTGCCGTAGCCGTCTACGGTGCCTTCACCTGTGAGGGCGATGTTCTTGCAGTTGTTGGCATAGATGCACGGCTGGTAGTTCATCAGGTCGAGACCCTCCCAACGGGTGTAGACGAGTGGGTAGAGCGACGTGTCGAAGGCGAAACGCAGTATGGCGTCCTTGGAGATGACGAGGTTGACGTTGCTCTGCAGCGTTACGGCACCGGTCATGAACGTGCCGGCAGGCACAACGACCTTACCGCCGCCAGCCTTCGAGCAGGCTGCGATGGCCTTGTTGATGGCCTTCTGGTTCTTGGCGGCAGTGGCAGAGGTGCTGGCGCCGTACTTCGTGATGACGTACTCCTTCGCCTTGAACTCCGGGGCTTTGATACGACTGATGATTTGGTCGTAAACGGACTGGTCCCATCCGTCAGCCATCAGGGCTGCAGGTACGAGGGCAAGCATCATAAGAATGCTCAGAAGAGTTTTCTTCATAATGTGTTCTTGTGAATAGTTGTTAGTATTGGATTTATAGATAAAGAATTAAAACGAAAAAAGGCGTCGTCCTTCTGGACAACGCCTCGTCTTCTTGTTGGGATACCCGGACTCGAACCAGGAAAGGCAGGACCAGAATCTGCAGTGTTACCATTACACCATATCCCATTGTTTTTGTTTAACGAGTGCAAAGGTATTGCTTTTCTGCGATATGACCAAATGTTTTCGCAACTTTTTTCGGTTTTGGGCGAAAAAAGTTGCATTTTGGCGTGTTTTGGCACTCGAAACATCCCGTTTTCTGCCAGAATGGCGCGTTTGGCGCATCCGGGAGTAGCGCAGCCCCCGTGGCACGCCCGTTGCACAATATAGGGCGAGAGCAGGGAGCTCTAATATAATAAAGAATAAAGAACAAAATAAAAACATTACAACTATGGGAAAGATTATTGGTATCGACCTTGGTACAACAAACTCATGTGTTGCCGTTTTCGAAGGCAACGAACCAGTGGTAATCGCAAACTCTGAAGGCAAGCGTACCACACCATCCGTCATCGGTTTCGTAAAGGACGGCGAGCGCAAAGTAGGTGACCCTGCAAAGCGTCAGGCCATCACAAACCCAACGAACACTGTATTCTCCATCAAGCGTTTCATGGGTGAGACTTATGAGCAGTCTGCAAAGGAAGCTACACGTATGCCATACAACGTGGTAAACGAGAACGGCTACCCACGCGTTGACATCGACGGCCGCAAGTACACTCCGCAGGAAATCTCGGCCATGGTGCTGCAGAAGATGAAGAAGACTGCTGAGGACTACCTCGGACAGGAAGTGACAGACGCTGTCATCACCGTACCTGCTTACTTCTCTGACTCACAGCGTCAGGCCACAAAGGAGGCAGGCCAGATTGCAGGTCTGAACGTTCAGCGTATCGTCAACGAGCCTACTGCCGCAGCTCTGGCTTACGGTGTAGACAAGGCCAACAAGGATATGAAGATTGCCGTATTCGACCTCGGTGGCGGTACGTTCGATATCTCCATCCTGGAGTTCGGCGGCGGTGTCTTCGAAGTGCTCTCTACCAACGGCGACACACACCTCGGCGGTGACGACTTCGACCAGGTTATCATCGACTGGCTCGCCAACGGCTTCAAGGCAGACGAGGGCATCGACCTGACGAAAGACCCGATGGCAATGCAGCGTCTGAAGGAAGCTGCCGAGAAGGCAAAGATAGAACTCTCAAGCTCTACCTCTACCGAAATCAACCTGCCTTACATCTCAGCTGAAGGCGGTGTGCCAAAGCACCTCGTGAAGACTCTGACACGTGCTCAGTTCGAGCAGCTGGCCCACAACCTCATCCAGGCTTGTCTCGTTCCTTGCCAGAACGCAATGCGCGACGCAGGTCTCTCTACTTCCGAGATTGACGAGGTTATCCTCGTAGGTGGTTCAAGCCGTATACCTGCCGTTCAGACTCTCGTGAAGAACTACTTCGGCAAGGAACCTTCAAAGGGCGTAAACCCGGACGAGGTGGTTGCAGTAGGTGCTTCCATCCAGGGCGCTATCCTGAACAAGGAGTCCGGCGTAGGCGACATCGTACTGCTCGACGTTACTCCGCTGACCCTCGGTATCGAGACTATGGGCGGCGTAATGACAAAGCTCATCGACGCTAACTCTACCATTCCTTGCAAGAAGTCTGAGACATTCTCTACTGCCGTAGACAACCAGACCGCCGTTACCATCCACGTACTGCAGGGTGAGCGTCCAATGGCAGCACAGAACAAGTCCATCGGTCAGTTCAACCTCGAGGGTATCGCTCCGGCACGCCGCGGTGTTCCACAGATTGAAGTGACATTCGACATCGACGCCAACGGTATCCTGAACGTGTCCGCCAAGGATAAGGCAACAGGCAAGGAGCAGCAGATTCGCATCGAGGCTTCCAGCGGCTTGTCAGAGGAAGAGATCAACCGCATGAAGGCAGAGGCAGAGCAGAATGCCGCAGCCGACAAGGCAGAGCGCGAGAAGATTGACAAGCTCAACCAGGCAGACTCCATGATCTTCTCTACCGAGAACTTCATGAAGGACAACGCCGACAAGATTCCTGCCGAGGACAAACCAGCCATCGAGGCAGCCATCCAGAAGCTGAAGGATGCCCACAAGGCGCAGGACATCGCTGCCATCGACGCAGCCACCAACGAGCTGAACACCGTAATGCAGTCAGCCAGCCAGAAGATGTACCAGGCAGGTGCACAGCCAGGTGCAGGAGCAGGCGCACAGCAGGGTGCCGGAGCCGGTGCAGGCTTCCAGGGCGGTGCAGGCGCACAGCAGAACACTGGTTCCAACAGCCAGCCGGACGCTCAGGACGCTGACTTCGAGGAGGTGAAGTAAGTACGGACAACTACCGAAAGGTATAAATAATCAAATCCGCATAGCTCAATGAGTTATGCGGATTTTCTTTTGTGGTTAAACTCAGTAAATGATAATGGATGTCATTTAGTAACGATAAGTGAGCATAATTGGTTTACCATAAATTATAGTGTTGCGGAACTTTAACAATAATTTACCACGACATTCTCGATTATTATTCGTACCTTTGTCCGTGGAATAAACATCAATAGCAAGAAAAGCAATTGTCATGACAGAGAACAGCAAGCAGAACATCGACGAACTGAGCCTCCAGAAGGCAGAACGGCTCTTCGGAACGGAAGACATCAGGAAAATGGAGGTGGGCACAGCCAAGGGGTTGTGCCAGATACACCGTTACCTCTTCGACG
>CAVCKM010000105.1:0-8288 GCA_963602765.1 Alistipes putredinis | reverse complement strand
CACTGGGTTCGCCGGTCAACGGGTCCATGCTGAGTACTGGTCGCAGTGCGCTGAAGAAGGCAATGGTTTTCTCGACGAACGAGGCGTTCTTGCGCACTAGATTATTGATGAGCATTGCTCCGAATTGTTCTACAAAGTCGTGCAGGGTCTTTGTGGCGAAAATGTCAAGATACAGGCATACGGCATCTTTCTCCTCTTCATCGATGTGATAGAAAGTGTTCATGATAAGTCCTGTCTTTCCGATTCTGCGGGGAGAGATAAGGGTAACGTTCCTTCCGTTCTTCAAGTGTGCCAGAAGGGTCTTTGTCTCAGTCTCTCTATCGCAAAAATACGCTGGACTTTCGTATCCTTGGTAAATGAAAGGGTTCGCTATTTTTCTGTTATTTTGTTTCATACGTCATTACAACTTTTACGTTACAACTTCTGTGTAATGGCAAAGGTACGACTATTTGTGGAATGTACAAAAGAAAAAAGCAGAAAGTTTTTAGTAATGTATAAACTCCTTTCTCATAGTCCTTGATGGTCAGGTAGCCAGACTGATATACTGTAGCGTGGAAGAAAAATGGCAAAAAAAAATGGACAGCCAGCTTTCAATGTCATCAGAACCTTTGTGGCAATAAGATAACTAAAGACGTCTTCATATGACCTGAAGGTCACACGAAGACGTCTTTAGTTATTCTTGTTATCCCTGTATGCGGTAGAGTACGGCGTTCTGCAGTACTGTGGGGGTGTCTGTGGCGAAGAAGAGTACGCCGTCTGTGGGCGACTTTATCTCTTCGCGTATGCTGCCGTCGTATGGGTCTATGGTGCGTCCGATGACATCGCCCTGATACACGACATCGCCGACTTTCTTTTCGTGCATGAGGATGCCGGCGTGCTTTGCCTTGATGTTGGTGAGGTCCTTCTCGTCGATGATGATGGAGTCGTAGGCAGTGGAGGAGCGTGGGGCGCGGCTGATTATGCTGGTCTTGTGCATGAAGCGCAGTATGGCATCTATGGCCTGTTTGCTCGTGGTATGGTCTACGTATCTGGTGTGTCCGGCGTAGAGTGAGAATGCTTTGCACTCCCATACCTGCCAGTTGTAGTTGAGCAGACCCGTGTCGAAGGGCAGTGGCTCGCGTACGGTGACGTAGGGCAGACCGAAGAGGCGTGCCTCGCTGACGGCCTCGTAGCCTGTCTTTAGCATACGGACGTGGGGTACGAAGTCGCCGGGCATGTAGAACGAGGCGAGTTGGATGCCGTATTCGTAGTTGCTGATGGCGTTGAAGACGGCGGCTGCGATGCGCTGCGTCGTCTCGCCCTTGTCGTAGCCTGGGAACATGCGGTTGATGTCCGTGTTGTCCATGGCCCAGAAACGCTGCTGGACGTTCATGGAGAAGGGGTTGCAGGAGGGGATGATGAGTATGGAACGGTCGGGGGCTATCTCTCCGGCTGCTTCTATTTTCTTCAGTTTGTTGACGAGCTGTGCGCAGACGTATTGCTGCTGCACCTCGTCGCCGCGCATCGTGCCGACGATGGCTAGCGAGTGGCGTCCTTCACCAAAGCGGAACGCCTTTATGCGGAAGTCGTCACGGTAGGGCGACGACATTTGGAAAATGGTTTCTATCGTCATTTTTGGTTGTTTCGGTGTTTTGTTATGGTGTAGGGAGGCTATTCCTTGTTCTTTATTCTCGCCATGAGCGACCCCTCATATACTATAGGGTAGGCGCGAATGGTGAAGAGGAAACCGTCCTCGGGGGCTTTCACATCGCTGAGCACGGTGCCTGTGAGTGGGTCTACGATTTGTCCGAGCAGTTGTCCCTTAGTGACGTTGACACCCGTGTGCAGGTCAGTGAGGAAGACGCCCGACGTGTCGGCGTTGAGGAAACTTACCACGTCGCCCTTGCAGACGATGGGGTCGGCAAGTTCCGAAGTGTCTGGTTTCTCGGTCCAGATGCCCTCTTCGTACATGAGGTTGAAGATGCCGTCGACGAGTTTGGCGCACATCCTGTGGTTGATGCGCTGGCCTACGCCGAGTTCCACGACGAGGCATGGGGTGCCCGTGGAGTTGAGCGAGTAGGCGAGGGTGGCTTCGAGCACCGTTGCGGCATCGTGAATCCAGATGAAGTCGATGCCCAGGTTCTTTGCCTTGGGGACGAGCTTCTCCTCGTCCAGCACGTTGATGCGCACCTGCGGTGTCTCGCGAAGATAAAGGTTGGAGGAGTGTACGTCCACGACCATGGTGGCTCCCTTCAGGTCTTCCACGATGGTGTAGGCGGTCTGTTCCGCCATGGTGCCGTCAGGGTTGCCTGGGAAGATACGGTTCATGTCGAGGTCAAAATTGGGTATGCCTCGCTTGATGGT
Organism: Alistipes putredinis; assembly: GCA_963602765.1. GTDB lineage: Bacteria > Bacteroidota > Bacteroidia > Bacteroidales > Bacteroidaceae > Prevotella. The sequence continues at coordinate 5,945 of CAVCKM010000105.1, read as the reverse complement.
GTCGATGCCGAGTGGATTGAGGGCTGGCCATATCTCCACCGTGCCGTTGAGTTTTTCGATGTTTTCTTGTACCCGTTTGGCCACTTCGTAACATACGAGTTGGCCTTCCAGTTCGTCGCCGTGTGTGCCGGTGACGACGCAGAAACGCCCTGTGCCTGTTCCGTGCTGCAAGACGTTCTTGCGGATGCGGAACTCTTCGTCGACGGGCATTTCGTCTGAAACTACTTTTTTTATCATTGGTTGTTGCCGTTTTATTAGTTGCATTGTAGCAGCGTGACGCTGATGTGTGTTTCTTGAGATGTGGGACCTACGAAGGTGCCTCGGTCTACGGTGCAGTCGATGGCATCGCGGCCATGTGCCAGTTTTATGTACCCGCTGCATACGGGTGTGTCGTGCGTCGGGTCAAAAGCTCGCCACGCATATCCGTCGTGCACCTCCACCCAGGCGTGTGTCTCGCCCTCGCCGATGATGAATCCGTTGGCGTAGCGTGCCGTGAGTCCGTGCAGTCTGCAGAGCGTAATCATCAGGTGGGCATAGTCTTGGCAGACGCCCTTGCCCTGTTTGAGGGCTTCGGCAGCCGACGTGGTGACGAGGGTCGTGTGCGGCTCGTATTCGAGCAGCTTGTTGACGGCGTGGCAGATGAGCAACGCCTTTTCGTACGGCGGGATGTCGCTGGCTTTGTCAAGGGAAGTTCCTGAGGCGCTTTCAAGTCCTGGAATCTGGATAGCCATTATCTCTGCCGACGGAAACGTCAGGCGCGACGGCATACGGTAGTAAGGTGCCGGGGCGGAGTCTGGGATGCAGTATTCTCCCTGTGCCGCAATGCCGGTAGAGACGTAGATGAGCGACTGGTGTGGCTCGCGTGTGGTGCCGTACAGAATGCGGTTGCCAAAAGCGTCCGTGCCGCTGGACATACGGAATATGCCCGGCAGCACGACGTGCTCTTGTTCTAAACGTTGCGATGTGTTGGTGGCTGGTTGGCAACGCAACATCACCGTGTGCGTTGTCACCGCCTGTGCAAACTGCGTAGCCACTTGGTAGTTGTATAAGTACTTAAGCATAGGCAGTAAGTTCTTCCGGTAAGATAGGTTTTATACCACTGACTGCTTAAAGGCTGTAGCCCCACTGGGGAGGCTTACACCCTTATGAGTATGTTGAGGAACTGCAGCAGTTTGTTCTTGTATTCAGGGTCTGTGGGGTTGTAGGTCTCTGGGGTCAGCATGCCCTCGATGTTGTCCAGCACGGCAGGGTCGTAGATGGTGTTCATGCCTTCGAGGAAGTGCAGGAGCATGCGGAAGGTGCGCTGTACGCGGTCGAACGGATAGTCGAAGCGTACGAGCATGTCGATGCTCTCCACTTTGCGGCCCAGGTACATGAGTACGATGGTGCGGCGGTGGTCGGTGCGCTCGTCTACGCTGCCCCAGAATGCCATAGACCAGTCGGTGACGGGCTGCAGCTCCGTGATGTTCGTCTCGTTCTTTTCCTTGAGACGCTTCAGGAGCGCAAGGCTCATCTCCAGGTAGCCGAGAGTCTCTGAGGCGATGAAGCCGCGTAGCATCATGGCGTTGTCGCGGGCGAAGGTCTGGGCAGAGATGACGGAGGCGGGGTTCTCCTCGTCGTACATCATGCCGAGTGTAAATTCGTCGGTTGTCTTGTAGTTGCCGACGGCGTCGAGCTTCTGCCAGAACGTGTTGTACTGTTCGGGCTGACCGTCAATCATTGCATCGTAGCACTTGCGCAGCAGGTGCAGTGTCATGTGTACTCTCTCTTCGTAGCGGCCGAGCCAGTAAAGACGGTTGGCGTTGTTGGCCGAAATCACATTGCTTTTTACCATTTTTCTTGTTTATCCTTAATCTTGTAGTTTGTGTTGTGTCTGTCTGTGTAATTATTCCTGCATCACCCAGGTGTCCTTGAAGCCGCCTCCCTGTGAGGAGTTTACGACGAAGGAGTCGGGGTTGCGCGAGAAGCGTGTCAGTCCGCTCTTCCATACCATTGTCTCCTTGCCCGAAACGACGAAGGCACGCAGGTCAGCCTTGCGCTCCACCAGTTCGTCGCCCTCCACGATGGGCAGGTCCTTGAAGTCGATTACCTCCTGTGCTATCCAGCGGCGTGGGTCGTCGACGATGAGCTGCTTCAGTTCGGCGAGCTTCTCGGGGTCGAGGTCGCTGCCGAATACTACGCCGTAGCCTCCGGCCTCGGACACGTCCTTGATGACGAGGCGGTCGATGTTCTCCAGTACGAAGTCGTAGTCCTCTTTATAATAAGGTAGGTACGTGGGTGCGTTCATGAGGATAGGCTCCTCCTTCAGGTAGTACTTCACCATCTTCGGCACGAAGTAGTAGATGCCCTTGTCGTCAGCCACGCCGTTGCCCACAGCGTTGATGAGTGCCACGTTGCCAGCTTTGAATGCCTCCATCACGTTAGGCACACCGAGCAGCGACGATGCCTCGAAAGCCATCGGGTCCATGTACTCGTCGCTTACGCGGCGATAGATGGCTCCGACGCGTGTCTTCTCCTTGTACATACCGGCGTAGTACACCACGTTGTCCTCCACGAAGAGGTCGCCTGGGTATGCCAGTGTGGCTCCCGTCTTCTCTGCGAAGTAGGAATGCTCGAAGAAGGCGGAGTTAAAGCGTCCGGGAGTCAGTATGACGTTGATGCCGCGTCCGTGGTTCATGTCGTCCATCATAGTGCGGAGCAAGTCGGCGTAGTTGCGGTTGTCGGCCACGTTGTTTGCCACGAAGGTTTGGGGCGACACCTTACGGGTGATGCTGCGGGCTATCATGGGGTAGGAAGCGCCTGAAGGTATGCGGAGGTTGTCCTCCAGCACGTACCAGTTGCCGTCCTTTCCTTCCACGAGGTCAATGCCCGCGATATGGGCGTACACCTTGTCCGTTGGGTTGACACCTTCCATCTCGGGCATGTACCCTTTTGACGAGTAGACGAATTCCTCAGGTACGACACCGTCGCGGATGATGTTCTTTTCGTGATAGATATCCCAAAGGAAGGCGTTGAGAGCCTTCACGCGCTGCTTCAGTCCTTGCTCCAGATAATCCCAATCTTTCTTCGAAATGGTGCGTGGTACAGAATCGAAAGGAAAGAGTTGCTCGTTGAATACTCCATGTTTGTAAACACCGAAGCGCACTCCGAATCTCTCCATCCAACGGTTTACTGTGTCACGGCTGTCATTCAGTTGTTTAATGTCAATGTTCATGATGTTGTGTTTGCGTTGTTGTGTCTAAGTGTGTTGTTGAGTGCAAAAGTAAACATTTTGTTCGTTACATGCAAGAAAAATCATCAAAATGTTCAATATTTAACGTTTATGGTTGACAAAATGCAAAGAAAGTGCAGGTTTGCGCTTGCGGAACGTAGTATAGTTGCAGCAAGTGTTGGCGTATTGTAAGGCGTTTTTTTTTGGTGGTGACGCTGGAAATGTGTATATTTGCACACTGATAATCTTGTAAACCCATGGTAATGAAGAAGAAGTTAACTGAAAATCAGAGAAAGAAAGTAAGGAAGTACACAGTATTGGTAGTCCTCGGACTGGTGTTGCTGACGGTGGCAGTCTGCGAGGGCATGCTGCAGTATTCCCTGTCCAATCCGTATGCCGGTCGTGTGCAGTCGGAGGGGGAGACGGAGCGCGTCAAGGACGACTGCCCTTGGACAGCAATGTGGATAGACTCCATCTATTCCCACCAGTTGCTGCGCGACACGGTGGTGGTCATGCCGTCCGGATACAGGGGGCATGCCCTGTTCTTGCCGGCAGCCGGCAAGACGGGCCGCACAGCCGTGATAGTGCATGGCTACAAGGTGCGCTCCGAGTCGATGCTGCACATTGCTTATATGTATTCGCATGACTTCGGGTTCAATGTGTTATTGCCCGACCTCTATGGGCATGGCGACAGTGAGGGCAAGCACGCCCAGATGGGGTGGCTCGACAGGTTGGAAGTCCTGCAGTGGGTGAAGGTGGCCGAGAAGATGTACGGCGACACCATCGTGATGCACGGCATATCCATGGGTGCCGCCACGACGATGGCCGTTTCGGGTGAGGAGACGCCGAAGAGCCTGCGTGCCTTCGTGGAGGACTGCGGCTATACGAGTCTGTGGGAGGAGTTCGGCGGCGAACTGAAAGTGCGGTTCGGTCTGCCGGAATGGCCCTTGATGCCCTTGACGTCCCAATGGTGCAAGTGGCGCTACGGCTGGTCGTTCCGGGATGTCGACATCATAGGTCAGGTGGCGAAGTGCACCAAGCCGATGCTCTTCATCCACGGCGACAAGGACACGTTCGTCCCCACGCGTATGGTCTATCCGCTCTACGCCGCCAAGCGCGGCGAAAAGCAGCTTTTCATAGCCAAGGGGTCGGAGCACGCCAAGGCGTATCGCGACCACCATGTAGAGTACACGCAAAAAGTGAAGAACTTTCTAAAGAAAGAAAACGCCTTCTGACGTATGAACTGGTTTCATCTATTATCCATTAGAACCCCTACTGCTATAGAAGCGAGCGGCGAGCGCACCGCTTACATTGTGCCATACGCTGAAGATGGCACCGGGAATCGTTGCCATGGGATAGGCAGCAAAATGAAGCGTGGCGAGGGAACAGGCGAGCCCGGAGTTCTGCATTCCCACCTCAATGCTGATGGCTACGCATTTTCTGAACTCCATCTTCACCAACTTGGCAACCGTGAATCCAAGGAGCAAGCCACAGACGTTGTGGAGCATCACCACGAGGATGACCACCAAGCCGCTCGAAAGGAGTTTCTCTGCCGTATGCGACACCACGATGCCGAGAATGAGTATGATGGCGAGCGAAGAGAAGCCCGGCAGATAACCGACTGCGGCAGACGTGAACTTGGGGCAATACTTCTGTATAATGAAACCCATGATGATGGGCAGGATCACCACCTGCACGATGGAGAGGAACATGCTGAGTGCATCCACGTTCACATAGGTTCCAGCAATTATCCAGGTGAGGAAAGGCGTGAGAAACGGAGCAAGAACCGTGGATGCCGCCGTCATCCCCACCGACAGGGCAAGGTCGCCTTTCGCCAGATAGGTCATCACGTTGGAAGCCGTACCACCTGGACAACAGCCCACCAGGATGACACCTATCGCCAACTCGGGCGGCAGCTGAAACACTTTGGCAAGAAGCCACGCCAACCCTGGCATGACAATGAACTGCGCCAGACATCCCACGATGACATCCTTAGGACGGCTGAACACCACCTTGAAATCATTGGGGTCGAGTGTCAATCCCATGCCGAACATCACCAGTCCGAGTAGCGGATTGATGCATACGGTGTCTATCCACCGAAAACTCTGAGGCAGTAGCAGCGCAACCACTGCCGCCAACAAAACACACACTCCCACATACCGGGAGATAAAAGCACAAATCTTTTTCATTCCTTTAGCAATTCTGCTGCAAAGGCACAAAAACTTTTTTATGTGCCAGTGCGGTTGTCTAAATAAAAGGTAGTATTACACCTCTTCGCAAACCACCATCTCCGTACCTTTGTAGATGACGATAATCTTGTGCAGCTTGGTGGTCTTGATGGCAGATGTCACCACCTCGCTCTCGGCGTAGCGGTTCACTTGCGCGAGGGCATCCTGATAGAGTTGCTGCACATGGGCGTCTGTGTCCTTCGACTTGGCATACTTCAGTTCCACGATGTAGGAGTCCTGCATGTCCGGGAAACTCTCCACCAACGGGCAGAGGAAGATGTCGGCATATCCCTCTTGGGTGTCCTTTTCTGAGATGGGACGGTAGAACTTGTTGTCGCAAGTCATGGCAAGCGTGAAGCCGTGTACGAAGTACTCGCCCTTCTGGTGGTCACGCTGTGAGGAATATTGGTGCAGACGGTCGGCAATGTACTGGAAGTAGGGCTTCCATTTTCCTTCGTATGCCAGTTCGCTCTCCAGGTTTCCCTTCTCGTAGGCGTTATACTCCA
>CAVCKM010000104.1:0-4535 GCA_963602765.1 Alistipes putredinis | reverse complement strand
GATGTGAATATGCCGTCAACTCGTAACGGCGGTGCAAAGGTACAGCTTTTCGTTTGAATATCAAACTTTTTTTGCTTCTTTTTGAGAAAAGAAGCGCATTTCTTGCTTGTTTCAAAGAATATTTTATAACTTTGCGTTGCTTTTTGCCCGTTCAATTACGACGATTTCGTATTTTTCGGGGCAGAATACTATAAAAACAGACATTACGTTCTACATAATCTAACAAATTCAAACATTTAAATACTATACATGGAAAAGAGACTTCTTCTCGGTGACGAAGCTATTGCTCTGGGTGCGATACACGCTGGTCTGAGCGGTGTTTATGCCTACCCTGGCACTCCGTCCACGGAGATTACGGAATTCATCCAAGGCAACGGCCTTGCAAAGGAGCGTGGCATCCGTTCGCGCTGGTGTACAAACGAAAAGACCGCCATGGAGGCAGCCCTCGGCATGTCGTATGCCGGCAAGCGTGCCTTGGTGTGCATGAAGCACGTGGGCATGAACGTGTGCGCCGATGCCTTCATCAACAGCGCCATCACGGGCGTTGAGGGCGGACTGGTGGTGCTTGCTGCCGACGACCCGTCCATGCACTCCTCGCAGAACGAGCAGGACTCACGTTTCTACGGCAAGTTTGCCATGATCCCCATATTCGAGCCTTCCACCCAGCAGGAGGCTTACGACATGATGAGCGTGGCGTTCGACTTCTCGGAGGCCATCAAGGAGCCGGTGCTCCTTCGCGTCGTGACGCGTCTTGCCCACTCGCGCGCCGCCGTTGTCGTACGTGAGCCCAAGGAGCAGAACGCCCTCCACCCGTCTACGGACGCCTGGGTGCTTCTTCCAGGCATAGCGCGCAAGAAGTACGACGCTCTCATCGAGAAGCAGGAGAAGATGCTCATGGCGTCCAACACGTCCGCCTTCAACCAAAGCGAATACTCGGACTCTACGGACAAGGCGCAGAAGACCGGCATCGTCGCCTGCGGCATCGGCTACAACTACGTGAAGGAGGCCCTCGCCCAGTTGCCTGCCGAGAAGCAGGCACTGTATAATATAGAGAAGGTGTCGCAATACCCCCTCCCCGAGCAGCGCATCCAGATGCTTGCCAAGGAGAGCGGCAAGCTGCTCGTCGTCGAAGACGGCCAGCCCGTTGTCGAAGAAGGCGTGAAGGCCATCCTCGGTACGGGTTATCTCGTGACGGGCCGCCTGACGGGTGCCCTGCCGCGTACGGGCGAGCTTACCCCGGACAGCGTGGCGGCAGCCCTCGGCGTAGAAGCTCCCGCCATCCTTCCTGCCGCCAAGAACCTCGCAGGCCGTCCGCCACAGCTCTGCCAGGGTTGCGGCCACCGCGACGTATATGCTGCCATCAATAAGGTGGCCGAGGAGTACCCCGACCACCGCATCTTCGGCGACATCGGTTGCTACACGCTCGGTGCCCTGCCTCCGTTCAAGGCCCTCTCGAGCTGCGTCGACATGGGTGCGAGCATCACCATGGCGAAGGGTGCGGCAGACGCCGGCCTCTTCCCTGCCATCGCCATCATCGGCGACTCCACGTTCACCCACTCGGGCATGACGGGCCTTTTGGATGCCGTCAACGACAAGTCGAACATCACCGTCATCATCTCCGACAACCTCACCACGGGCATGACGGGCGGCCAGGACTCCGCCGGCACGAACAAGTTCGAAGCCATCTGCCTCGGTCTTGGCGTAGAGCCGGAGCACGTCCGCGTCGTGGTGCCGTTGCCTAAGAACATGGACGAGATAACTCGCACCATAAAGGAGGAGATAGAGTACGACGGCGTGAGCGTCATCATCCCCCGCCGCGAGTGCATCCAGACCGCCGCACGCCATGCGCGCGAGAAGGCAAAGGCAAAGCAGAATTCATAAACCGAAGAAAAAGACAAGACACACACAATGAAGAAAGACATCATACTTTGCGGCGTTGGCGGCCAGGGCATCCTGAGCATCGCCACCATCATCGGCGAGGCGGCCACGCGTGCCGACGTCAACCTGAAGCAGGCCGAGGTGCACGGCATGAGCCAGCGCGGCGGCGACGTGCAGTCCAACCTGCGCCTGTCCACCGAGACGATATACAGCGACCTCATCGGTCTGGGCGGTGCCGACCTCATCATCTCCATGGAACCGATGGAGGCACTGCGCTACCTCCCCTACCTCGCCAAGGACGGCATCATCGTGACCAGTAACAAGCCGTTTGTCAACATTCCCAACTACCCCGACCATCAGGCCGTCTTCGACGAGCTGGAGGCGCTGCCCAACCGCGTCGTCATGCTCGACATCGAGGAGGTGGCGAAGGAGGCCGGCTCCGTCCGCTCCGCCAACGTCGTGCTCCTCGGCATGGCCGCCAAGGCCCTGGAGATAATCTCCGCCGACGCACTCCGCACCGCCGTTGCCACCATCTTCGAGCGCAAGGGCGAGAAGGTGGTGGAGGCCAACCTCAAGGCCTTCGACCTCGGCGCGGCAGCAGCAGCGAAGTAGCCAGGCACCAGACATTGACCAAACACTTACACAACCAAATCTTTTAACTTGAACCAAAGCAATATAAAGAGATGTATAGAAGACAATTACCCAGTTGGGACTCGCCATACCTCGACCCCGAAGAGGAGACCATGTCCACCGAGCAGATAAAGGCCCTGCAGGTGGAGCGTCTCAAAGAGACCGTGGCGCGCTGCATGAACAACCCCATCTACCGCCAGCGCCTCGAAGAGGCTGGCGTGACGCCGGAGAGCATCACCTCCGTCGACGACATCCGCCGCATACCGTTCACCACCAAGCAGGACCTTCGCGACAACTACCCCTTCGGCCTTGCCTCCGCCCCCTTGCGCGAGTGCGTGCGCCTGCACTCCTCGTCGGGCACTACGGGCAACCCCACCGTCATCCTCCACACGCAGAAGGACCTCGACGAGTGGGCCAACCAGGTGGCGCGCAACCTATGGATGGTAGGACTCCGCCCGGACGACGTGTTCCAGAACTCGTCCGGCTACGGCATGTTCACCGGCGGCCTCGGCTTCCAATACGGGGCTGAACGCCTCGGCATGCTCACCATCCCGGCAGCGGCGGGCAACTCGCTGCGCCAGATAAAGTTCATGACCGACTTCGGCACCACCGCCGTCCACGCCGTCCCCTCCTACGTCACACGCCTCTACGAGGTGATGCAGGAGCAGGGCATCGACCCACGCCGCGACACGAAGCTGAAGGTGCTCGCCATCGGTGCCGAGCCCCACTCCGAGGAGCAGCGCAAGCGCATCGAGGACATGCTCGGCGTGAAGGCGTACAACTCCTTCGGCATGTCGGAGATGTGCGGACCCGGCGTAGGCTTCGAGTGCAAGGAGCAGAACGGCCTCCACTTCTGGGAGGACTACTACATCGTGGAGATTGTCGACCCCGAGACGCTCGAGCCTGTCCCCGACGGCGAGATAGGCGAGCTGGTCCTCACCAGCATACGCCGCGAGGCGATGCCCCTGCTCCGCTACCGCACCCGCGACCTCACCCGTGTCCTCGGGCGCGGATGCCCCTGCGGACGCAACCACGTGCGCCTCGACCGCATGCGCGGCCGTTCGGACGACATGATGGTGCTGCGCGGCGTCAACATCTTCCCCATACAGATAGAGAAGATACTGATGCAGTTCAAGGAGCTTGCCAACAACTACCTCATCACGCTCACCACCGACGAGAACAACGACAACATGACCGTCGAGGTGGAGCTGGAGGAGCTCTTCACCGACGACTACCAGCGTCTCATCGAGCTTCAGAAGAACGTCAAGCGCGCCCTGAAGGACGAGATACTCCTCACGCCGCACGTCAAGCTCGTGCCGAAGGGCACACTCCCCGTCAGCGACGGCAAGGCGGTACGCGTCATCGACAAGCGCACGGTATACAAATAAAACGTCACAACCAACGTCCATAACACCTTAACCCCTACACAGTTATGACAATAAAACAACTCTCCATACTCGTGGAGAACAAGAACGGCGCACTCCTGCAAGTGCTCCAGATTCTCCGCGACAACGGCATCAGCATCATCGTCAGCACCCTTGGCGACACGCTCGACTTCGGCATCTACCGCATCATCTGCTCCGACACGCAGAAGGCCTACACCCTCTTGCGAAACAAGAACATCAACGCCAAGATAAGCGACGTCTTCGCCATCCGCCTGGCGGAGGACAAGGCAGGCGCCGTGGCAGACATGATGGCGAAAATCACCGAGGCTGGCGTGGGCATCAAGTACATGTACTCCTTCCTCTTCGGCGGCAAGGGCATCATCGTCTTCCGTGCCGACAAGGACGAGGACGCCGAAAAGGCCATAATGCTAAACAAACTGGATTTCCTCACCGAGGACGAACTCAAACGCAAATAAATGTTTTAGGACTTGAATTGCCTGCGAAGTTTTTTAGGACTTTAATTGCCGTTAATTGACCATTAATTATTCATTAATAACCCATTCCATCCAGACGGCAAATAATATTAAGTAAAGTGTAAAAAATAACTTGAGCAGTTTTTATATGACTGTTCGAATTGAATAC
>CAVCKM010000103.1:0-3879 GCA_963602765.1 Alistipes putredinis | reverse complement strand
GACGGAAAGACGATGAAGGTAATCGAAGGCACAGGCTGCTACTGCATCCACTACAAGGAGCAGTGGGAAGACGGAGAGGAGCACTACGAGGAAATGGAAATCGTATGCCAGGAGCTCAAGAACGGACCTGTAGAGTACGTCAACCCTTGGAAGTAAACTTTTCATAATACCCCGTGACACAGCATTGACGCCACGACAGACAAAGGGGAGGCTGTTCTCACAACCAACAGCTTCCCCTGTTTGTTTCCCCCTCCCCCACTATAACTGGTTAAAATAGAATGACACTAAGAAAAAACTATTAACCATTTAACTGATAGAACTAATATGGATAGATACACTTTAAGCATAACAGATTCCAAGATAGGAAAGTTGAATTTCACTGAGGCAAAAGTCTACGAGGGAATCACTCTGGAACTCACTTCTGTCCTCGTGGACAAGGAGATGTACAAGCCTGGCTGCATCAAGGCAGAGATCAGGCTGGCAAAGCCCGACGAAGTGACAGAAGCCGACTGCTCGAAGATTGTTGACCAGCTCATGAACAAGATAGTATCTATCTCAGGATTCACCAGCGGCAAGAACCAGAACGGAGCAGAGACAACCATTGCCTCCAGGTATGTCATCTTCAATATACAGCCTCGCCGCGTGTACGACGGAGGTCTGCAGACCATCCTGCAGCTGACAATGTACAGCCCCGACAAGTTTTTGGACATACGCGAGTACAGCAAGAGCTACACGGCAAAGTGTCTGGGCAGCGACGTTCTGGAGGATGCCCTCAGTGTCGTCAAGGAAAAAGACGGCACGTCCATACCCTGCGACTATACGCACCAGCAGCGCATGCAGGCCAAGTGCGACGACAAGGAGGTGAAAACGTACGTCTCGAAACAGGACGGAAATGACGTGTCCTGCATCGAGGGCGTACAGCCATACATGGTGCAGTACAACGAGACACCGCACAACTTCATCTCGCGCATTGCCAACCGTTGCGGCGAGTTCTTCTATTATGACGATGAAAAGCTCGTCCTCGGACTTGACACGTCAGCCTCGCAGGCTATAAAGCAAACACCAGGCACAAGCTACCCCAATAAAATAAACGTACTCAAGTCTGCACCGGTCAGCGACAAGGTAAAGAAAATAGACAGTGGAGACATTGCCGACGTCACGTACAACGAATTCTATCCCAGAGACGAATACGACACGCAATGCTCCAACTATACTATCAAATATGAGACAAAAGACCTGGCCAAGAGGCACGTCCAGAAAGGTGCTGACAACAAGTTCCCCTGTGTGCAGACGTACGAAGGCCCGTCGATAGAAGACCTCATGGGCTATAGCAAAGAGTACGATGCAGAGGGCCCGTTTGACTCTGTTACCAAACCAAAGACATGGCTGCAGATGGTATTCTTCATGCTTCAGAAGGATACCGTACCAGACATGCTTACGTATGTAGGCGACAACATACTTATTTCGGCATTAGTACAGTCCCGCAAAAACAGTAGTAGTGCAAGTTCGTACAAGAAACGCTACGTCAGCGGATTTGAGAAAAAGGGAAACGTACACAACGGAAAGAGCCAGATCTACCAGTTCAGTCTGGCAGAGCAGTACAACGTTGCTCTGTCCAACGTATTCTACCAGCTGAACAAGGAGTGCTCGCAGGTTGCCCGTAACCGTACCATCACCGTGAAGCTGAGGGAGACATCAGACAAGGTACTCAAGTTGGGCGACTTCGTCAACGTCTTCGGCTGTGAATACGTAGTGACAAAGGTACACTACGAAGCACAGAAGAACGTAAAGGCGAAAGACAAGGACAACTGGTTTGAAGCCGTTCCTGCCCTCGTGGTAAAGGAAAATGACTCTTACAAGGTGCGTTACGCCCCTGCCTCGCTCCCCGGCGGCACGAAGCGCACCGCAGCGCCCCAGCGTGCCATCGTAAAAAATACCAGTGACCCACTCTCGCTCGGCCGCGTACGCATACTGTATCCGTGGCAGCCAGATGATAAAGACCAGGCATCGCCGTTTATCAGGGTGGCGCAGCCGTATGCCTCGTCGAAGAGCGGAATACGCTTCACGCCGCAGGTTGGCGACGAAATCATGGTAGGCTATGAGTTCGACGACATCGAGCGCCCGTTCATGATGGGTGCCATCGCCTCGATGAATACCAATGGGTCGAAAGTAGACGGAAACAACGACATCATCTGCTCGCCTAACGGACACCAGATAAAGTTCAACAACCCAGACAACGCAAAAGGACTCATTGAAGGAATCAGTCCGATGTTTAAGGCGATAAACAATCTGGCACTTCCTTCTCTCATCAATATGTCATATCCCAAAGCAGGTTTTGGCGGCTCGATGCAGTTTACTGACTCATTGGGAATGTACAACGTTGAGCTCAGCTCTGACTTCCGCAGAATACGCATACAGTCGCACCTGGGCAATATCGAAATGAGTGCCATGACAGGCATCTCCATCAACTGCCCTACGGGCGACGTCTCCATCAAGGGAAAGAATGTCAGCATTGAGGCCGGCGACAAAGTGACAATAACTTCGGGAAAGAATATCGGTACACAGAGACTGTATTCTCAATCTAAATCTGAACATTCGGGCTGGGGAAAGGTTCAATCTACACTGCATTCTTTCGCCAGTGGTATTGTCAGCAATGTCGTCAACGACATCAGAGTGAAAGACTTGCTGCACTTCAACATTGTTGACCTTGCTGCCTTACAATCCGTCATTGATGGATTTATAAAGCCAATCAACGGCACACTGCTCATCAAGTCAAACCGCTTCATGCGAATAGAGGCAGGAAAGGGCAAAACAGAACTGCCGCAGGGCGTAAGTTTATATAGAAAAGAAAAACCAGAAAAAGGAATCAAGCAATCGTCCCTCAGTAAGGACGAAGATGAGGATAAAGAAAGAAAGGAACAGAATGAAAGAAATATCATAACATCTCTACACGAAGTCAACTTATGGTATACGACATATCATAACCAATACTTTAACTCTGTGAGGACTAAACTGAACGCGGTTTTGAATGCTGCATCTGCACTCGATAAGGGAATCGTATATGCAAATGGAGGCCCTGTTGACGCCCCTATTGTAAAGGCCAAACTCGGTCAGATAATTAAAGACGACAAAAACTTAGAGCAATCAAAAGCCAGCTGGGAGTCATTTATAGGAGATTTAAAGCAACGGGCAGAGAAAGGTGTTAATCTTCTTGAAGATTATGAAAATGAGCTATATGTTGACGACAATGAAGGCATAGATCAGGACGACTTAGTAGATCTCGATAGACAAAGAGCAAAGCAAGTCAATGGTTTAAAAAAACAAGGTAACGATTATCTAACAGCGGCTCTAGCATACAATCAACTTACAGATGAAGACATTAATCTCTGTATAGTGATGAACGCCCAATATCTGGATGAGATAAAAAAGTGCCATAAAAATGTCCGTCTTGAACACCAAAACGATAACTTTGAAGATGAAGATGAAGATGAAGCTGGTATTATAGAGGAGAAAATGTACAAAGAGTTTATGTATGATGTCATTTATCTCTTTCAAAAGAAGCGTATACTTTCTGTTGGCAATACCCCTAAGGACACTTCAGACTGGATACTGAAAGACAAGGCGGTAGATTGGAAATCTAAAACGAAAGAAGGTGTTTGCTCAGTTCAAGAAAACTGGAAGAACTTCATCGAATCTATCAATATACCATCGAAAAAAGGTCGTGGCTCTTTCTGGAAGGGATTGAAAGACTATTCCAGTGCGGCAAAAGTTTTCGATATTTTTGACTCGGCATGGGAGACGAATGCTTTATGGCAATCAGAACAAGAAGGTCTCCTCCTAATCTCTGACAGTAAGTCAAAGGCTGGGACAATATCTATT
>CAVCKM010000102.1:0-20109 GCA_963602765.1 Alistipes putredinis | reverse complement strand
TTTCGTAACTTTGCAACGTGAATGTTTCAATTTCGTGTCTTTCCGCACGGTTTTACAAGTATAATTCTACATTTCTGAAAAGTTGAAAGCAAACGTATTCTCACTTCCCTTTATCGGGAAGTTACTAAAATGGATTGTCGTGGCGTTCTTTGCCTCATCGATACTTGCCGTCGTATTCCTGAAGTTCGTCCCCGTACTTTTTACACCGTTAATGTTCCATAGGATGGGGCAGCAGATAGCCGACGGACACTTCCCGACGCTCCACCACAGTTGGGTGAGTCTGGAGAAGATGCCTGCAGACATGCCCCGTGCCGTAATGGCAGGCGAGGATGCTCGCTTCCTGCAGCACCACGGTTTCGACTTCAACGCAATACAGGGGGCTGTCAAGCGCAACATGAAGAGCGGAAAGAAAAAGTACGGTGCCAGCACCATCAGCCAGCAGACTGCCAAGAACGTCTTCCTATGGCCCAGCAGGACGTGGCTGCGCAAGGGACTTGAGATGTACTTCACCGTACTCATAGAGTTCATTTGGGGCAAGGAACGCATCATGGAGGTCTACCTCAACTCCATAGAGATGGGCGACGGGATATACGGTGTAAGCGCCGTGGCGGAGTACCATTTCAACAAGGATGCCGCCGCGTTGAGCCGCCGCGACTGTGCCCTCATTGCAGCTACGCTGCCGAATCCAAGGCGGTTCTCGTCAAAAGATCCCTCTGCCTATATGCAGAAACGCCAGCGATGGATACTCAATCAGATGAATTACATCGAGTGGGGGAAGGCTAGACATTAATGGCTATTGATTGCCCGTTAATTATTCATTAATATTCACTGACTTTTTTAGATTCTACAATAATATCGTGCCTGATTTTTTAGAACAGTTGAACGAATCGCAGCGAGCTGCTGTAGAGTATGTGGACGGTGCGTCGCTCGTCATAGCGGGTGCCGGTTCAGGAAAGACGCGTGTACTTACTTATAAAATAGCCTACCTGCTGACGCTCGGGTATAAGCCGTGGGAAATCATGGCACTCACCTTCACCAACAAGGCAGCGAGGGAGATGAAGGAGCGCATTGCTGCACTTGTCGGTGATGAGCAAACGCACAGTCTGCGCATGGGCACGTTCCACTCCGTCTTCTCGCGCATACTGCGCTACGAGTCGAAGGCAGTCGGCTACGGTCAGGATTTCACCATCTACGACCAAGCTGATGCACGCTCGCTGACGAAATCCATCATAAAGGAGCTCGGATACGACGAGAAAATATACCGCCCAGCAGAGGTGCACAACCGCATCTCGGCGGCAAAAAACAGACTCATCACAGCGCAGGCGTACGCAGAAGACAGAGCTGCCACGTCGCGCGACGAAGACGACAAAATGCCTGATGTACACACCATATATTCGCTCTATCAGGATAGATTGCGGACGGCTAATGCCATGGACTTCGACGACCTTCTAGTAAATACTTGGACTCTGTTTGATAACAATCCTGACATTCAGAAGCATTATGCAGAATCGTTCAAGTATATTCTAGTGGATGAGTATCAGGACACCAACTATGCTCAGCAGCAGATAATACTACAGTTGACGAGTGCTCACCGACACATCTGTGCAGTAGGCGATGACGCACAGAGTATCTACGGTTTTAGAGGTGCGAACATCGACAACATTCTCGACTTCCAACGCAAATTCGACAATGCCAAGCTCTTCAAACTCGAGCAAAACTACCGCTCCACACAACGCATCGTGCAGGCGGCGAACAGTCTCATAAAATGTAACGAGAGACAGATACCGAAGAACAGCTTCTCGCGCAACGATGAGGGCGACAACATAACCCTTACCGAACTGGCAAGCGACCGCGAGGAGGCACTCTTCATCTGCAAGGACATCAAGAGACTCATGCGACAGGAAGACCTCGACTACTCCGACTTTGCCGTGCTTTACCGCACCAACTTCCAAAGCCGCACGTTCGAGGAACAGATGATGAAGATAGGAATGCCCTACCGCGTGTACGGCTCGCTCAGCTTCTACCAGCGCAAGGAGATAAAGGACGTGCTGGCGTACTTCCGCCTCGTCATTAACCACCATGACGAAGAGGCCCTCAAGCGCATCATCAACTATCCCGCACGAGGCATCGGACAGACCACTATAGACAAAGTCGCCGTGGCAGCTGGCGCAAACTCGTGCAGCATGTGGCACGTTTTGACAGACACGACGCAGACGGGACTCAATGTCAATAAGGGCACCATGACAAAGCTGTTCAACTTCACGCAGCTGATAGACAGCTTTACTGCCAAACTGACGGAGGATGATGCCTTCAGTCTTGCGCAGGACATCTTAAAACTGTCGGGAATGTCGCAGGAGATTTACTCGAGCAAAGACCCAGAGTACCTTTCCAAACAAACCAACATTGAAGAGTTTCTTTCGTCCATACAGGACTTCGTGGAAAGTCAGCGCGAGCAGGATTTGCCGACCTCCCTAATGGATTATCTTCACGACGTGGCACTCCTCAGCGACCGCGACGACCAGAACGACGACTCTTCCAAGGTGACACTCATGACGATACACAGCGCAAAGGGACTTGAGTTCCCATGCGTCTATGTGGCAGGAATGGAGGAGAACCTCTTCCCAAGCCCCTTGTGCACCGACTCCAAACGAAAGTTGGAGGAAGAGCGCCGACTGCTCTATGTTGCCATCACGCGTGCCGAACGCCACTGCATGCTCACATACGCCAGAACAAGATACCGATATGGTTCTATGGAGTTCGACCCGCCAAGCCGCTTCCTCGACGACATAGACAAGAAGTACGTCACGATGGCTTCACCCTCAGGCGGCAGCTCCTTTACAGCCAACAAGGGACGGAAGAGCTTCTTCGGCTCAATGCCTGAGTACGAAACGGAAAAGCCATACACAGGAGCGCGCTATGGCAACAACGCCCGTCAATACGGTTCTTCTTACGGCAGGCAGCAGAACGCAAACCCCGTGGCTTCGCAGTTCATGGCTGACCCAAAACCGAAAATAACCGCGCCTAAACAAGCTCCGAAGGCTGCAAACCCGTTCTCAGAACAGTTTCTCAGACAGTTGCAGTCCAACGGAGCGAATATGCGGAAGGTAGACTCCGCCATGCGCAACGGAGGTAGGGCATCGGCAATGAACATTCCCAATGTAGCAGGCAGCACCACAGCTGGAAGTTCTACGAACGGTCAGCTGCAAGTGGGGCAGCGGGTAGCACACAACCGCTTCGGACTGGGTACAATAACGCGTCTGGAAGGAACGGATGCCAGCCGCAAAGCGTACGTCAACTTCGACAACGAAGGCGAGAAGCAGCTCCTCCTGCGCTTCGCACGGCTGCAAATTGTACAGTAGCGTAGGCGAACATTAGGGTTGACAGGGCGAACATCAGGGTTGTACAGGCGAGCGGCAGGGCGGCTCAAGAAAAAATACCTAAATTTAAGTATTGGGGAGTTTGTAAGAACTGACTAACTTTGCACGTGTAAAATCAAAACATGGTATAGACTATGAAAAAAATGAAGGTTTACGAGGCCGACGACAAGATGCTCAGCCTCATCCGCGACAACTACAACGTGCTGCAGAGCTTGGGAGCTTTCGGCATCAGTCTCGGTTTTGGAGACAAGACCGTAAGACAGGTATGCGAAGAACAGAACGTGGACACGTTCACCTTTCTCGCCGTCGTGAACCTTACCATTAACGGCTACCACTCGCAGAACGACGTGCAGAGTCTCTCCGTGCAGACCCTGCTGGCGTACCTGCGCGCCTCGCACCACTACTACGTAGACTTCCAACTGCCGTTCATACGCAGGGAGTTGGCCGAAGCCCTGGACGAAGGCGACAACCTTGGCAGACTCATCATAAAGATATTCGACGAATACTCACGCTTCATCGCACACCACATGAAGTTTGAGGAGCAGACCCTCTTCCCCTACGTTGAAGCTCTCACCAGAGGCGAGAAGGACGACAAATACAACGTGGAGACATTCTCCAAACACCACGAGCAGACCAGCGAGAAACTGAAGGAGCTGAAGAGCATCATCATCAAATACCTCCCTTCGGACAACCACCGTAACAACATGCTCACCGCCACTCTCTACGACATCTACAACCTGGAAGAATGGCTTGCCCTGCATGCTGACGTGGAGGAGAAAATCTTCATCCCAGCCATCAAGCTCCTGGAGCAACAGTCCAACAAGGACGGCGTGTCCATACAAATCTCAAACATGCTGCAAGCCGGAGCCGACAACGGCGAGACACTCTCGGAACGCGAGAAGGATGTCGTAATAGGAGTTGTGCAGGGACTGACAAACAAGGAAATCGCTGACAAGCTTTTCATTGCCCCCAATACCGTCATCACCCACCGCCGCAACATCGCACGAAAATTGCAGATACACACCGCCGCCGGACTCACTATCTACGCCATCGTCAACAAACTCATCGACATCAGCAGCGTGGAACTGTAAAGAGACCAAAGTCGCAAGATTACCAATATACGCCCCGCCGAGCCCAATGCAAAACGGACTTGGCGGGGCTTTGTCTTGCCAGGGTATCCAAGGCAAAAAGTAAGGGTTTCGTAGCATAACACAATAAAAATTTGGAAGTGTTGAATATTTTTGCTAATTTTGCACGGGTTTGAAACATTAGAGCAAACCCACCGTACGCGAGAATTACAAACATAAACAATATACATCTTAATTATGACAGGAAAAGTAGACGTGCTCCTCGGCTTGCAATGGGGAGATGAAGGAAAGGGTAAGGTTGTTGACGTGCTCACGCCAAAGTACGATGTTATCGCCCGTTTCCAAGGCGGTCCTAACGCTGGTCATACGCTGGAGTTCAACGGCGAGAAATACGTGCTCCGCTCCATTCCGTCCGGCATCTTCCAGGGTGGCAAAGTAAACATCATCGGCAACGGCGTAGTCCTTGCGCCAGACCTCTTCATGGACGAGGCAAAAGACCTTGAGAAGAGCGGACACGACCTCAAGTCACGACTACATATCTCCAAGAAGGCACACCTCATCATGCCTACACACCGCATCCTCGATGCTGCCATAGAGGCTTCAAAGGGCAAGAACAAGGTGGGCACAACGGGTAAGGGCATTGGCCCAACTTACTCGGACAAGATAGCACGCACCGGTCTCCGCGTGGGCGACATTCTCGACAACTTCGAGGAGAAGTACGCTGCCCACAAGGCACGCCACGAAGAGCAGCTTCGCTCCATGAACTACACCGACTACGACATCACCGAGGTGGAGAAAAAATGGCTTGAAGGAATAGAGTACCTCAAGCAATTCCAGATCGTTGATTCCGAGCACGAAATAAACAAGACACTAAAGAGTGGCAAGAGCGTACTGTGCGAAGGCGCACAGGGCACCATGCTGGACGTGGACTTCGGCTCATACCCATTCGTGACCTCTTCAAACACCATCTGCGCCGGAGCCTGCACAGGACTCGGTCTCGGTCCCAACAAGATTGGCGAAGTGTTCGGCATCATGAAGGCTTACTGCACACGCGTCGGAGCAGGTCCGTTCCCGACAGAGCTGTTTGACGAGACTGGAAAGAAGATGCGCGACATCGGTCATGAGTACGGAGCCGTGACAGGTCGCGAGCGCCGCTGCGGTTGGATTGACCTCGTTGCCCTGCGCTACTCAATCATGGTGAACGGCGTTACCCAGCTCATCATGATGAAGAGCGACGTGCTCGACACGTTCCCTACCATCAAGGCTTGCGTAGCTTACAAGGTGAACGGTGTGGAGACCCCCGACTTCCCTTACGACATCGAGAAGGGAATCGAACCCGTCTATCAGGAACTGAAAGGCTGGCAGACAGACATGACCAAGCTGACATCCGAAGACCAGTTCCCGCAGGAGTTCAAAGACTACATCAGCTTCCTTGAGGCACAGTTGGAGACTCCTATCAAGATAATCTCTATCGGACCTGACCGCGAGCAGACCATCGTACGCGGATAATCCCAATATTCACCTAAGAATACAAATGGCTCAGAAACCTTCCATACCAAAAGGTACGCGCGACTTCTCACCCGTTGAGATGGCCAAGCGCAACTATATATTCTCCACCGTACGCAGCGTCTTCGAGCTCTACGGTTTCCGACAGATCGAAACGCCGTCCATGGAGAACCTCTCCACGCTCATGGGCAAGTACGGAGAAGAGGGTGACAAGCTGCTCTTCAAAGTGCTCAACTCCGGCGACTTCCTCCACGGAATGACTGCCGACGAGGTGGCAAACACTTCCACCCTCAAGCTGGCGGCCAAGTTCTGCGAGAAGGGACTGCGTTACGACCTTACCGTCCCCTTCGCACGCTACGTCGTGCAGCACAGAGAGGAGCTGCAGCTCCCGTTCAAACGTTACCAGATACAGCCCGTATGGCGCGCCGACAGACCGCAGAAGGGACGCTACCGCGAGTTCTACCAGTGCGACGTGGACGTAGTCGGTTCCGACTCGTTGCTCAACGAGGTGGACCTCATGCAGATTACCGACACCATCTTCTCCCGTCTCGGCGTACGCGTACAGATAAAGATAAACAACCGCAAGATTCTCTCAGGCATTGCCGAGGTTATCGGCGAGGCAGAGAAGATTGTCGACATCACCGTTGCCATCGACAAGCTCGACAAGATTGGTCTTGAAGCCGTCAACGAAGAACTGCGTCAGGACGGCATTTCCGAGGAGGCTATCGAGAAGTTGCAGCCTATCATCAAACTCGAAGGAACCAACGCCCAGAAGCTTGCCACCATCGCCGAGGTACTCAAGGACTCAGAGGTCGGCATGAAGGGCGTGGAGGAGATACGTTTCATCCTCCAGACGCTTGGCGCACTCGACACTCCTGTGCCTACCAGCGAAGGATGGGGCGGGGCGGAACTGCAGCTCGACCTCACGTTGGCACGTGGACTGAACTACTACACCGGTGCCATCTTTGAAGTGAAGGCGCTCGACGTGCAGATTGGTTCCATAACGGGCGGCGGACGCTACGATAATCTTACGGGTATCTTCGGAATGCCAGGTCTCTCTGGTGTGGGCATCTCCTTCGGTGCTGACCGCATCTACGACGTGCTCGGACAGCTCGACCTCTATCCACAGGAGGCAGTCAACGGCACGCAGCTGCTGTTCATCAACTTCGGCGAGGCAGAGACAGCATACTGTCTGCCCATCGCGGCAGCAGCACGCAAGCAAGGTATCCGCACGGAGGTGTACGCCGACGCTGCGAAGATGAAGAAGCAGATGAGCTACGCCAACGCCCTCCACATCCCCTACGTCGCCCTCGCAGGCGAGAACGAGATGAAGGAAGGCAAGGTGACGCTCAAGAATATGGTGACGGGCGAACAGAAACTCGTCACCACGGCAGAGCTGCTCGAGACGCTGAAGTCCTAATAACCTACAACCTTAAACCATTTTATGAGAAAACATTTCACAGCGCTGCTCGTCCTCGTGGCGGCAGTATGCCTGCTGACATCCAGCAACCGCCATTTCACAATCTTCATGATTGGCGACTCCACAATGGCAAACAAGGGTGACTACCAGAAAAATCCCGAGCGTGGTTGGGGTATGGTGCTGCAAGGATTCTTCACCGAGAACGTCACCGTGGACAACCACGCCGTGAACGGCCGTTCGTCAAGAAGTTTCGTACTTGAAGGCCGTTGGAAGAAAGTCTACGACGCCATGAAGCCGGGCGACTATCTGGTGATTCAGTTCGGACACAACGACGAGAAGGGTTACATCGGCGACAAGCGTCACACCGATCCGGGTCTGACCTTCGACGACAACCTCCGCATGTTCGCACGCGGAGCACAGGAGAAGGGTGCTACGCCGATTATCATGAACGCCGTCGTGCGCCGCTGCTTCTACCGCCAGACCACCGAAGACCCAAGCGTTGACGACGAGTCTCTGCGCAATACATCTTGGGCTGAGGACAAGGTTAACAGCGACACCCTCATCGACACCCACGGAGCTTACGTCGTGACACCGCGCTTTGTGGCCCAGCAAATGCGAGTGCCCTTCGTGGACGCAACCAAGATAACCCACGACCTCGAGCAGGGACTGGGCATCGAAGGCAGCCGCAGCCTGCACATGTGGCTCAAGCCTGGTGAGTACGGCATAAAGAAGGGTCGTCAAGACAACACCCACTACAACGAGAAGGGTGCGCACGAGGTGGCTTCCGTGCTTGTAGACGCAATGGCTGACGTTTGTCCGGAGCTCAAGCCTTACGTGCGCCACTATGACTACATCGTTTCGGCAAAAGGACGCGGCAACTACATGACACTCCAGGCTGCCGTAGATGCAGTGCCAAAGGGAAAGAAGGCAACAATCCTCGTCATCGACGGCGAATGGGAAAAGCCAAACACAAAGGGCAAGTCTGTGAAGATAGAAACGTATTCTACCGTAAAAATATTGAAGTAGAATCTACCGTAAAAGGTATTGTACTAAATAATCAGCACAAAGTCAAAGGTCTGAAACGACTCGATGAACTTTGTGCTGATTTTGTTTTATCTGGCTATTTCAAGTTTTGGAAATAGTCAGGCCGAGTTTTAGAAGCCGAAGTTTTTCCAAATCTTCTGCCACCATTGCAGTTGCATATGTCTTTCGTTAAGCACCTTGGCTTCTGTAGGGTAACTTGACGTGCTCGGGTTTATAGGGAATGTTGTGTTCATACATCCGCAGGTCTCGTCGCTTATGTAGAATCTGTACCACTCACGCGATGCGATTAATTCCGACATCCATGGCTCCACTCCTACATCTAGAGTCCTTGTGTCTTCAGGATGTTTGGTGTAGAAAACAGTTTGGTTGAAGACGTTGAGCCATGCTTTGTATGCGTTCTCGTCTGTTATATTCTCACGCATTATATCCTTTACGTCATACAGAATCTTCATGCCACTAGAACTCGCACTCAGATCTTGGTCAGTATACGCATAATAGATGCAGTCCTTGGGAGAGTCAGACTCTAGTTTTAGTGTTGAAGTGGTACTTAGGTAGAGAGGTGTTGTTCCGTCGTATTTTGTCTGTAGCGCCGTGCGTGTAGCATTCATGAGGTTTTCCATTTGATTCATTCTCACGGCTGCGATGCAAATTCCGTCAAAAGTATAGTTGGAGTTATTCAAGGGAAATTGTGCCACGTATGCATCAACGATGGCTTTCGCACAGTCTTCACCACTTTTGTTGAAGGCAAGCAGAGCCGTTGTGTAATTTGCTCCGCAGGACGGCGTTTCGGTTGCAATGGCAACGTAGTAGTCCGCATTGTTTCGGAGTTCGTATGCGTTCTCCGTATTCTGCATGCAACAGCAGTCGAAGAAGAGCGTCTGGAATTTCATCTCGTCTCCAGTCGGAGTCGTCAATCCAGAGAAGACTCGTGCCAACGCTGGGGTGTTTATCCAATAGTTTGGATTTCCCTTTTCATTATTGTTGTTGGAGTCGTAGCCGTAGGCTTGGAGTGAAGGAATATTGGTTGAGGTGGTAGTGGGTACGGTGTCGGTTGTCATGAGCGACCCCGTTCCGTGTCCCCACAGAATCATCGAGAAGTTCGTAGCCTCCGTAAGGTCAATCATCTTCTGTATTGCCTTGGTCATTTCTGTCGGGTCGCTGGCGACGAAGTCCGTGTCGAAAGTATAGAGAAGCGTTTCTTCCCCTTGGTAAAACCTTTTTATGTAAGGCTTGTGCAAGCTGTCTGCTTGGTCTACAAAGGCATAGACGGCAGTATTCTTTTTTAAAGACTTTGACCCTTCGAGCATCTCCGCCAAATCTGTAGTTGCATCGGAAGAGAGATTGTTCTCCGCGTTCATATAGACCAGTATGGCCTGCGTGATTTTTGTATTGCCACCACAGCCGTCATCAGCTGATGACGTGTCGTCACTTCCGCAACTCGTCAGGGCTATCGTTGCCGCAATGGTCATTGGGAGGAATGCTCCTGTTAATAGTCTTCTTGTCATGAATTTGTTATTGTTAGTTTCGTTTTCAGTTCAAAGTATGGTTGTTAGCCGTTTAGTCATTTATAGCTCCGCAGTATGGGCATTCTCCCTTATGGTGTAGTCGTTTGCCGCAGTTGCCGCAGATGAAGTGCTGTCGTGAGTGTTTGACGTATCGGTGTACGGCAAACCAACAGTATGCTATGAGTAGTGGGTAGCCTACGTAGTACAGTGTCGTGATGGAGAACACGATGTACAGTATGGCGCACGTGCCGACGAGTCCTGCCATGTAGACGATGGTATCCTCGGCAGACAGGTGGTGGCGCGTATCCTCTACCGCTGCAATGCCAATGATGAGCATAGCCCATACGGAGGAGATGAACACGGCTAGTATGGGCGGCATGAGGAAGGGGTTGAGCGACGGGTGGTAGTAGAACTGCTGCCAGGTGTCCGCTCCGAACATCTGCAGTGAGGCGTAGAAGGTGGCGGCAGCCGCTACGGTGATGCACAGCAGAGTGGGGTAGAAGGAAGGAATGTCCTGAAAGTGCACCAGCGGCACTCCCTTGCGCTTCACTTTTCGTATGGTGTACGTTGCCGTAATTATCGCAATGATGATGAGAGCAAAGAGGATGTGCGTGTCGCTGAAGAACATGATGAACTGCGAGATGGGGTCGGTGGGCATTACGGCCTTCAGCATCCTCGATTCGTGTGTCCATCCGTATTGTCCCTCTTCGCCGATGAGCTTAATCCATACAGAGTCAACGGAGTCTTGCGGCAGTACGTGCATGTCCAGTATTGCGACGTGGCTCTTGCGCTTGACGGCGAAGCTGTCGATGTCCAGTTGTGAGACGTGCTCCTCGGGCTGCTGGGCGATGAGCACGAGCGAGTCAGCCCGTACCTCAAAGTTGTAGCCGATGCCGTAGTGTCTGCTGGGCAGGTCGTCGGTGCGTTCCTGATAGCAGGAGCACACGGCCGCCATGGTGAACACGGCAAGCATTATGTGGAGCAGTCTTCTCATTTGGTCCATACTTCCATTTCGCATTTTCTGCAGTTGAACTTCAAGGTGAACTCCTTTCCGTCGTCAAGGCTGAGCGTCAGCGGTTCGCGCCATGGGGCTTTTCGTCCTGACTTCGTACAGTAGCCCAATTCGTTACGCAGGCAGTAGTGGCATTGCATGAGCAACTGCGAGGCAGAGTCGAAGGCTGCTGCATCCTCTACGCCGTGTCTGGCATAGAAGTCCTTTGCAAACTCGTTGGCGGCGTTGTAGAGGTACGGTATGGGGTAGAGTGGGGCTGTTGCTCCGTGGTCTGCCCCGTCGTATGTTACATTGTCAGCGACAGCGCCGGTAGTGGCGTGCTGTCCGGTTGTCCTCTCTGCTTCCAGCGTGGCGCGCCTTAGTGCAGCCAGCATGCTGCTGGGTATGAAGGGTGAGTTCACGTCAGACTGTATCGTGATGCTGTCCGCCACGAAGGGTGTCCCTCCGAGCTTGGCCAACTGCTTGCGGATGTTGTCGTCCTGCGGCTTCTGTGCCGTCTGTACCTGGCAGGCAAGCGAGGCAGAGCAGCGGTTGCCGTGTTCGTCCGTAATGGTTAAAGTGATTGTATCATCTGATACGTTTAACTGTATGTCTACCTTTACCTTACGCTCCGCTGACGGTTTGGCCAGTAGAGTTTCGAAAGCCTGGTCGTGGTTGCGGAAGAGCTGCATTCCCGGGTGCAGTTCTTTTGGCATAGTGAGGGGGAAGAGCCTGTTGCCCTCTGCCTTGTTGACGCGGAAGCCGACGAGCTGTCCTGCTGCGTTGAAAAAGCACAGTCCGTCGCCGTTGGCGAAGGCTTCCATGGATGCTACATTGAAGGAGCGTCCGCGTATTTCCTTGACTCGTCCTACGGGTTCTCCCAGAGCCTTTGGCGTGTCGAAGGATGCCAACTGCTGTCGGTTGCCGCCGTCCGTCTTTTTGCCGTCAGCAAAATAGGTGGTAAATCCGCGGTTGAAGCTCTTGCGAATGTCGGGCGTGAAGGTGTATGTGGAGTGTCCCATGGCAGCGCGGCGGTATTTGTCCGGATTCCGTCTGCAGATGTTGTCCAGCGCCTGGCTGTATGCAGCCGTTACATTCTTTACGTAATCGACGTCCTTCAGTCTTCCCTCTATTTTGAAGGAGACGGCTCCAGCCTCTGCCAGTCGCTCCAGGTTGTGCAGCTGCGCCATGTCCTTTAGGGAGAGTAGGTGTCTGCCGCGTTCTATCGTCTTTCCGTCAGCGTCCGTGAGGTTCATCGGCATACGGCAGAACTGAGCGCATTCTCCGCGGTTGGCAGACCGTTGGAAGCAGTATTCTGAGGCGTAGCACTGTCCGCTGTACGAGACGCAGAGTGCTCCGTGTACGAAGACCTCCAGCTCCACTTCCGGCACCCTGCGGTGTATTTCGGCTATTTCCGTGATGCTCAGTTCGCGTGCCAATACAACGCGTTTGAAGCCGAGCGAGGCGAGCCATCTCACCTTCTCTGCGGTGCGGTTGTCCGTTTGTGTGGAGGCGTGTAGGGCAGGCTTTAGTGAGGAGTCGGATGAGTCGTTGTTGAGCCTGTCCATGAGTCCCATGTCCTGCACTAGTATGGCGTCCACCCCGACGGTCTGCAGTTGGCGGCACAGTTGCAGGGTGTCGTTTATCTCGTTGTCGTACACGATGGTGTTGACGGTGACGTAGACCTTTGCATCAAACTGGTGTGCGTAGGCACACAGTTCGGCAATGTCCTCTATGGTGTTGCCTGCCGCCGCCCTGGCTCCGAAGCGGCTTGCTCCGATGTAGACGGCATCCGCTCCGTGGTCTATTGCCGCTTTGCCACATTCAAGGTTTTTGGCTGGTGAGAGAAGCTCGAGGTATTGCATTTCGAGTATATGGAAAGAGTGAGCGTGTGTGCTCAATGGGTTATTTTTCGATGATAAAGTTTATTTCCTCCGGCAGAATGCCGATGGTGACGGGCCCGCGTGGCGAAGGCTCCGGGCGTCCGTCGATACTTATGGGCAATTTGCTTTCGCACTCCAGTTCCATCTTCCGTGTGCGGTACGGCAGTACGCGTTTGTGGTTTAGGAACTTTCCTCGTAGGAAGAGCACGGCGGCGCTGGAGAACTGTGTCCATGGCGACGTTCTGACCGCCGTCATGTCGAGCATCCCGTTGTATGGCACGGCGTTTGGCAGTTGTCCGTAGCCCCATGCGCTGCCGATGCAGAGGGTGGTGATGCGGTGGCGTTCGGTGACGTCGTTGAGTCGGTACGTCACTTTGTAGAACAGTTTCTGGAAGACGAGGCAGGCCATGGAGACGGCGTACGAGAGTTTTCGTGAGACCAGCGTATGGCGTGCCTGCAGCCGTAGTTTCTGTATGCGTGCGAGTAGTCCGAAGTTGACGGAGTCGATGAAGTAGTGCATGTGTCCGTTGTTCTTCGTGTCCGTATAGCGTACGAAGCCTACGTCCACCTTCCTTATCCTGCGTTGTGCGATGCTTTCTATGGCGTGGCGAGGGTCGTCGTAGTCGAAGCCCCAGTACGCTGCAAAGTCGTTGATGGTGCCGTTGGGGATGATGCCTATGGCGATGTTTTCGCGCACGTGTTTTTCCTGTTTCATGAGGCAGTTCACGGCATCGTTGAGTGCGGAGTCACCCCCGGCGATGATGATGTTGTCGTAGCCGTTGTTCACCATCATGGCGACGAGTCTTCTGACGCTCTGTGCGTTTTCGCTCTGCACCATGTCGTACTCCACGCCGCACTCGTCCAGCAGGGCAGCAATCTTTGCCCACCTCTTCTGTGGCGAGGTGAGCAGTCGGTGTGCAGGGCAGTATATTACGCTGGTCTTCATAGTTTAATTCTTAATTCATAATGCATAATATCTTTTCCGTTGTCAACTCCATTTCGTCTGGCGTTTGCGGAGCGTCGACCCAGTTGATGTGGAATCCTCGCCGTTCCATTCCCCTGAACCATGTCATCTGTCTTTTGGCGAACTGGTGGATGGCAATTTCCAGCTGGGCCACCATGTCGTCGTAGTCTAACTGTCCGGTGACGTAGAGCGTGAGGAATTTGTACTCCAGTCCGTAGTAGATAAGGTCCTCCGGGGGGATGCCCTCTGCGAGCAGTCCCTTCACCTCGTCGACCATTCCCTCGTTCAGTCGTGCGTGCAGCCTGCGTGTTATCTTGTCGCGGCGCAGCTGGCGGTCTATGTTTACGCCGATTATGGTAGACGGGATGGCGGGCGCCGGTCTGAGCGGAGTGGGGTGGAGCAGGTTGTGCTGTTCTATCTCTATGGCCCTGATGGCCCGTTGCGCCGTGTCCACGTCGGTGCGGTTGTGCATGTTGCTGCCCGTCTGCTTTTTTAGCCTCGTCAGGATGTCCGTAAGCTCGTCCAGCGTCTTTCCCTCAAGTTCCTGTCGCAGCGTGGGGTTTTGCGGCACGGGCGAGAGCTGGTATCCCTTCAGGACTGACTCGATGTATAGTCCCGTTCCTCCGCACAGTATGGGTTGCTTTCCCCGTGTCCGGATGTCGTCGTAGGCTTCGAGGAAGTCCTTCTGGTACTGGAAGAGGTTGTATTTCGTGCCTGGTTCGCAGATGTCCGTGGTGTGGTACGGTATGTGTCCCTTTGTGCCGTCGGGATTGGTGTAGTCGTAGTCGGAGAGGTCCTTTCCCGTCCCGATGTTCATCCGTCGGTACACCTGCCTTGAGTCGGCGGAGATTATCTCCCCGTCGAGTCGTCTGGCCAGTTCGACGGCGATGCGCGTCTTGCCTGAAGCCGTAGGGCCGAGTATGGTGATGAGTTTATGGTTCACAGTCCTGATGGTAATTCTGCATTATGAATTATGAATTCTGCATTTGTTAGAAGTGCTTCATGGCGCGGTCCATCTCGCGTCTGTCCTGCTTTTCCTTCAGCGTCTCGCGCTTGTCGAATTCCTTCTTTCCTCGGCAGAGTGCGATGGTGAGTTTCGCGCGTCCATTGTTGTCTATATATAGTAAGGTGGGGACGATGGTGAAACCTGGCGACTTTGTGTCCTCGACGAGGTTCTGTATTTCCTTTCTGTTGAGCAGGAGCTTGCGGTCGCGCTTTGCTTCGTGGTTGTTGTAGGAACCGTAGAAGTAGGGCGAGATGTTCATGCCCTTCACCCACATCTCCCCGTTGTGTACGTAGCAGAACGTGTCCACGAGCGATGCTTTTCCCTCGCGTATGCTTTTTATTTCCGTACCGGTCAGGACGATGCCTGCCGTGTACGTGTCCACGAAGAAATAGTCGAAGGAGGCCTTCTTGTTCTTGATGCGTACTTGCGTGTCTTTTTTCAGTTGCTTCTTTGCCATGGAATTTTTGCTTTTATATTATGTTGACAAAGTCGGTGAGGTGCTCGTCGACGTATCGTGCTATGGTGTCTGACCACTGCTCTTCGTTGGTGACGAACTCATCGTCGAAGTCGTCGAACTCGGGCATCTTCTCGTAGAGTGCCATGAAGTCCTCGTCGCTCATCTCCTGTTCGATGAGCGTGCGTTGCTTCATGTATTGCTTCTTCACTCGTCGCATGAGTCGGCACAGGTCTACGGCTCCCCATTGCCTTATTGCCAGGTCGAAGGGGTTGTGGAAGAAGAAGGGTCCCCATCCGTTGTAGATGAGCTGTATGAATCCTCCGTCCATGAGTTCCTCGCGTAGGGCAGCATATCCGAGCAGGGTTATCTGCGCGGGCGTGAGGAGTGCCATCGTGTCGGCTGAGAGTTCTCCTCCGGCGGCTTCTTTTGTATGGTCTATGACGAGCTGCAGGAAGGCGTCGGGACCCTCCGTGGCGGCGTTGCGCAGTTCGTTGTCGGTAATGTTGACTGTCATATCTGAAAAAATGTGTAATTTCTGCATTGCAAAAGTACAATATTTTTTGCGAAACGCCGCATTTTTCGTTTCATTTGTGCTAAAAAATGGCGAAACGGGCTAAAAGAATGCTCCGTTTTGAAATAAAATGCTTAACTTTGCGCTCCAGAAAACATTGTGAACACTTTTATAATTTATCTTATTAACAAAAACAAGTATGATTTACACAAAGGAAATCAACGACATGTGTGTCGTTGCCAAAGGTCCTAACCACGGACCTGCTCCAATCCCTGAAGAGGGTAAGTGGATTCAGGCAAAAGAAATCAAGGACATCTCTGGCATGACCCACGGCATCGGTTGGTGCGCTCCTCAGCAGGGCTGCTGCAAGCTGTCCCTGAACGTCAAGGACGGCATCATCGAAGAGGCTCTCGTGGAGACAATCGGTTGCTCCGGCATGACTCACTCAGCAGCCATGGCATCAGAGATCCTTCCAGGCAAGACCATCCTCGAGGCTCTCAACACCGACCTCGTTTGCGATGCCATCAACACAGCCATGCGCGAGCTTTTCCTTCAGATAGTATACGGCCGCACGCAGTCTGCCTTCTCAGAGGGCGGTCTGGCCATCGGTGCCGGTCTTGAGGACTTGGGCAAGGGTCTCGTGAGCCAGTGCGGTACTCTCTACGGCACAAAGGCAAAGGGCACACGCTACCTCCAGCTGACCGAGGGTTACATCACCAAGCAGTTCCTCGACGAGGACAACGAGGTGTGCGGTTATGAGTTCGTCCACATGGGCAAGTTCATGGACGCAGTGAAGAAGGGCGTTGACGCCAACGAGGCCCTCAAGCAGGTGACAGGTACCTACGGCCGTACAACACCGGAGCAGGGTGCCGTTAAGTTCATTGATCCACGTAAAAACTAATAAAGAGGAGGAAACACAACTATGATAAGAGAAGTAAAATTTGAATCACAGGACCGTCGCATGAAGCAGGTGCTCGCTGCCCTGAACGAGAACGGTATTTCTTCCATCGAAGAGGCTAACGAGATTTGCGAGAAGGCAGGTCTGGACCCATACAAGACATGTGAGGAGACTCAGATGATCTGCTTCGAGAACGCCAAGTGGGCTTACGTCGTAGGTTCTGCCATCGCTCTGAAGAAGGGCTGCAAGACTGCCGCTGACGCCGCCGAGGCTATCGGTATCGGTCTGCAGTCGTTCTGCATCCCTGGCTCTGTAGCCGACGACCGTAAGGTAGGTATCGGCCACGGCAACCTGGCAGCCCGTCTGCTCCGCGAGGAGACAGAGTGCTTCGCCTTCCTGGCCGGCCACGAGTCGTTCGCTGCTGCCGAGGGTGCCATCAAGATTGCCGAGATGGCCAACAAGGTACGCCAGAAGCCACTCCGTGTCATCCTGAACGGTCTGGGCAAGGACGCAGCCATGATCATCAGCCGCATCAACGGTTTCACATACGTACAGACACAGTTCGACTACTACACAGGCGAGCTGAAGGTAGTAAAGACAAAGGCTTACTCCAACGGTCCACGCGCCAAAGTGAACTGCTATGGTGCCGATGACGTTCGCGAGGGCGTTGCCATCATGTGGAAGGAGAACGTAGACGTATCCATCACGGGTAACTCTACCAACCCGACCCGTTTCCAGCACCCGACAGCCGGCACCTACAAGAAGGAGCGCGTACTGGCCGGCAAGCCATATTTCTCAGTAGCATCAGGCGGCGGCACGGGTCGTACCCTGCACCCGGACAACATGGCAGCAGGTCCTGCATCTTACGGTATGACCGACACCATGGGCCGTATGCACTCTGACGCTCAGTTCGCCGGTTCTTCTTCAGTGCCTGCACACGTAGAGATGATGGGCTTCCTCGGCATCGGTAACAACCCGATGGTAGGTTGCACCGTAGCCTGCGCTGTTAACGTGGCTCTTGCGCTGAGCAAGTAATAACTGCATTTTGATTGACATTTTTTTTACATAAGTCGAGTCCCCGTAGTGGTAAAACACTATGGGGACTTCCTTTTTTCTTCTGTATGGGTGGTGCGTTTGTTCTTAAAAATACCGTGTTCGTTGAATAAATTTGGCAGTTCGTATAGAATAGACTACTTTTGCCTCCGTAAACCAACACACGACACTTATGAAACATTCCTATTTCATCCTTATTTTAGCAGCGTCGCTACTGGCGGCATGCTCACCAGAGTCCGACTTCACTGACCCTACAGACAGCTCTGCCGGAGGAGACAGCCAGAACGCTAACGGAGGCACGGCCACCACAGTCACGACGGCTATGTCCATCTCCGACCTAACGTCCATGGACATCGACATCGACGAGACGGCACTGGTAGAGTCCGAGACCATCCCTACGGACGAGACGGCAGACAACTACGAAGACTACATCGAAAACAACGAGTTCACCAACGAAATTGCAATCACCTTCAACGGTTCGTCAGCTTCATGTACGGGAAATGGCAGCGACGTCGAGGTAGAGGTCAGCGGTGCTGACGTTATTATCAATTCAAAGGCGAAAAAAGTGAAATACACCGTGACGGGTACAACCACTGACGGCTTCCTGAAAATTTACAGCGAGAAGAAGTTTGCCCTCGAGCTGAATGGTGTAAACATCACCAATCCCAACGGTGCCGCTGTCAATATACAAAGCTCCAAGCGTGGATACATCATACTGGCAGACGGCACTTCCAACACTCTTACTGATGGTACCTCCTACACCGATGCCACCGACGACGAGGACATGAAGGCCACCCTCTTCAGCGAAGGAAAACTTCTATTTTCCGGAAAAGGCACTCTGAAGGTTTACGCCAACTGTAAGGCTGGTATCCGCAGCGACGACTACCTCTTCTTCCGTCCGGACAACAATATCTACGTAAAGGCCACGGCTGGAAATGCCATCAAGGCCAATGATGCCATCTACGTCAAGGGCGGCGTCATCAACGTCGAGACCTCTGCCGCAGCTGCAAAGGGCCTGAGCAGCGACGGCTTCATACAGATTGACGGCGGACGCACTACGGTCATCACCACCGGCACTGGCCAACTCGACGACGACGGCACCGACGTCAGCGGATGCGCCGGGGTCAAGTCAGACAGTATCTTCGTCATGAACGGCGGTTCACTCTACTGCAAAAGCACAGGAGCCGGCGGCAAGGGCATCAGCACCGACCAGACCCTTACCGTCAACGGCGGCACGATAAAGGTAGTAACTACGGGCTCTCAGTACGTCTACCAGAATCTCGATACCTCAGCCAAGGGCATCAAGAGCGACGGAGCCATGTACCTTAACGGTGGCACTATTATGGTAAAGTGCACTGGAGGCGAAGGCTCGGAAGGCATCGAGAGCAAGAGTACCCTCGATATTACTGGCGGTACCATAATGTCCTACTGCTACGACGACGCCATCAACTCCGCCAAGGCACTCACCATCAGCGGTGGAAACGTCTTCGCCATGGGAACCAACAACGACGGCATCGACTCCAATTCCACCCTCACCGTCAGCGGCGGTCTCGTCATCGCTAGCGGCACCACTACCCCCGAGGCAGGCTTCGACTGCGACGAGAACACCTTCTCCGTCACGGGCGGCACCCTCATAGGCATCGGCGGTACCACGTCCACGCCGACCCAGAACGCCACGACGCAACCTGTCATAGTCCTCGGCGGCAGCTCCATTAGCAGCGGACAGTACATCACCCTCTCTGACAACAGCGGCAACAACATCTTCGCCTTCTGCGTCCCCCGCGACTACTCCCAGCAGGGCTACACCCTCGTCGTCTCCTCCCCCAAACTCTCGCAAGGCTCATCGTACACCGTCTCTTCGGGAGCAACCATTAGTGGCGGCACCAGCTTCTGCGGATACACGACAGATGCTAACGTCAGCGGCGGCACTTCACTGGCGACCCTCTCCCTCTCCTCCATGATAACCTCCTATAACTACAACGGCGGCAATGCGGGCGGTGGCCAACAGCCCGGTGGCGGTCAGCAGCCCGGTGGTGGTCAGCAGCCGGGTGGGGGCGGTCAGCCAGGCAGATGGTAAACATGTTATAGGTATGCGCACTGACAGACTACAAGTCCAATACTCCATATCCATAGCCCAGGGCAAACGCTCTGGGTTTTTGTTTGTAAGTGTACGTGCGTCAAAGTCTACCGCGACGAGGACGTCAACATCAGCCAGACCATCGGAGACGAAGCGCAGACTGCGTGCAAGGCCGTAGCGGACTGGCTCCTGAAAGGAAGGAAATAACGCAGGACGAAGGGGCGAAAATATCTCAAATCTCAAATCTCAATTAAAAAAACAAGTACCCCCAACTCCCACACCCTCTCCTTACATACTTATAACTTATTAATAATTAATTAGTTATATAT
>CAVCKM010000101.1:0-3932 GCA_963602765.1 Alistipes putredinis | reverse complement strand
TCCGATGTACCCAGGGCGTTGCCCTGGGCTATGTAGTATAGGGCTTTCAGCCCAAATATTCAAAATGTTGGTACATCGAATTGGACAGCCTAACTTTATATATAAATTATTTTGAACACCTACTTTATGCGGGGGCTATTAAGAATTTAGAGTTTAGAGTTAAGAATTAAGAATTTAGAGTTAAGAATTTAGAGTTTAGAATTAAGAATTAAGAATTTAGAGTTATGCATTATGCATCAACCGGAACTGCTCTATGCGCTGGCGGAAGAGGTCGTGCTGGTTGTCGGCGAAGAAGGAGGTGCAGATGCGAACGCCCTGCTGGGTGCTGCCCATCGTGTTGAGTGGGAAGACGGCGATGCCGTAGTACATCAGCTCGCGGGTCAGTTCGAGGGCTGTCATGCCGGGGTACTGTACGGTGAAGTAGAAGCCGTCGGCGAGGGGAGCGCCGAGGTCGTCGGCATATACGAGGTAGAAGCCATTGGCCAGGAGCACGTCTTTGAGGAAGCGGGCGCGGCGGCCGTATTCGCTCACGTCGGCAAGGAAGTTGTACGACCCGTCGCAGGCTGCCTCCATGAGGGCTGCCATGGCGTGCTGCACGCTGTGGGTGGTGCCGCTGGAGAGGGTGTACATGAGGCGGTTGCAGAGGAAATTGCCGAACTCGCCCACGCCGAAGTTCTTCTCCAACGGCTCGTACGTGCGGTGGTAGAGGCTGTCGCCGATGCAGCATACGCCGATGCGCTGTCCGGCGTAGGAGAAGGCTTTGGAGCCGCTGACGGAGAGGATGTAGTTGTCCGTATAGCGTGCGACGGTGGGCTGGTAGGGTGCCTGGTAGGGGTGTGAGAGGTCGCGGCGGAAGTCCATGGCGAAGTATGCGAGGTCTTCGAGCACGATGAAGCCGTACTTCGTGGCGAGGCTGCCGATGCCCTTCAGCTCCTCCTCGTCGAAGCACACCCAGGAGGGGTTGTTGGGGTTGGAGTAGACGATGCTGCAGATGTTGCCCTTGCTGACGACATCCTCGACGGCCTGGAGGAGTGCCGCGCCGCGGTTGCCGTAGACGTCGAGTCCGGCGTATTTTAGTCCTACGACCTCACACTGCGTCTGCTGCACGGGGAATCCGGGGTAGAGGAAGAGGACGGTGTCCTTCTGCGTGCCGTGGAAGGCGTGCTTCATGGCGAGGAACGAGGCGAACGTGCCCTGCATGGACCCTGTGGTGGGGATGCAGCCCAGGGGGTCGATGTCGACGCCGATGAATGCTTTGACGAACTGCGCGGCGGCGTTTTTCAGGCGTGGTATGCCGCCGTTGGGGGGATACTGTGTGGCGCATCCGTTGCTCAGTGCCTCCTGCTCCGCCTTGAGGGCGATGTCGGAGGGCTGCAGGCCGGGGACGCCCATTTCGAGGTGTATGACGCTCTGTCCGGTCTTTGCCTCCAGGGTGGAGGAGAGGGCCTGCAGGTCGCGGATGGTGGCCTGGGAGAAGTCGCCCAGTCCCATGGCGTTGATGGTGTCCGTTACGGTTTGATAGTCAAGTGGTGTTGTCATTTCGGGGTTGTTTATTCGTGGAAGTTGCGTTTGTCGAGTACGTGTTTTGCCTTTCCGAGGGAGCGTGCTATGGAGCCGGGCTCCTTGATGTGTATGTTTGGCTTGATGCCTACCATGGAGACGATGCGGTCGTAGAGGGGCTTGATGTGTGGCATCTGCTTGGCGGGGTTGGGCGAGAAGTACTCGCTGCGCAGCTCCACGTCGAGGTCGAAGGTGTCCTCGTTGTTCTTGCGGTCGACGGTGATGAAGTACTGTGGCGTGAAGGCGGGGAACTCCGTCAGGCAGGTCTCTATCTGGCTCGGGAAGACGTTGACGCCGCGTATGATCATCATGTCGTCGGAGCGGCCGAGGATGCGGTCCATGCGCACGGCGGTGCGTCCGCAGGGGCACTTGTCGTAGATGAGCCGTGTGAGGTCGCGCGTGCGGTAGCGCAGGATGGGCATCGCCTCCTTGCAGAGGGAGGTGAAGACGAGTTCGCCGAACTCGCCCGGGGCGCACGGTTCGAGGGTGTCGGGGTTGATGATTTCGGGGAAGAACATGTCCTCCCAGAGGTGTGTGCCGTTCTGCATCTCGCACTCGCCGCCCACGCCGGGTCCGCACATCTCGGTGAGTCCGTAGATGTCGTACGCCTTGATGCCGAGGCGCTCCTCGAGTTCCTTGCGCATGCCTTCCGTCCACGGCTCTGCTCCGAAGAATCCGGCGCGCAGCTTGAGGTCTTCCTTCTTCACCGTCTCGCTCTTCTCTATCACCTCGGCGAGGTGGAGGGCGTAGGATGGTGTGCAGCAGAGGACGGAGCTGCCGAAGTCCTTCATGAGCATTATCTGCTTCTCGGAGTTGCCTGCCGACGTGGGGAGCTGTACGGCGCCGAGCACTCCTGCTGCGCCGTGTGCGCCGAGGCCGCCGGTGAAGAGTCCGTATCCGTAGCTGACTTGCACGATGTCGCCCTTCGTGGTGCCTGCCACGGCGAGTACGCGTGCGGCGCCTTCTTCCCACATGGCAACGTCGTTCTTGGTGTAGGTGCCGACGACGGGTTTGCCCGTGGTGCCTGAGGAGGCGTGGATGCGCACCACTTCGCTCTGTGGCACTGCCTGGAGGCCGAAGGGGTATTCGTCGCGCAGGTCGTGCTTTGTGGTGAAGGGGAGGCGGTGTATGTCGTCGATGGACTGTATGTCCTCGGGCTTGAGTCCCATCTTGTCCATCTTTTTACGGTAGAAGGGTACGTTGTCGTAGCAGCGCTTTACGGTTTGGCGAAGGCGTTCTGACTGTAGTTTTGTCATGGACTCGCGGTCCATGCATTCCATTGAGCGGTTGAGAATCATAGATTTGTCGGGGTTTGTGGTTGTGAAACGTGTAAGTTGTATTTTTGTGTTGCGGGGGACGCTAATGAATGTTTTCAGGACTTGAATGATTTTTTTTAGGACTTGAATGATTTTTTTAGGACTTGAATGATTTTTTTAGGACTTTAATGCCCGTTAATTGACCATTAATTTTATCCATTAATGATATTTTTATGCAGGGCCATTAATTATTTAATTCCTTCCGGACGGTAAATAATATTAATGGTTAAAATTAATGGTCAATTAACGGGCATTAAAGTCCAGAAATCTTGGCAGGCCATTAAAGTCCAGAAATCTTGGCAGGCCATTCAAGTCCAGAAATCTTGGCAGGCCATTCAAGTCAAAGTGGTATTCGCATCCAGGGGCAGGGTCTCGCGTTTGCGGTAGCCCGTGCCGGTGACGACGCAGAGGAGCGTGCCGTGCTGGTTTGTGATGCGTATCTCGCAGAGGGGTAGTTTGTGGTGGTTGTACAGCTCGGTGGCTTCGGCGGTGAGCGTGTCGCCCTCTTTGGCGGGGTTGACGAACGTGATGTTGTTGCCGATGCCGACGGTGAGCGTGCCGTGGGAGTTGCATACCCCGGCGAAGGCGAAGTCGGCCAGTGTGAAGTAGACGCCGCCCTGGCAGATGCCTGCGGCATTGAGGTGTTGCGGCGCGACGGTGAGCGTGGCGCGGGCGTACCCGGGGCGTATCTCTTCCATGTGGGCGCCGACGAGGGCGGCGAAGTGGTCGCCCGAGGACAGGAATTCTATCAGGTTCATTGGTCTACGTGTAAGTATGTTTTGCGTTGGACGGGGACGTTAAGACAATGTTTTTTCTACGTTAATGGCCGTTAATGGACCGTTAATTTATCCGTTAATTATTCATTAATTTATTAGTCTGTTGATTGTTCATTAGTAATGTTCTAAAAATAACTTAAGCAGTTTTTGTACCTGTACGGGCTGAAAGCCCAACCACTTCATAGCCCAGGGCAACGCCCTGGGTTTTTGTTTGTATGTATCTACTCGCCCTGTAAGGGCAAAAGTCTATAGCCTTGTGCATGTAGTCTATGCACTTTTG
>CAVCKM010000100.1:0-3157 GCA_963602765.1 Alistipes putredinis | reverse complement strand
ACCTTTGCACTGCAATAAATATGACGACATCCTACTTTATATATAAATAATTTTGAATACCTACTTATCAGTCGCCAAAGGAATGCGTAAATAATATGAGGATGACAGAAGAACCATTATCAAATACAACAAGCGTGTCGCCGCTGCGAATCATAACGCGGCAGAGCCCTTTGGCACTGCTGCAGGTGGAGGAACTGCAGCGTATGATGCCCAGTACGCTGCGGTGGGAGGTGCTGAAGACCGTCTCCTACGGCGACAGGCATAAGGACGTGTCCTTGATGGACAAGTCTGTTGCCGCTGACTTTTTCACCCGCGAACTGGACGAGGCGTTGTTCACCGGGCGCGCCGACATCGCCGTGCATTCCGCCAAGGACCTGCCGTATCCGCTCCCCGCAGGACTGGAGGTGATAGCCCTGACGGAGGCCAAGGACAAGACAGACTCGCTCGTCACACGACACGGAGAGACGCTCGCCACGCTGCCCCCAGGCAGTCGCATCGGTACCAGTTCGGCGCAGCGTAAGGCGGAACTGCTTGCATTGCGCACCGACATTGAAGTCGTGCCCATCCGCGGCACCATAGAGGAACGCATAGCGCAGGTGGACGAGGGCACAGTGGATGCCCTTATCGTAGCCACGTGCGCCCTCGACCGCCTCGGACTGTCGCACCGCGCCTCGGAGCGGTTGCCCTTCCGCACGCATCCGCTGCAGGGCAACCTCGCCGTGACGGCAAGCGCCTCGCTGCCGGCTGACGTGAAAGCCCTGTTTGCCGATATTGATGTGCGCCGCCGTTACGGTAAGGTACACCTCGTAGGATTCGGTCCCGGCGACCCGGAGCTTATCACTGTAAAGGGTCAGAAGGCTCTGGAACGTGCCGACGTGATATGCTACGACGACCTCACCAACGCAGAGTGGCTACAGCAGTTTCAAGCAGAAAAGATATATGTGGGAAAACGCGCCGGAAGGCACAGCCACGCCCAGGACGAGATAAACGACATCCTCTACCGCCACGCCATAACCGGGAAGGACGTGGTGCGGCTCAAGGGCGGCGACGCCATGCTCTTCGCACACGGCAGGGAGGAGATAGACTGGCTGCGGGAACGCATGGTCAGCGTTGACGTGGTGCCTGGCGTGAGCAGCGGCATGGCATTGTCGTCACTGACGCAGATACCGCTGACACATCGCGGCATGGCGCGCAGTGTGGCACTCGTCCTCGGACACGCCTCGGAACTGCAGACCACCGATGCCGACACCTTATTATATTATATGGGCGGTGGACAGGTGAGCGAGATAGCCCGGCGGCTGATGGAGCGCGGCAGGACGAAGGACACCCCCGTGGCACTCGTCACCAACGTGTCGCTCCCCACACAGCGCGCGGTGTTCTCCACTCTCGGCGAACTGAAGTATGCCCTCTTCCGCGATACTCCCGTGCTCATCATGGTGGGCGACGTGGTGGGACTGGAAGCCCCGTCGCACCTGATGCGAACGTACAACACTGGCACGCAGGGCGCAACGCCGCTCATCACCATAACGCCAAGCGACACTCCGCAACCGCCTGCCTCACGCTTCGACTGGATAGCTTTCACCTCACGCTACGGCGTGCGCTACTACAACCAGCCCATCGTCGGAGCGCATATCGCCAG
Source organism: Alistipes putredinis (assembly GCA_963602765.1). Classification (GTDB taxonomy): domain Bacteria; phylum Bacteroidota; class Bacteroidia; order Bacteroidales; family Bacteroidaceae; genus Prevotella. The sequence goes on along the minus strand of CAVCKM010000100.1, from coordinate 1,518 downwards.
TGTCGGTCCAGTGACATCGGACGAGTTGCGCAAGGGTGGGGTAGAGCACATAGACTTCGAGAGCGATACGGAGTCTGCCGAAGGCTTGCTACGTTTCTTCGCCACGCAACCGCCGTGCAACATCCTGCTGCCACGCAGCAACAAGGGACTGGCGGCACTCAGCGACGGACTGCGCAGTCAAGGGCACACTGTGACGGACTTGCCCGTGTACACCAACACGCCCAACCGCGATGCCGTACGGCAGGACCTGTCACAGTACGACAAAGTGCTTTTCACCTCACCCTCCACCGTCGAAGCCTTCAGGACGCTCTACGGCAAGGAGATACCAAAACACCTGTTACTCATAGCAAAAGGAAAAACAACTTATGAAGCGATTCAGACAATATAGAACCACCCAGGAGGTGCGCGACCAGTATGCCGACGTGCCAGAGATACTCCCCGAGGACTTCATCTACCCCTATTTCGTGGAAGAGGGCGAGGGGAAGAAGATAGAGATAAAGACCATGCCGGGCATCTGCCGTTTCTCGGTGGACACACTGCTCGACGACATCGCAGAACTGCTTGCCCTCGGTGTCAACAAGGTGCTGCTCTTCGGTGTCATCCCCGAAGAGGAGAAGGACGAGCGCGGCACGGCTGCCTATAAGCCCGACAACATCGTAAGCAAGGCAACACGCGCCATAAAGGAACGTTTCGGACAGCAGGTTGTCGTCTTCACCGACATCTGCCTCTGCGAATACACCAGTCACGGCCACTGCGGACTGCTATACGAAAACGGCAGCCCCATAGCCTACGACGAGGAGATGGCGCTGCTGCGGCGTGGCGGCCACTGCGACTGTGGACAAAACCACGACAACGTAGTCATAGACAACGACTCCACCCTGCCGCTGCTCGCTGAGATGGCACGTCAGCACGCCCTTGCCGGAGCGGACTTCGTTGCTCCGTCCGCCATGATGGACGGTCAGATAGAAGCCCTGCGACAGGCCCTGGATGCTGACGAGGCAACGAAGCACGTGAAGATACTGGCATACTCGGCAAAATACGCTTCGGCTTACTACGGTCCGTTCCGCGATGCTGCCGGTTCGGCTCCGGGCTTCGGCGACCGCAAGAGTTACCAGATGGACTACCGCACGCACGACCAGGGACTTGAGGAGATAGCCGCCGACATAGAGGAGGGCACAGACTGGATAATGGTGAAACCCGCCTTGGCATACCTCGACATCCTCTACCGTGCTTCAGTGCGCTTCCCCGACTATCCCCTCGTGGCATACCAAGTGTCCGGCGAATACTCCATGCTGCTCAACGCTGCCCGGCAGGGACTCTTCGACGAAAGACGCATCTTCCACGAGAGTCTGACGGCAATACGCCGTGCCGGTGCCAAGTACATCATCTCGTACTACGCCAAGAGGTTTTTTCAATGCTAAGTAAAGTGTAAAAAATAACTTGAGCAGTTTTTATATGACTGTCCGAATTGAATGCGATGGGCTGAAAGCCCTATACTACATAGCCCAGGGCAACGCC
>CAVCKM010000099.1:0-2203 GCA_963602765.1 Alistipes putredinis | reverse complement strand
ATATATAACTAATTAAATATTAATAAGTTATATAAGTATGTAAAGAGGGAGAGGGAGAAGGATACCCTTTAAAAAGCAACTGAAATCTGAAATCTGAAATTTTCGACAGTATTGGGACGGGCTTTCCCCCGTCATTTCCTTCCTTTCAGTAGCCATTCTGCCACTGCCTGGCTTGCGGTCTGCGCTTCGTCTCCGATGGTCTGGCTGATGTTGACGTCCTCGTCGCGGTATACTTTTAGTGTGAGCTGCACTGCCCCGTCCTTCGTGTGGCTGACTCGTCCGTGTGCCAGTTTGTAGATGAGTTCGGACTGTGCGCGGATTCTGGGCTGCGTGATGAAGTCGAACGTTCCGTCGCTCATCAGCTGTGCCACTCCTGCGCTCCGGAAGGGTGTGATGCTTTCCTCTACGGGGTTGTCGAGAGCGAAGAAAACCCAAAAACTCGGATAGTAAACTTTAACCAGGAGGTGGGACGTTCAACCACACAGGACGAAATTTGTTGGTAAGGGACAAAGTTGGGTTAAATTATGCATCATTAATCATGAATTCAGCACCATGAATTAAAAAAGGTGGACCTTCTTTTGAGGAAGTCCACCTTGTTTATTTAGTATAGTATAAAAATTATACGATGCCCTGAGCCATCATGGCCTTAGCCACCTTCATGAAACCTGCCACGTTGGCACCCTTCACATAGTTAATGTAGCCGTCAGCCTCCGTGCCATACTTGACACAATTGGCGTGGATATCATTCATGATGTCGTGCAACTTAGCATCAACCTCCTCTGAAGTCCAGCGCAGACGTTCAGAGTTCTGTGACATCTCAAGACCGGATACGGAAACACCACCGGCGTTGGCAGCCTTGCCTGGAGAATATAGAATCTTTGCATCCTGGAACACCTTGATAGCCTCTGGTGTTGTAGGCATGTTAGCACCCTCTGAAACGGCAATGACACCATTGGCAACAAGAGTCTTTGCAGCCTCCTCGTTGATTTCGTTCTGAGTAGCAGAAGGCAGAGCGATGTCACCCTTCTCGCCCCATGGCTTAGCACCCTCAACGTACTTGCAGCCATACTTCTCAGCGTACTCACGGATACGTCCGCGCTGAACGTTCTTCAGTTCCATAACGTAAGCGAGCTTCTCGGAGTCAATACCCTCCGGGTCATAGATATAACCATCAGAGTCAGAAAGTGTTAAGACCTTTGCACCCAGTTGTATACACTTTTCGGTGGTGTACTGGGCCACGTTGCCCGAACCGGAAACGAGGACGGTCTTACCCTTCAGCTCGATGCCACGTGTAGCGAGCATATTGACGAGGAAGTAAACGTTTCCGTAACCAGTAGCCTCAGGACGGATGAGCGAGCCGCCGAACTCCAGTCCCTTACCTGTCAGCATACCTGTGAACTGGTGAGTCAGCTTCTTGTACATGCCGAAGAGGTAGCCCACCTCACGACCGCCAACGCCGATGTCGCCTGCCGGTACGTCCTCGTCAGCACCTACGTGGCGGTAGAGCTCTGTCATGAAAGCCTGGCAGAAACGCATCACCTCTGCGTCGGACTTGCCGCGTGGCGAGAAGTCAGAACCGCCCTTTGCGCCGCCCATGGGCAGGGTAGTCAAGGAGTTTTTGAACGTCTGCTCGAAAGCGAGGAACTTCAGGATGCCGAGGTTAACAGAACGGTGGAAACGCAGACCGCCCTTGTAGGGACCAATAACGTTGTTGTGCTGGATGCGGTAACCCATGTTTGTCTGTACGTTACCCTTGTCGTCTACCCACGATACGCGGAACTCAATCACGCGGTCTGGTATGCAGAGACGCTCTATCAAGTTGGCACGGTCGAACTCGGGGTGCTTGTTGTACTCTTCTTCGATAGTTGGGAGCACCTGGCTGACTGCCTGGATGTACTCTGGCTCGTTAGGGAATCTCTGCTTGAGATTCTCAATCACTTTCTGTGCATTCATTTGCTAAAAAGTTTCTTTAATTAGTTATTTGTGTAATGTTTGCCTTTTGTAAACCGCAGAAATATAACAATCCGTAAGTTTACGAGTGCAAAGATAAACATTTTCTTACAAACTCCCAAACAAACCGAAACTTTTTCGCCTGATGATTCGTTATTTCGTTGCATTTACTCTTGACAACGCGAGAATAACATGCAAAAAAAGAACCCCAGAATATTTCTACTCTGAGGTTCTTGTGATTGTTTTTGAAAGA
>CAVCKM010000098.1:0-17381 GCA_963602765.1 Alistipes putredinis | reverse complement strand
TATTCGAACCGTCTAAAAGCACAGAAAGCAAAGGCTGGGTGGCCTTCGCTTTCTGCATTTCGGAGATTTGGGCTTATTGTCGGTAGCCTCGTTGTTGTCTAAAGGAGGATGAAGGAGATGAGCTCTTGGAGGAGTTCGGCTGGAGGTGTATTGGCGTTGTCCAGACCTTTGGAACGTGTATCCGTCTCTCTGATTTTTGTTATGATGTCCAGTGTATGTCTTGCGCTGAAGCTCTTCATTGCCTTTAGGTACATGTATGCCTGTCTTGGCCGGGCAAGTCCTAGTTGTGCCACAATGGCAGACTCGTTGATTGGTTTCGGAGCGTAGTAACAGAGCATCAAATTCTGGAAGAAGGAGAACAGAAATGGCAATAGTGAGTATAGGCCGCCTGCCTTTGGATTACTGTTGTAGTACTTTGCTATTCGTTGTGCTTTGACTGCATCACGGTTGATGAGAGCATCGCGCATTTCGAAGACGTTGTATTCTTTGCTGATGCCAATCTTGCGCTCTACCTGGTCGGCTGTAATCTTTCTTGGTGCTCCAGGGGCAAAGTCCATGAGGAGCTTGTCCAGCTCGGATGCAATACGCTTTATGTCGCTGCCGATGTGCGCTGCGATGAGTTGTGCGGTCTGAGGGTCTATGGAAGCCTTGTGCTCGGGTTTTTTGAGGTATTCCTGTATGAAGGCGGAAATCTCGCTGTCGAACTGTAGAGGTGCACTTGTGAGCACCGTGCCAATCTTGGCGGCTTGTGTCAGCATCTTGCTGTTTGCCTTCTTTCTGCCGTCCAGAGTGCCGTTGTAGCAGATTACGAGTATGGTGCTGGGAACGGGACGGTCGAAGTATTTTTCGAGCGTCTCGAAGTCCTTTAGAGCTTGTGCTTCTCGTACAACGACAATCTGCCTTTCCGCCATCATGGGATAGCGGCGTGCCTGGTCGGCGACTTGCTGGGCTGTGGCGTCGGAACCGTAATAGGTGGTCAGGTTGAAGTCCTTTTCCTCCTCTGTCAGTCCGTATGTCGTCACGGCCTCGCAAACCTTATCTATATAATAGCTCTCTGTGCCCATAAGCAAATATAGCGGACTGAAGTTTTTGGACTTCAGATCCGCTATAATCTGTTTGTATGCTTGGGCAGTGCTTTGTTTGCTTTCTGCCATATATGTTAGCTTTCTGGGGTTTATGCGTCCCTCTTGGTGCGGGTGCTGCGCTTGGTGCGCTTTGGCTTTTCGGCTACAGGCGCTTCAATCTTCACGCCTGCCAGCTCTGGGTCGATAAGGATACGTCCGCAGTGCTCGCATACGATGATTTTCTTGTGCATCTTGACGTCAAGCTGACGCTGAGGCGGGATTTTGTTGAAGCAGCCACCGCATGCGTCACGCTGCACGTAAACGATACCGAGACCGTTGCGTGCGTTTTTGCGGATGCGCTTGAAGCTCTGCAGCAGGCGTGTCTCGATTTTCTGCTCGAGGTCGCGTGCCTTGCTCTTGAGGATTTCCTCTTCCTCGCGTGTCTCCTGCATAATCTCGTCCAGCTCGTTGCGCTTGTCTTCAAGGTCGCGCTCGCGGTCGTTGATGAGGTCTTCCACACGTTCGCGGTCGTGCTCGCGGTCGTTGATGCGCTGCTGTGCTTCGCGGATCTTCTTCTGGCAGAGCTCTATTTCGAGAGTCTGGAAGTCGATTTCCTTTGTGAGCATGTCGTACTCGCGGTTGTTCTTAACCTCGTTGAGTTGCTGGTTGTAGCGTTCTACGCTCTCCTTGGCAGCCTCGATGTCTGCGGAACGCTGTTCTACGGCGTTGCGCAGGTCGCTGACTTCCTGTACGATGCGATCGTGGCGCACGTTGAGTCCTTCCACTTCGTTTTCGAGGTCTTCAACTTCCAGTGGCAACTCGCCGCGCAGGGCGCGCTTCTCGTCGATGTGCGAGAGGGTTGTCTGGAGTTGGAAGAGGGTCTTCAGTCGCTCTTCCACCGTGAGGTCTTTAGGGTCTTTTCTTGCCATTACTATAAATGTTTATGGATTTTGTGTTTCGTTTCGTTTTGTAAGACTTGTTCTGTCGGTAAATCACCAGTACTTAATCGGGTTGGTGTTGTACTGTGTGATGTATGTCTTTACTTCCGGACAATTGCTGTTGGTGATTTCCTGCAACAGTTGTTGGGTAAACTGCTCGCTCTCGTAGTGTCCTATGACTGAGATGAGTATGTCGTTCTCGTGTCCGAAGTATTCGTGGTAGTGCATCTCGCCCGTCAGTAGTGCATCGGCACCGGCATTTATGGCATTGCCAAGTAGAAAGCTGCCAGCTCCACCGCATATCGCAACCTTCTGTACGTTGCGTTGGCTTGTATTGGTCATCACGCACTGTGCATTGAACGTGTGCTTGACGAGTGAGATGTATTCCGCTGTTGTGAGCGGTTGTGGAAGCTGGCAGATTACGCCAAGTCCTCCTTGTCGTCCGTTTACGGTCTGTGGAGTACCGATGAATCGTATGTTTTCTTCTGTTGCTCCGAGTTTGCGTGCTATCATGAAGTTAACGCCGCCCTCAACGCTGTCGAGGTTGGTGTGCATGGCGACGATGGCGATGTCGTTCTTTATTGCCAAGGCGACGGTGCGCTGCACGTAGTCCTCGTCTGTTATGTGTCGCAGCTTCCTGAATATCAACGGGTGGTGCGACACGATGAGGTTGCACCCCTTGTCGATAGCTTCGTGGACGACGTTCTCGGTGACGTCCAGACACAATAAAGCCCCTGAAACTTCCGCCTCTGTCAGTCCTACCTGCAGGCCGGCATTGTCATAGTCTTCCTGCAGGGGCAAAGGCGCGAAACGCTCAAGGGCACTGATTACATCCTTTATTTTCACGCTGTGTGATATGTCTACGTTATTGTATTTCTGTTTTGTGGGTGCAAAGGTACTGCTTTTTTTTAGAACAGCCAAAAAAAGTGTAGGATTATGGCGTTCTGTCGTAACAAATATAAGCAATAAGTGCAGACTGCTCCTAAAAATGCAGTATTTTTGTAATGTATGATAGGCTTTTTGTTGTGTATTAGAACAAAAAGCTGTAACTTTGCACGCGTAAAAAGAGCATACTTTTAAAAACGCTTGTATGGCACGTGGTGTCATCCCAAGTGTTATCACTCTTCCAACAAATGTGTAAAGCCTCTTGCGCTGACTGAATTGGAGATTTCAGGTGGTACACTTGATAAATCATTTTATTTATCATTTATTCACAAGGAATTGCTGACGCTGCACCGTGAAATCCGTAGCGCATGAATTTCACAAAAACCTTATTGTTCACAAAAGATGAAGAAGACTGTTTGTTCGTTGCTTGAACGCAAGGGTACGCAGCCTGTATGCATGCTTACGGCATACGACTATCAGACGGCCATGGTTATGGAAGAGGCCGGAGTAGATGTTATTTTGGTGGGCGACTCGCTCGGTAACGTCATTCTTGGGTATGACAGTACGCTGCCCGTTACCGTAGAGGACATGATACACCATGGCAGTGCTGTCTGTCGTGGTGCGAAGAATACGTTCGTCGTGGTGGATATGCCGTTCATGTCGTACCAGGCGTCCGTAAGGGATGCCGTGCTCAATGCCGGACGTATCATGAAAGAAACAAACTGCCAGGCGGTGAAGATGGAGGGCGGCGCTGAGTATGCCGACCGCATCAAGGCTATCGTCCAGGCGGGCATACCTGTTGTGGCCCATTTGGGACTGACGCCGCAGTCGTTCAATACGCTTGGCGGATACAAGGTGCAGGGAAAGTCGGCGGAGAGTGCCCAGAAGATGCTAGACGATGCGCGGGCTGTGGCTGAGGCCGGTGCCTTTGCCATTACGCTGGAATGTGTACCCGAGACGCTGGCGAAGAAAATCACCGAGAGCGTGGACGCACTGACAATAGGCATCGGGGCAGGAAAATACTGCGACGGACAGGTGCTGGTAGGTCAGGACATGCTGGGCTATACCAACGGGTTCTGTCCGAAGTTCGTGAAACGTTATGCCAACGTTCATGACATCATAGTCGATGCCGTCAAGGAGTACAAGGCGGAATGTGCCGACAGGACGTTCCCAGCAGCAGCCAACACATTCAGCATAGATGATGCAGTGATAGAAAAACTTTACTAAAAAATATACGCACAAACAATATAAAGATGAAAGTCGTTAAAACAATAAAGGAAGTAAGAGAGATTGTAGCACAGTGGAGAAAAGAAGGACTCACCGTAGGTCTCGTGCCTACCATGGGTTATCTGCATGAGGGCCACCAGAGCCTTATCCGTAAGTCGGCAGAGCAGAACGACCGTACCGTAGTCTCCGTCTTCGTAAACCCCATACAGTTTGGACCTACAGAGGACCTCGAGTGTTATCCGCGCGACTTGGAGCGCGACATGAAGGCAGTGGAGGAAGCAGGAGGCAATCTTATCTTCCACCCGGAGCCTGCCGAGATGTATCCTCAGCACTTCACATCATTTATTGATACGACTGAAACGACAGAACTGCTTTGCGGCGCGGTACGCCCGATACACTTCCGTGGCGTATGCACCGTTGTTGGCAAACTGTTCAATATCGTCATGCCTAACCGTGCATACTTCGGACAGAAGGACGCACAGCAGTTGGCTACCATCAAGCGTTTCGTCCGCGACCTCAACTTTAATATAGAAATAGTACCATGCCCCATAGTTCGCGAGGAGGACGGACTGGCCAAGTCCAGCCGCAATACATACCTCAGCGCAGAGGAGCGTCAGGCAGCACTCATCCTTTCGCGCAGTTTGGCAAAAGGCCGTGAGGCGATAGAAGGCGGAGAGCGTGACGCGAAAAAGGTAATCGGCATCATCAGCGACAGCCTGCAGACGGAGCCGCTGGCACGCATAGACTACGTGGAAGCCGTAGACTTTGAGAATATACAGCGTGTGGAGAAGCTGCAGGGAGAAATCCTTGTTGCCATTGCCGTATATATAGGTAAGACAAGACTCATTGACAATTTCATCGTAAATATTTAATGTAACGGAAAGATGGAAATAACACTATTGAAGGCTAAGATTCACCGTGCCATCGTGACACAGGCAGACCTTAACTACGTAGGCAGTGTGACCATAGATACCAAGTTGCTGCGCGAAGCAGGTATCGTAGAGTACGAGAAAGTGCAGATTGTAGACATCGAGAATGGCAACCGCTTCGAGACCTACGCCATAGCTGGCGAAGAGAATTCGGGCATCATCTGCCTTAACGGAGCTGCGGCAAAGTGCGTCAGCGTCGGCGATAAGGTCATCATCATGGCATACGCTACGATGACACCCCAGGAGGCCCAGACTCACCGTCCCATGGTGCTGTTTGTCGACGAGAAGAACAACATCGTACGTAAGGCAAACTACGAAAAGCACGGTCTGCTTTCTGACCAGGAATAATTAGCAATACTCAGTATGTTCAAGGGAAAGACAATAGTGCTCGGAGTGACCGGCAGCATCGCGGCGTACAAGATAGCCAACCTGGCCTCCATGTTGGTAAAGAAGCACGCGGAGGTGCACGTAATTATGACGAGCAATGCCTGCAACTTCATTACTCCGACCACATTCGAGACGCTGACAGGGAACAAGTGTCTGGTAGATACTTTTGACCGAAACTTTGAGTTCCAGGTGGAGCATATCGCACTGGCGAAGAAGGCTGACATATTCCTCATAGCCCCAGCTACGGCAAACGTGATAGGCAAGATGGCGGCAGGAATCTGTGACGACATGCTTACCACTACGGTATTTGCCACGAAGTCCCCCGTAGTCCTGGCCCCGGCGATGAACACTGGTATGTGGGAGAATCCCATACTGCAGGACAACATAAAGAAACTCCGGCAGTACGGCTACACCTTTGTACAACCAGACTGCGGACGCTTGGCTTGCGGCGACACCGGCAGCGGCAAGATGCCTTCAGAAGAGGTACTGCTGCAGCATATCGAGAGAACGATAGGTGCGGAGAAAGACCTTGTCGGCAAGAAAGTGCTCATTACGGCAGGTCCGACGCGCGAGGCCATTGACCCCGTGCGCTATATAACAAACCATTCGTCCGGCAAGATGGGTTATGCACTTGCAAAAGTGGCCGCCATGCGCGGAGCCGAGGTGACGCTGGTTTCAGGACCTGTCAACATCAAGCCATTCGTGGGTGTGAATGTTGTGGACGTGTCGTCAGCCGCTGACATGTATGAGGCGGTGGCAGCCCACAGCGGTTCCAACGACTGGATTGTCATGTGCAGTGCCGTGGCGGACTACACCCCGGCAGGCTATTCCGAGCAGAAGGTAAAGAAGTCCGACAACGACATGACTCTGCCTCTTGTGCGCACGAAGGACATACTGAAGTATCTGGGCGAAAACAAACGTGACGGACAGAAGATAGTGGGCTTCTCCATGGAGACGGAGAACCTCATAGAAAACTCGCGCCGCAAACTCGTAAAGAAACATTGTGACCTCATCTGCGCCAACTCCATCAACGGAACGGATACGGGTTTCCGCACAGACACCAACAAGGTGACGCTCATCACCACTGAAGGTGTAGAGGAATTGCCATTGTGCACGAAGGAAGAAACCGCGGCATTGATACTGTCGCACATCACGCAACTGTAAAACAACCTCCCCATATGTACCTACTCATTGACATAGGAAACTCTACCGTAGTGGCAGCCGTTGCCACTGCGGCATGCGAAATTGTGGCATCATGGAGAATTGACACTATAAAGAGTGAGGATGCGCAGTATTACAAGCAGCACCTTGCAGCAGGACTCTCAGCTACAGGCATCTCCCTGGAAACATTGAGGGAATGCATCATCTCCTCGGTAGTACCGGAGATTAACGAAAGTCTGTCCAGTGCCTTAGAGCAGCTGACAGGCAAGACACCGTTGTTCTTCGCCGTCTCTGACGTGGAGAAACATCTCGTGCTTGACGTGGACAATAAAGAGCAGGTAGGCAAGGACCGCCTTGCCGATGCCTTGGGTGCTGCCGCATGGTACGGATGTCCCGCCATAGTGATAGACATGGGAACAGCCACTACCGTCGGTGTGATTACCGAAGACCGGCGTTTCGTCGGTGGCATGATAATACCAGGCGTAAAGACCTCCAGCAAGTCGCTCTGTGACAGCACCTCGCAACTGACGGAGATAGAGACGTGGGAGGCAACGGACATTGTCGGACGCAATACGCTGGAGTGCATGCAGAGCGGCATCATCCTCGGCAGTGCCTGTATGGTTGACGGCATAATAGATCGTATCACGGCGCAGTATGGAAAGGACTTCAACGTAGTGGCTACGGGAGGAATGTCGGCAGTCATTGTTCCGCATTGCAAGCACAAGATTGCCATGGACAAGTACCTGTTGTTCAAAGGACTGTTCCGTGCCATGGTGTCAGAAGCTGCAGACTGTTGAACAACGCATACATAGCAAATGGATAGAAAAACCGTTATAATAGGCTCAGGCAACGTTGCCACGCATCTGGCTTTGGCATTGCACGGCAAAGGCGAGAGCATCGTACAGGTGTATAGCAGAAGTCTGGACAATGCAAAGGCATTGGCAGACAGGGTAGGGGCAGGCACTGTTTCTGATACCTCCGATATAGCCACCGATGCTGACGTGTACATCATCTCGGTGAAGGACGATGCTATCAGTGGCATAGCCGAATCATTGTCTGCCAGGATAAAACCCGCGGCAGTCGTTATACATACGGCGGGCAGCGTGCCCTTGGCCATATTGTCCGGGCACATAACACGTGCGGCTGTGCTCTATCCCATGCAGACTTTCACCAAGAGCCGTGAGCTTGACTTCTCCCAAATCCCCTGCTTCATAGAAGCTACTGACGCTGAGACCTTCCATATCGTAGAAGGAATCGCTCGCAGTATATCGGACAAAGTCTTTGCCGCAGACAGCGACAAGCGCAAGGCACTGCACCTCTCTGCCGTATTTGCCTGCAACATGGTGAACCACTGCTATCATCTTGCAGAGCACATCCTTGACGAGGCAGGCTTGGACTTCTCGCTCCTGTATCCCCTCATAGCCGAGACGGCAGACAAGGCGCAGGCGATGTCTCCTTATCTTGCGCAGACAGGACCTATGGTAAGGTACGACCAAACCGTGATGGACCGACAGAAAGCCATGCTGCACGACGAGGACATGACGGAAATATACGAGGCAATGGCTCGCAGCATCCATAAACGGCATTCCTAATACACATACACGCAAAAAGCCGGCATTCAGACAAGATTCTGAATGCCGGCTTTTTCGTGTCTAAACACCACGCTTTCGGTAACTCTGTATGGCCCATGCGTTCACGACGATGGCAAAGGCAAGAAGTGCCGCCGCTTGGTGGGCGATGCACCGGAAGTCGCCTCCGCGTACAAATACCGTGCGTATGGCATCGATGAAGTAGTGCATGGGGTTGGCGTACGTAGTGAGGTAGGCCCAGTGGGGCATGGAGCGTACGGGAGTGAACAGGCCGCTGAGCAGGATGAGGTTTACCACGATAAACCACATGACGAACACCGCCTGCTGCATTGTCTCGTTGTAGTTGGAGATGATGAGTCCCAGACCGCTGAACGTCAGTGCGAGCAGTATTGCCAGCAGATAGCAGAGTAGGATATTGCCCTGACACGTAATGCCATACACCGCCCATGCCAACAGAAAACAGATGGTCATGATGACGAGGGCGATTATCCAGTAAGGGATGAGTTTCGACAGTATGAATGCCGTCCTGCTGACGGGGGTGACATTGATAGCCTCGATGGTGCCGGCCTCCTTCTCGCCCACGATGTTGAGGGCAGGCAGGAAACCGCAGATGAGCAGCAGTAGTATTGCCATGAGCGACGGTATCATGAAGACCTTATAGTTCAAGTGCTTGTTGTACAGATACAGCGTGCTCACCAACCCGTCTACGGACGTGCTGGTGAGCACGTTCTCGTTTGTGGCATAGTCTCCGAGGTGTCCGCCGATAATCTGGCTAAGGTAACTCAAAGCCATGCTGCCCTTCGTGCCGTTGACGGAGTTGGCGGCAACGTATATCTGCGGACGCTCGCCACGTAGCGTCTGCTTCTCGAAGTCATGCGGAATGTCCACGATAGCATCCGTCTTTCCGTTGTCAATGTCAGCCATCGCCTCTGCGTACGAAGCCTTCTGCCCGCAGAAGATGAAGTAGCGTGAGGCTTCGATGCGGTGTATCAGTTGGGCGGACAGGGACGAGCGGTCGTTGTCCACCACCTCCACACGGATGTTGGTTATCTCCATGTTCATCACCCACGGCATGACGCACATTATCATGATGGGGAACATCACGATGAGGCGCGGTATGAAGGCGTTGCGCCGTATCTGAAGAAATTCTTTCTGTATGAGGTGAGAAAGGCCGTATAGTTTGTTCATGAGCATTGCCAATTTTTACAGTCGTTTTTTGAAGTTCAGCAGGGCTACAGTCAGCAGTCCTGCAGCCATTGTGGCGAGAATCGTCAGCTCGTGCGTTACTTTGTCTATGCTGACCCCCATTATCATGAGTTTGCGAATGGCTGATATATAGTATCGCGGCGGCATGATGGCGGAGATGCACTGTAGAATCTTCGGCATGCTTTCTATGGGGAACATCATTCCGCTGAGCAGTATGCACGGCAGTATGAGCATCATAGCCGAGGCGAGCAGTGCCACGAGTTGCGTGCGGGCTATAGTGCTAATGAGTATGCCGAGAGACAGGGCTACGGTGATGTATATCCCTGATACGGCGAATATCCACCCGAGACTCCCGGCTATGGGCACGCCGAGAATGAAGTGCGATATGCTCAGTATGAAACAAAGTATGCAGAAAGCCAGCACAAGATATGGCACCACCTTTGCCACGATGATGAGCAACGGGCGCACGGGGCTGACGAGCAGCACCTCCATCGTGCCGCGCTCCTTCTCACGTACTATGCTGATGGAGGTCATCATGGCGCAGATGAGCATCAGCAGCATGCCCATGATGCCGGGCACGAAGTTGTAGCAACTCCTCATCTGTGGGTTGAACAGCAGGGACATACTCAGTGGGGACGCTTCCTGCTTTTTGTCGTGTGGACGCAATATCTCACTGGCATAACGGCTGTACATCTGCGCCATGTTCGGGTCTGCCCCGTCTGTGACAATCTGTAGTCCCGCATGGCGTGTGGCGTAGTCTTGTCCGAAGACCACTGCCATGTCCGCTTTCTGCCGGCGTATCAGCAGTTCGGCTTCCGCTGGGGTGCGTACGTTGCGCACGATGTCGAAGTACTCGCTGGCAGACAGCCGTGCGACGGCCTCTTGCGTCACGTGGTCAAGAGACGATGTCACCACCACCGTGCGCACGTTCTTCACATCGGTGGAGATGGCGAAACCGAATATCAGCATCATCACTATCGGCATACCGAAGAGGATGAGCATCGTGCGGCGGTCGCGCAGGATGTGGCGTGATTCCTTTATGATGAATGAGGTGAATTGTTGCATGTTATTGTCTTGTAGATGTACGTGCCAGGTAGGTGAAGACGCTGTCCATGTCGGGCAGGCGTAGCGAGCGTTTCAGTTCGTCGGGGCTGCCCATTGCCTTTATCTTGCCGTCCACCATGATGGAGATGCGGTCGCAGTACTCCGCCTCGTCCATGTAGTGGGTGGTGACGAAGACGGTGATGCCGCGGTCGGCAGCGGCATAGATGAGTTCCCAAAACTGACGGCGTGTGGCCGGGTCAACGCCGCCTGTCGGTTCGTCGAGGAATACTATCTCCGGTTCGTGGAAGATGCTGACGGAGAAAGCCAACTTCTGTTTCCACCCCAACGGCAGACTGCCCACGATGTCGTCAGCGTGCCCGGTAAAGTCCAACTGGTCGAGTAGGGCGGTGGTTTTCGCCTTTATGTCCTGGGCTTTCATGCCGTATATGCCGGCGAAGAGGCGTATGTTCTCGCGTACGGTGAGGTCTTCGTAGAGCGAGAACTTCTGGCTCATGTATCCTATGTGTCTCTTTATCTGTTCATACTCAGTCGTGATGTCACACCCAGCCACACGCCCCGTCCCGCTCGTCGGTGCATTCAGCCCGGTGAGTATGTGCATTGCCGTAGTCTTTCCAGCCCCGTTTGCGCCGAGAAATCCGAACACCTCGCCGCGCTTGACGGAGAACGAGATGTCGTCCACGGCGTGGAAAGTGCCGAAAGCCTTCACGAGGTGCTCCACTTCGATGACGTTCTCGCTGCGTGCATTCTCCCTTGAGTGGTGTATGCCCTCAGGGCAGAACACGTCCTTGAAGCGTGTGAGTATCTCGTCGGGCTTGCCGATGCCCCTCAGCGTGCCTTCGTTGAGAAAGGCTACACGGTCGCAGCGGCGTATCTCGTCCAGATACGGCGTGGCGACAATGATGGTGATGCCGCGTTGTTTCAGCGATGCCAGCATCTCCCAAAACTCCTTGCGGCTTACGGGGTCAACGCCCGTCGTGGGTTCGTCGAGCAGCAACAGCTTGGGCTGGTGTATCAGAGCGCACGACAGGGCAAGCTTCTGTTTCATGCCACCGGACAGGTCGCCGGCGCGTCGCTTCTTGAACGGTTCTATCTGGCTGTAGATGGCTTTCACCAGTTCGTAACCCTCTGCCACCGTTGTGCCGAACAGTTCGGCGAAGAACGTAAGGTTCTCCTCCACGGACAGGTCTTGGTATAGCGAGAACTTGCCAGGCATATATCCGAGGCATCTGCGTATCTCCCTCATGTCCTTCACCACGTCAAATCCGCAGACTGTCGCCTCTCCTTCGTCCGCCAGCAGTAGTGTGGCGATGATGCGGAAGAGCGATGTCTTGCCGGCACCGTCTGGACCGATGATGCCGAATATCTCGCCCTCCGCCACGTCAAACGCTACGTCCTTCAGTGCCTCCACCTTGCCGTACCGCTTGCTTATTCCTTGTATATGAACTGATGTGCTCCCCATATTTGATACATTGGGTTAAAATACCACTTCGCCGTACATGCCGATTTTTATCCCACCGTCGTTCTTCACGGCAATCTTCACGGCATAGACGAGGTCGGCACGCTCGTCGTCGGTGAGGATTGTCTTTGGCGTGAACTCCGACTTGGCTGATATCCACGTCACTTTGCCCGTGTATTCCTTGCGCTCCCCGTTGCCGTAGTCAGCCAAGACCTTCGCTGTCTGCCCGATCTTTACGTTCTTCAGTTGCGCCGTAGTGACGTAGGCACGCAGGTACATGTGATCTATGTCGGCCAGCTTGAACAACGGCTTGCCTACAGTGGCAAACTCGCCCCGTTCCATGTATTTGTCGAGCACAGTGCCGGCGATGGGAGCAGTAACGTGACACTTCCTCAGTTCGTCCGCTACCTGCATTCGTTGTATGTCTGCCGTGCCCATCTGTGCGTTGAGGCTGTTTGTTGACGTGCTCAGCGACGACTGCAGGGCTGCGAGTTGCCTCTCCAACACCTTCACCTGGCTTTCCGCATCCTCCAGCGCTTTACGGTTGGCAGCCCCGTCCTTCACGAGCGTGGCAAAGCGTAGCTGCTCCTGACGTGCCTTTGCCAACTGCTGCTGTACGGCGGCTATCTGTTTGCTGACATCAGGCCGCTGGGCTGCATACACCAGTTTTGTCGCTCCGACTTGTCGTGCCTTCAGATAGAGTTGGGTGGTGTCGATGATGGCCACCTGCTGCCCAGCCGTCACGTGGTCGCCTTCGTTGATGTCAAGTGTCAGCAACCTGCCGTTCTGCTCGGCAGACACCGTCACCTCCGTAGCCTCGAACGTTCCCGTGGCATCATAATCGTTCTCTTTGCTGTCGCATGCTGCCAGTGTCATAACCAGCAGCCCCATAGTAGTATAAACCGTTATTGTTTTCATGTCCAATGATTCTTTAGTTTGTGTGTATTACATCTCTCCGTTCAGACTCCGTTTTGCGTATAAAGCCTTTATCAACTGCACTTCGTGTATGGCGCGTTGGCTTCGTGCTTTGTTTACGGCATTTATGTCGCGTACGAGTTCGTTGATGCTCTCCGTGCCTGCCGCCACTTTGCGGTCTGCCATGCGGCGTATGCCCTCACGCAGCTTCACTATCTCGTCGTCGCTTGCCAGTTGCTTGCGCAGGGCAGTCACGGTGCCGTCTGTCTCCTGGCGTTGCAGTTTGTTATGGAAGAGAAACGTCTTGCGCTGCACGTCGTTCTGTTCCCGTTGTATGTCCAGTTTCCTCAGGTCGTTCTTGCGGGTGTACAGTGCCCCGACGTTCCACGATACGGTCAGTCCGCCGAGCAGCATGCCACTGTTCACCACGTCCGTCACCTTCGTGTGCCACAGCCCCATGCCCATAAGGTTCACCGAGGGGAGCAGGGCAGAGTTCAGTTGCCTGCGTTGGACGTCCAGCAGCAAGTCCTGCGAGGCGTAGAGGCTCATCTCCGGTCGCGAAGCCCCGTCGCTGCCATTCCATTCCGTCGGCATGGAAGGCATCTCTATTGAGGTGTTGCTGTCCAGCTCCCTGCCTATGAACGTGCTGAGCATCCTCAGGTATGCCGTGCGTGATGCCTCGTAAGCGTCGTGCTGCTGGCGGGCGTTGAGAAGTTCCACCTGCAGTGCATCCAAGTCCGTCTGGTTGGCTATGCCGCTGCGCATCATCCCCTCCACCGTCTTTAGGCTCACACTAAGGTCGTTCTGCAGGATGTCGTTTTGCTGCAGTTGCTTGTCGATAATCAGTATGCCGAAGAATATCTCCTCCGCGCGTACCTTTATATTATATAGGGCAACATCAGTCTGGTTCGTTTCCACGGCAGATTTTGCAGCGACGGCTTGTCTCCCGGCAGCTATCCTGCCGCCGTCGTACACAGTCTGCCGCACCGTCACGTTGCCGCTGACTACGTAATTGTCCATGTTCACCCCCATCTTGCCTATCATGCTTTCCGAGTCGAGGATGTCCGTAAAGCCGTACGCTCCTGCCTGTACGGAAATCTTGGGCAGCCATCCCTTGCTGGCGTTGCTCATGTCGTAGTCTTTCGCTGCTGCCACAAGCCCGTATTGTTTTATGGCAGGGTAGTTGTCCCTTGCCAACTGCCTGCATTCGTCGAGCGTCAGAGCCTGGGCCGCACAGCACATCGTGCCCAATGCCGCCATAATAGATAACAGTCGTTTCTTCATTGTCTTGATGTTATTGTTTGTGGGTGCAAAGTTACGGGTAGTTTTCGTACGTTGCATTACTGATTGTTATCGCAAAATGTTCTTTTTGTACGATTTTGTCTTTCGTTGTCCCTGTATTCCTCAAAATGTATTATCTTTGCATACGTGATAACAATAAACCAATCAGTAAAAACCATGTCTTCCCCACAGAAACTCAGTCTCCGCCGTATGTACCGTGCCTTTGTCCAGATGGACGGGGGCAGGACCAAACACATGTTTTTCGCCGACAACTTCGGCGTGGTCATAGATGCCGAGAACATCTTGCGCCCTTTCATCCTCGGGGAGCATGTGCCATATATGATAGAGGACTACCGCCTCGTGTATTGCAAGAAAGGCTGCATACACACTATAGTCAACCTGCAGGAGTACACCATAGAGGCCGGCATGCTGGCGGTAATCGCGCCAGGCACCATCGCCGAACCCATTTCCATCAGTAGCGACTGCACCGTCACGGGCATCGGAGTGTCGGAGGAGCGTATGCAGATGGCGCACCACAGGCAGTTGCCACCTATACTGTGTGGGAATCGCGGGAACTTCCTCCTAAAGGCGACAGACGCGGAACTCCAACTGGTGGAGCAGCTGTATGCGATGGTATGGAGCCTGGCCAACGACAGGCAGATAAAGGCAGAGACGCTCGACCGCATGATTGCCGTAGTCACCCACGCTTACGATGACATCTTCCGCAGTCACGCCGACGACTCTGTGGTAACGTCCGGCCTCCGCAGTCGACAGCATGAGATGTACCAAAAGTTCATTTCTCTGGTCAACGAACATTGCCGAACCGAACGCCAGCTCGACTTCTACGCCGACCGCCTGTGTGTCACCAAGCGCTACCTCGGCACCGTGGTGCACGACGTCAGCGGAGTGACCGCCAAGGACTGGATAGACCGTGCCGTCATCACCGCCGCCAAGGTGCTGCTGAGACACACAGACAAGTCGGTGGCGCAGGTAGCCGACGAGCTGCATTTCCCCACCGACTCCTTCTTCTGCAAATACTTCCGTCGCCTAACGGGCAGTACCCCGTCGGACTGGCGGACGGCGAGTTTTCGTGTATAGTTTTTTTGTAGTGTCAATATAAATGATTACCTTTGCGCTAATCTAATAAACCTAAACAAGAATGGTAAAGAAAAACTCGATAAAACTGTTCGGCGACGACAAAATCCGCGCCGTATGGGATGATGAACAAGAGAAATGGTATTTCTCTATAGTGGACGTGGTGGCTGTGCTGACGGAGAGTGTTGATGCTACAGCCTATTGGAGAAAGCTCAAACAACGCCTGAAAGCAGAAGGAAATGAAACCGTGACAAATTGTCACGGTTTGAAAATGCCTGCCGCAGACGGCAAAATGCGCATGACGGATGTTGCTGACACAGAGCAGCTTTTACGAATCGTCCAGTCCGTGCCATCACCCAAGGCAGAGCCATTCAAGACGTGGCTTGCCAAGGTGGGCGCACAGCGTCTGGACCAGATGCAAGACCCGGAGCTCAGCATCCAGCAAGCCATGATGGACTACAAACGCTTGGGATATTCCGACAACTGGATAAACCAACGCTTGAAGAGCATCGAGATTCGTAAGGACTTGACCGACCAATGGAAACTCCACAACGTAGAGGAGGGCATACAATATGCCTCCCTTACCGACATCATCTATCAGGCATGGGCGGGACGAACCACCAAGGAGTACAAACAGTACAAAGGCTTGAAGAAGGAGAACCTACGCGACAATATGACCAACGAGGAGTTGGTGCTCAACATGCTTGCCGAGCTATCAGCCACGAGCATCACCAAAGCAAAGAACCCTCAGACACTCGATGAAAACAAGCAGTGTGCCCAAGAGGGTGGCGACGTGGCACGAGTGGCAAGGGAGCAACTGGAGTCAAAGACGGGCAGACAAGTCGTTTCACCCTTATCTGCCAAACGGTTCTTCGAGGCACAAAAGCCGCAAGCTAACTTGGAAGAAGAAAAAAAATCCCACCGTTGAAGGACGATGGGAAAGGGACCTAATGTTTTCACAACGGAATAATCCTTATTGTGATTTGCTAAAAATCTGCTGCAAATGTACAAAGATTTTTGGCAGATTCCAAACGAAATCTAATTTATTTTGCATTTGGGTAGAAAATGCTATAGAAGTTTAGATATAAATTGTTATACAAGATGACAAAAAAACATATTTTAGGTCTCGACCTCGGTACAAACAGTATAGGTTGGGCAATAATAAATCGTGAGGAGCAAGAGGACGGTAAGCCTGTCCTCACTGGCATAGAAGATGCAGGCAGTCGTATTATCCCTATGGATGCGGCCATGCAGAGTGACTTCGCCAAAGGGAATACCGTTTCGCAGACAAAAGATCGGACGCAGTCTCGTGGAGCCCGTCGTTTGCGTGAGCGTCATCTCCTTCGTCGCGAACGTCTTCATAGAGTACTGGTATTAATGGAGATGCTACCGCAGCATTATGCAGAAACTTTGACGCGCTATGGAAAATTCAAAAATGGCGTGGAGTGCAGGCTTCCATGGTCAAAGGATGCCAATGGAATGCCCAAGTTCTTGTTCAAAGAATCGTATGATGAGATGTTGCAGATATTTTGGCAGGAACATCCAGAATTGATGAAAAAAGGCATGAAGATACCATACGACTGGACCATATACTACCTTCGTCAGAAAGCACTGCACGAGGCCGTGTCTGGTCAAGAATTGGCGTGGATTCTCCTCAATTTCAATCAGAAGCGTGGTTACTATCAGACACGTGGCGAAGAAATGGAAACAGATAAGACAAAAGAAGAGAAGTATTATGCCCTTAAAGTCGTAGATATAGTAGACAGCGGAGACAAGAAAGGTAAGGATATATGGTACAACGTCATACTCGAAAATGGTATGGTGTATCGTCGTCCAGCAAAGGAAAAGCCCGATTGGACTGGTAAGATAAAGGAATTTGTCGTTACTACCCAGTTGAATGATGACGGCACGCCAAAGACCGACAAAGACGGAAAAGTAAAGAGAAGTTTCCGTATGCCAGGAGAAGACGACTGGGGATTGCTGAAGATAAAGACAGAAGACGATATTCGCAACTCTAATCTTACAGTGGGCGAATACATCTTCGGGGCATTGCTCCGCAATCCTAAGCAGAAGATAAAAGGGCGGTTGGTGCGTACTATTGAGCGGGACTTTTATAAGGAGGAGTTACGGCTCAACGGATATTTTCCGTGGCAGCACAGAAGTGAAACTATCCAAAGACCATC
>CAVCKM010000097.1:0-18396 GCA_963602765.1 Alistipes putredinis | reverse complement strand
AAGAATACTTGGAACGCTACCGCAACCAAACTCACGGCGAAGGTTATCTGAGAAAATTCTTCAATACGATAAAGGGAGCTGCCGGCAGTGCACTGGGCAGAGTCTTCGTCACGGGTGTCAGTCCCGTCACCATGGATGACCTCACCAGCGGTTTCAATATCGGCACCAACTACTCTCTGAACCCACGCTTCAACGAGATGACAGGATTCACCGAGGATGAGGTAAGCGATATGCTCGGATACTACGCAGGAGTATTGCCGTTCAACCACTCCGTAGACGAGCTGATAACGGCTATGAAGCCGTGGTACGACAACTACTGTTTTGCACTGAACCGTTACGGCAAGACCACCATGTACAACTCCGTCATGGTGCTCTACTTCCTTTACAACTACATCGACAACGACTACCACTTCCCCGACAAGATGGTAGAGAGCAACGTGCGCATTGACTACGACAAGGTGCGCATGCTCATACGCCACGACAAGAACTTCTCCAACGACGCCAGCATAATACAGGAACTCGTCACCAAGGGATTCGTCACGGGGAAACTGGTGGAAAACTTCCCTGCCGAAGAAATCAACCACCCCAACAATTTCCTCAGCCTGCTCTTCTACTTCGGCATGGTGACGATAGACGGAGAGTATGACGGGGAAACAAAGTTTATCATCCCCAACGAGGTAGTACGCGACCAAATGTACACCTATCTGCTCGCCACCTACGATGAGAATGACCTTACATATGAGCCTTACGCCAAGAACAAACTGGAAAGCCAGATGGCATTCCATGGCGACTACAGACCGTACTTCGACTACATCGCCGACTGCCTGAAGCGTTACGCCTCGCAGCGTGACAAGCAGAAGGGCGAGGCCTTCGTACACGGCTTCACACTCGCCATGACAAGCCAGTGTCAGTTCTACCGCCCCATCTCCGAACTGGACAACGACGGCGGTTACGCTGACATCTTCCTCCTGCCGCTCTGCGACATATACAAGAGCATGACAGACTCATACATCGTGGAACTGAAATACTGCAAGTCGTCCACCACCGACGAGCAAGTGAAGCAGCTCTTCAAGGAAGCCTCAGCACAGATATGCCGCTACGCAGACAGCGACATCGTACGCGAGTCCGTCAGAGCAACAACACTCCACAAACTCGTTGTCATATACAGAGGCACGGAGATGGTAGAGTGCCGCGAAGCGGAAGAAGAATAAGCAATGTTATAACGACACAGCCCCCTTGCACAAACGTGCAAGGGGGCTGTGTCGGTTTATATAATATATGTCCAGCTTTTTTCTTATCCGAAAGAAAACCGTGGTGCGGTATGTGGCTTTAGCAGCTTATACTGTGACGGGTCGTCGCTCTTGTCTTTCAGCTTCGTACCGCTCACCTGTAGGTCGTACGCCATCTCGACAAGCCATGCCAGTTTAAAGGCGGCACGCTCGTAGGAGAGACCTTCAGGGCGCACGTTGCTGATGCAGTTGCGCTCGCTCTCAAGTCTGCCGGCAAAGGGTTTGTATGTCATATAGATGCCGAGACTGTCGGGGGACGAGAGACCGGGGCGCTCGCCGATGAGCATCACAACGAGACCGCAGTGCATCACCTCGGCTATGTCATCGCCAAGTGCCACGCGGCTCTGCTTTGCCAATACTACTGGTCCTACGGACAGACCCAGTTCTTTCATGTATGGCAGAAACTCCTGTATCAGCGGCACGGCCTGTTTGTGGACTGCTTTGCTGGACAGTCCGTCGCCTATGACAATGAGCACGTCGGCACCGGGGTACTTCAGCTTTTTCAGACGCTCACGGCTGGTCTCGCTAAGACGGCGGCCGAAGTCGGGACGACGGATGAAGATGTCGCGGCTGGCGGCTGCACTCTCGGCAAACTCCACGTCAAGTCCCATGTCCTCAAGACGTTTGCGTACCATCTGGCGGTCGAACGGCATCTTGATGGTGTCGCACGCACGGGCATGTGCCAGACTGAAGCGTAGGTACTCGTCGGTGAGAATACTGCAACCACTGCGCCCTAAGGCAATGCGCGCATCGGTAAACTGTTTCAACTCTTCCCAAGGGTCGCTACGCTGCGTCTGGGCGGTTTCGATAGTGACGAAATGATTATTTTCCATATATAATAGTAGTTATTGGTTAGCCATTGACAACGTCCATCTGCTCTATGCCAAGCAGTTTGTTGGAACGGAGTATGGGCAGTATGTCGCCCTGCTTGTCTATTACCTTCATGCGTTGCAACCACTCCTCAAACTCTGGTGCATGTCGCTTGCCAAGGAGTTTGCGTATGTAGAGAGCATCGTGGTACGAGGTGCTCTGGTAGTTGAGCATGATGTCGTCTGCTCCGGGTATGCCCATGATGTAGTTGACACCGGCGGCCACGAGGAGGGTCAAGAGGTTGTCCATGTCGTTCTGGTCTGCCTCGGCATGGTTAGTATAGCAGATGTCGCAGCCCATGGGCAGTCCCATCAGTTTTCCGCAGAAGTGGTCCTCCAGTCCGGCACGCGTTATCTGCTTGCCGTCGTAGAGATACTCCGGACCGATGAAGCCTACGACGGTATTGACGAGCAGAGGCTTGTACTTTCTTGCCACGGCATAGCAGCGTGCCTCGCAGGTCTGTTCGTCAACGCCGAAGTTGGCATCGGACGAGAGTGCCGACCCCTGACCTGTCTCGAAGTACATGCAGTTGTCGCCCACGGTGCCACGGTGCAACGATCGCACGGCATCGTAGCCCTCGTCGAGCATCTTGAGGGTGATGCCGAAACCGGCGTTGGCAGCCTCCGTGCCTGCTATGCTTTGGAACAGGAGGTCTACGGGTGCACCGTGGTCAATCATCTCCATACACGTGGTGACGTGGGTGAGGATGCAGCTCTGCGTCGGTATCTGGTAGGTCTGTATTATCTCGTCGAGCATATAGTTGAGCTCCGTCAGCACGGGCAACGAGTCGCTGGCGGGATTGATGCCAATAACAGCATCGCCACTGCCGTACATCAGTCCGTCAATAAGACTGGCGGCAATGCCGCGAAGGTCGTCAACGGGGTGGTTGGGCTGCAGACGCACGGAGAGTCTGCCAGGGAGTCCCAGCGTATTGCGGAACTTCGTCACTACCTGACATTTGCTTGCCACGAGCATAAGGTCCTGGTTGCGCATTATCTTGCTCACGGCAGCAGCCATCTCCGGCGTCACGGCGGGGGCTATCTGCTGAAGCACTTCCGTAGTGCAGGTCTCGCTCAAGAGCCAGTTGCGGAAGTCGCCCACGGTGAGATGACTGATGGGACGGAAGGCTTCCTTGTCGTGGGTGTCGACGATGAGGCGGGTTATCTCGTCTGTCTCGTACGGTATGAGTTGTTCCTCAAGGAATCTTGAGAGCGGCACTTCCGCCAAACGCATCTGCGCCGCCACGTGTTCTTCCATCGTGGTGGCGGCGATGCCTGCAAGCTCATCCCCGGACCTGAGGGGCGTGGCTTTCGCCATCAAGTCCTTCAGGTCCTGGAATGTGTATGTTATGTCTCCAAGGTTTATTTTGTATGACATATAGTTGTCTCCTTATTTAAATAGAGTAGATGTTCTGACGTTGTCTTTAAGCAGAGCTTAGAAGAGCATCGGAATCAGGTAGATAGCCAGAGCGACGGCTGTAACCACGATAGTGGCCCACTTCCAGATGGCGTATTCCTTGTCCATGCTTGCCTTCTGTTCTGCGGTAGGCTCCTCTACTACACCGATTTCTTCCTCAAGGGTAGGCACGTAGTTGTGCTTGTGCTGGGTGTAGAAGTACCAGAAGATGATACATACAACGCTGAGAACGGCTGCCGTAGCAAGAGCTATCTGGTCGGCAAAGAAGAGCATGAATACGTACAGTACTATCGTGACGTAGCAACCGAGCACACCATAAGGTGCTTTGTAAGGACGCTTCAGTTCGGGGTGCAAACGCTTCAGACCCATGTAGGCGAGACAGCCTATCATGTAGCAGACGGCAAGGGAGATGAGCGATACGGACGCGATGTAGTCGATGGAACCAGTAGCGATGAGGATGAAGTTGATGACACCGACGAGGATGATGGCGTAGTGTGGGGTCTTGTACTTCGGGTGTACCTTGGCGAAGATGGATGGGAGGGAGTGGTCCTCTGCCATGGTGTAGATGTAGCGGGCAGGAGCGGCGATACCAGGGTTGATGGTAGAGAGGTCACCACCGAATGCTATGGCTACGCAGAGCAGGATGATCGGTGTGCCGATGAAGCCGGCTGCCATGAGACCTTCAGCATACGGTGCGTCGGCAGAGGCGAGCAGACCATAGAAGTTGTGAGGGATGAGACCGACGAGGAACCACTGGAAGAGTGCGTTGACTGCGAATACGAGGAATACGCTAATCTTCAGGGCACGTGGCAGGGTGTACTGTGGGAACTTCGTCTCACCGCCTACGGATACGCAGGTCTCAAAACCAGTATAGCACCACCATACGAGACCGAAGATGTACATCATCTCCTTGAACGGAGGCATCTTGTCCATCGGTATGCCGCCGAAGTACTCAAGGTGTATCTTTGGTATCATATAAAGGAACCAGCAGATGCTGCATGCCCAGAAGAAGAATATGAAGAACGTCTGTGCCTTACCGGACTGCTTGATGCCGAAGTAGTTCAGAACGAGGAACACGCCGACGAGGGCACAGGCTATCACACGTGGGTCGAGCCAGGAGATATCAATGCCGAGGGCCTGGAGGAGGATAGTGAAATAGTTGGAGAAAGCAAGTGTTTCGCCTGCACCGATGGCAACGACGGACACGATGTAATGCCATCCTGCCATGTTTGCCCATACACGGTTAAGACCACGCTTGGCGAAGTTGTAAGTACCGCCAGCCTCTGGCAGTGCTGCGGACATCTCGCCATAAATAAGACAAGGCCAGATACTGATGAGCAGCGAGATGAATGTGAAGGCTATAATCCATGAGCCTACTAAACCAATCTGCGAAGAACCACAGGTAAACAGTCCTACACCGACAACGGTGCCTATTGTCATGCTGATAGACTCCTTGAGCCCAAGCACGCGAAGCAACTTGTTCTTCTCCATACCAATAAAAAATTTGTGTTTGTGTTGTTATCTTGAATGTGTGTGTTGTTGCTGTATTGTAATCTGGTGCAAAGGTACGCATATTGTCACAAAACAAGGTTAAAACGAAGCGTTTTGTCACTATAAAGATAGTCTATTTGACACACTGCTAGTTTTTATGAAACTTTCATTAGCAAACTGTAAGCAATCAGAAAGTAAACGCTTACAGTTTGTAACATTGTTGTAATATTGTAATCTGCGAAGTGTCAAACAAAAAAATCTCCCCTCGACATCACGTCGAGAGGAGACAACAACACAAACACAAATAAGCCTGCGCCCTATTGAAGAGACGCAGGCATCTCTTAAAAAATTATTCTATTCCAAAGAGTGGCTTCAAGCCACCGTCAACACCGCTGAATCCCATGAATGCCAACGCAAGGAGGGAAGCGGTAATGAGTGTGATGGAGATGCCGCGCATTCCCTTGGGGATATTGGCAAACTCCTGCTGTTCGCGGATACCAGCAAACAAAATCAGTGCCAAACCGAAGCCGAGGGCTGATGCCAAGGCATAGTCGAGTGCCATGAGCAGGGAGTATTCCTTCTGTATTACCACAATGGCAACGCCGAGCACGGCGCAGTTGGTGGTGATGAGTGGGAGGAACACGCCGAGCGCCTGATAGAGTGGAGGCGACACCTTCTTCAGTATTATCTCTACCATCTGCACGAGGGCTGCTATGACGAGGATGAACGCCAGCGTCTGCAAATAGCCCAGTCCAAGCGGGTTGAGCACGAACATCTGCACGAGGTATGTCACAAGCGTGGCAAGGACGAGCACAAAGGCTACCGCAGCGGACATGCCCAACGAGGTGTTCACCTTCTGGCTGACACCGAGGAACGGACAGATGCCGAGGAACTGCGACAGGACGATATTGTTAACGAATATCGCTGCGATGAAAATCAATAGATATTCCATATTCTTTTATATCTTGAAATATTATGGAAGTTTAAGCCTTCTTGAAACGGTTGATGATGGCGATGATGTAGCCCAGCGTAAGGAACGCTCCCGGAGGCAGGATGAAGATGAGCATCGAGAAGTCGCCTGGCAGCAGTTGGAAACCGAAGATGCTGCCGTTGCCGAGTATCTCACGTGCAGAACCGAGGATGGTCAGACCGAGTGTGAAACCGAGACCGATGCCGATACCGTCGAGGGCTGAATCGATAGGACCGTTCTTGCCGGCAAAGGACTCAGCACGTCCGAGGATGATACAGTTCACCACGATAAGTGGTATGTACAGACCGAGCGACTTGTTCACCGCGGGAGCGTATGCTGCAAGGAGGAACTGCACGATGGTCACCAGCGTGGCTATCACGACGATATATACTGGGATGTGCACCATGTCCGGAGTCAGCTTGCGGATGCAAGAGATGAGGAAGTTGCTCATGATAAGCACAACCATAGTGGCAAGACCCATCATCAGGCCGTTTGTGGCACTGGTGGTAGTGGCCAGGGTAGGACACATACCGAGCATCATGACGAAGGTAGGGTTCTCCTTGATGATGCCATTGAGAATTATTCCGAATTTTGACATGGCTATTACTTCTTTTCCTTAAACGTGTTATATGCCTCCTGCACGGCGCGCAGGAATGCACGTGATGTGATAGTGGAAGCTGTGATGGCGTCGATGTCGCCGCCGTCCTTGCTTACCGTCATGTTCTTCTCGGCTGGGTTGAGACCTACGATGCAGCCTGGCTGACCTGCCTGAAACCACTCGCCTGCCTTTGCACCGAGACCCGGAGTCTCTGCGTGCTCAAGGACGGAGTAACCGAGTATCTTGCCGTCTTCCGAGAAGCCTACCATTATCTTCAAGTTGCCGCCGAAACCGTTCGGGTCGGTGGACTCTACGGCAGTGCCCTTGTCTGTGGTGTATACGACATACTCAAGCTCCTTGCCGTTCACAGTGCGCTTCACGTTGTCCGTAGACTTCACAGTCACATTGTCAGCAGCAAGCACTGCCTTTACGGCATCAGCCGTTGCCTGTGCAGCCTGCGCGTCGATGGCAGGCTTGGTGAGCTGGTTGGCGTAAGCGAGGAGGAAGCCGCAGACGAGTGCAACACCCGTGAGGACAACCACCATGTTCTGAAAATTAGATTTTAATTTTTCCATTGTAGTGTTCCTCCTTCTATTATTTCTTTGCCGGCACCTCACCGAAGCGCTTTGGCTTTATGTACATGTTGATGAGCGGTGTGAATGCGTTCATGATGAGAATGGCGAACGACATACCCTCAGGGTATGCACCCCAGTTACGGATGATGATGGTGAGCAGACCGATGCTTACACCGTATATCAGCTGTCCCTTGTGGGTCATAGGAGAGGTCACATAGTCTGTTGCCATGAAGATAGCACCCAGCATCAGACCGCCGGAGAAGATGACCTGGAATGGGTCGGCATACTTCGTAGAGTCTGCCAGCCACATCAGTCCGCTGAATACGAACACCGTGGCTATGATGCTGACGGGGATGTGCCATGTGATAATCTTCTTCACGAGCATGAAGGCGAGACCGAGGAGCAGTGCTATGGCACAAACCTCACCGATGGTGCCCGCACCTGTCGTCACGTTACCGATGAGCATATCCCATGCTGTAGGAAGGTCCTTCAGTGCATCAGGATTGCCCTTGATAGCCTGCTTCATCAGAGCGAGCGGGGTAGCACCCGTCTCAGCATCGGTATAAGCAGTCAGCTGTCCTTCGAGTGGCCATGATGTCATGGCTGTAGGGAAGCTGACGAGGAGGAAGCAACGGCCTACGAGAGCCGGGTTGAAGGGGTTCTGACCCAAACCGCCGAAGGTCATCTTGCCAACGCCGATAGCGATGAGCGCACCAACGATAATCATCCACAGGGGGAAGTTACTTGGCAGGTTCATGCCGAGCAGCAGACCCGTGACGAGTGCCGAGCCGTCCAGCAGTGATGGCTCTCTCTTGAGGAAAGCCTTGCATATAGCCCACTCAAAGAAGAGACAGGCTGCCACACTCACGAGGCATACGATGAGCGAGCCCAGACCGAAGAAGTAGAACGAGGCGAGAAGCGCTGGAAGGAGCGCTATCACTACGCCGTACATGTTCTTCTCCACCGAGTCGTTGCCGTGTGCGTGGGGTGAAAGTGAAACTACTAATTTAGACATGATATTCTATATCTTTAAGTAATCTGTAATTGAAAAGCGTTGTTTATTTCTTCGCCGCACGTGCACGAATGATACCCATGACGGTCTGCTTGCCCTGACGGATGTTGTCGAGCATAGGACGGTGGGCAGGGCAGGTGAACTGGCATGAGCCGCACTCGATGCAGGAGGTTATCATCTCCTGTTCCATCATGTCCCACTTCTTCAGTGCGCTACCCGTAGCGAGCAGGAACGGCTCAAGTCCCATAGGACATGCGCTGACGCACTTGGCACAACGGATACACGGCTGCGCCGCCTTGCGGTGGGCATCCTCGTCGGTGAGGATGGTGATGGAGTTCTGGCCCTTGCCTACTGGCACTTGGAGTGAGTTGACTGCCTTACCCATCATAGGACCGCCTGCGAGCACCTTGTTGTCGCCCTCAGGCAGACCGCCGCAGAGGTCGATGAGTTCGCCGAACGTGGTGCCCATACGCACGAGGAAGTTGCTTGGCTTTGCCAGCTTCTTGCCCGTCACGGTGGTATAACGCTCGAACAGAGGCTTGTGCTTCATCACAGCGTCATATACGGCAACAGCAGTGCTGGCATTCTGCACGATGGCACCTACGTTGACTGGAATTGCCGGAGGGGCAGGCACCTGACGGTTTATCACAGCATCAACGAGCTGCTTCTCACCGCCCTGTGGATATTTCTTTGCGAGAGGCACTACTTCGATGCCAGCCAGTCCCTCAACCTTCTTTGCCAGAAGTTCGATGGCTGCCGGCTTGTTGTCCTCTATGCCGATATAGCCTTTGTCTACCTTCGCACCCTTCATCAGAATCTTCAGACCCTCGATGAGTTCGTCGGTCTTTTCGAGCATCAGTCGGTAGTCGGAGGTGATATAAGGCTCACACTCCACACCGTTGATGATGACGGACTCGGCCTTTGCCGTTGGCGGCGGACAGAGTTTGATGAAGGTTGGGAAGCACGCGCCGCCCATACCTACTACGCCACCTACCTTGATGCGCTCCACGATTTCCTCGGGAGTAAGTTCCGGGTGGTCCTCAAGACGCTCCAGTTTCTCGGAGCGGTCGATGCTCTCCTCCCATTCGTCACCCTCAACGTTGATGATGATGGCTGGCTTGTTGTAACCGGAAGCGTCGATGGCGTTGTCCACCTTGAACACGGTACCGGAAACGGAAGAGTATATAGGAGCGCTGACGAAACCGCCAGCTTCAGCTAGCAGGGTGCCCACCTTCACTTTGTCGCCTTTCTTCACGACAGGCTTGGCAGGTGCACCGATGTGCTGACTCATTGGGAATATGGCCTGCTTTGGCAATGGTGCAGGCACTGTTGCGGCGTCGTTGCTGAGCTTGTTCTCGTCCGGGTGAACACCGCCGATTCTAAATGTACGTACTTTCATTGCTTTAAGCCTCCTTGTTTGTTGGTTCTACTGGCTTGGTTGCCTCTGGTGCTGAAACCTTGGTCTCTTCAGATGCAACAGCTGCAGATGTTGGTTTTACCTCGGCAGCTGGTTTAGCTTCGGCTGCTACAGATTTAGCTTCGGCTGTAGCTGGCTTAGCCTCAGCAGCTGGTTTTGGTGCAGCGGCTGGTTTCGGTTTGAGAGCTGGCAGTTCCCAAGTAGCATGTATAGCGTTCTTGGGACACTCGCGAACGCACTGTCCGCAAGCCTTACACTTCTCGGAGTCGATAAAGGCGAGGTTATTCTCGATGGTAATCGCATCGAACTTACAAACCTTCTGGCACTTGCCGCAAGCGATACAGCTGACCTTACAAGCCTTGGAAGCGACAGGTCCCTTATCCTTGTTTACACAGGCAACATACACACGGCGTGCCTGTTCCTTTATCACTTTACCCTTCAGGCGAATCTCTATGATATGGCGTGGACAAGCCTTGGCGCACGCACCGCAAGAGGTACACTTCGCCTCGTCCACCTCAGGCAGACCAGTCTCGGGGTTCATCTTTATGGCATCGAAAGCGCAAGCCTTGACGCAGTCGCCGCAACCGAGACATCCGAATCCGCAGGCTGTCTCACCGGCACCGACGGAGTTCATGGCAGCGCAAGTGCGCAGTCCGTCATACTCTGCCGTACGCGGACGGTGTTCGAAACATCCGTTGCATCGCACAACAGCAACCTTGGGCGCACCGTTTGCCACGGCCATGCCGAGCAGGTCGGCAATCTTGCCCATCACTTCCGCTCCGCCGACAGGACAGTTCAGTCCGTCGATAGAGCCGGCATCAGCACCTTTTACCAGCGCATCCGCCATACCCGAGCAACCAGGAAAGCCGCAACCGCCGCAGTTAGCCTGTGGCAGCAGCTCCGCAACCTGTCCAACACGGGGGTCTTCTTCCACAGCAAACTTCTTAGCGCACACATAGAGGATAACTGCCGCTATCAACGCTATGACGCCAAGAGTAAGTACTGCTGACAAAATCAAGTTCATAATGTGTTAGATATAAGTGTTAGTATTTTTATATGTCGACTTGTCGTCTTTCTATTCGTTTTCAATATAGAACGTAAACATTCTATCCAGCTTGGAACGGCACATGTACAATATTATATAATAAGGTATAAGTGCCCCAATGCCTGCCAATGCAGCCTGCGCCTCGCCGACTCCCGCCTGTAGAGCACCGATGACAACGGCGAGCAACACCACAAGAGGGACAACAAAACCGAGCACGACAGCCTTGGCACCTACCGCTTGAGCCGCAACGACCGTCACCTCCTGCCCCACCCTATACCGTGAAGCATCAAGGCAACGTACATCAATCAGCTTTTCCTTACTCTCGGTCGAGTTGCAGTGGGCTGCAGCTTTACAACCCACACAAGCGCTATGTTGCACTATGCGCACCCGCACAAGACCGTCCGAAACGCTGTAGACAGTTCCAATATGAGAGATTCGATTACTCATAGTATCCAGTCAAGGTTAGCTACGCGGCAATTTGGCTTCCGCTCATAACGTTTGTTTGTGTTGTATCTATTGGGTTATTGCTCAATTTGTAATGTCCGCTTTACAACTGCAAATTTACGACTATATTTTAAAAAAGCAAAACATTTATCACAAAAACTACCCATCTCATATTATTATTGTTGCATTTCTTGTTAAATTCTTGGCATTTCGAAGAAAAAAACGTAAATTTGCACCAAATTGTTTCTTTAGTCTAACAACTACACACACAATACAACCCATCAATATGAAGCAAACTAAAATCGTAGCATCAGTGAGCGACCTCCGTTGCGAGGTTGAGTTTATCCGCGACCTTCACGACGCAGGAGCCAATGTCATCCGCATGAACACGGCGCACGCGACACCGGAAGGTCTGAAGAAAATCATCCGCAACGTACGTGCCGTCTCTCCACATCTCGGTATCCTCATCGACACGAAAGGTCCGGAGGTGCGCACCACTGGTACTGACGCCCCTATAGACTACAAAATCGGTGAGACCGTAACCATCATCGGCAATCCCGAGCAGGACACCACACACGACCTCATCTGCCTCTCCTACCCCGACATCGCCAAGGACGTAAAGGTGGGTGACGACATTCTCTTCGACGACGGTGAACTCGCCATGAAGGTCACAAAGAACGACGGCAAGAAGCTCATCGTGGAGGTACTCAACAACGGTAAGCTCGGTTCGCACAAGAGCGTCAACGTACCTGGCGAGCACATCGACCTGCCAGCCCTCACCGAGAAGGACAAGCGCAACATCCAGCTTGCCATCGAGGAGGACATCGACTTCATCGCACACTCCTTCGTGCGTTCCAAGGAAGACCTCCGCGAGGTGCAGGACATCCTCGATGCTGCAAACTCCGACATCAAGATCATCTCGAAGATTGAGAACCAGGAGGGTGTGGACAACATCGACGAGATTATCGAGAACTGCTACGGCATCATGATTGCCCGCGGCGATCTCGGCATCGAGATTCCAGCTGAGCGCATCCCCGGCATCCAGCGCATGATTATCAAGAAGTGCGTCTTCTCCAAGAAGCCGGTCATCGTGGCTACACAGATGCTGCACACCATGATAAAGAACCCACGTCCTACACGTGCCGAGGTGACGGATATCGCCAGTGCAGTATTCAACAACACCGACGCCCTCATGCTCTCCGGCGAGACAGCAAGCGGTGCATATCCTATTGAGGCAGTGCGCACTATGGCACGCATCGCGGAACAGGCAGAAGTGGACCGTGCCCTCTATCTGCACAAGATTGACGTGGACGGCGCAGACACCAACATCCGCGACTTCCTCTGCAAGGCTGCCATCGAGACGACATCCAAACTGGGCGTAAAGTGTATCCTCACAGACTCCGGCACTGGCGACGACGCACGCACACTGGCTGCCTACCGCGGTCCTAACCCAATCGTTGCCATCTGTAAGACCGACAAGCTGCAACGCTGGCTGGCACTCTCTTACGGTGTACTCGCCACTTATCCACACCAGGACGAAGAGGTGGACAAGATGTTCTACCACGCCGTACGCCGACTCTACGACAATGGACGTCTCGAACTGGACGACAAGGTGACATACCTCTCAGGCCACATGAACATTGGCGTTGCCGACAAGACCGCAGGTGTTTCTATGCTGGAGGTCAACACGGTAAGCGAGATTTTCGACAAATACGAAAAGTAATATGTATAATCCCCGACTCAGAGAATACAAACAGTATACATGCGACCGGGAGGTGCCCCTTTTGGAGTACCTCCTGTCTGCGTTACCGGGCAGCAAGAACAAAATCAAGGACATCCTGCACGGACGCGGCATCAAAGTGAACGGCAAGGTTGTCACACAGTTCGACTACCCTCTCACGCCCGGCACGAAGATTAGCGTCAGTCAGTCAAAGAAGAACGACACGTTCAAGAGCAAATACGTCAGCATCGTCTACGAGGACCAGTACCTCGTAGTGATTGAGAAGAAACCCGGCATCCTCTCCATGGCTGCCGGTCATTCGTCGCTGAACGTCAAGACCGTCTTGGACGACTACTTCAAGCGCACACGCCAAAGCTGCCGCGCACACGTCGTACACCGACTGGACCGCGACACCAGCGGACTGATGATTTACGCAAAGGATATGGAGACGGAACAGATTCTCGAGCATGAATGGCACGACATCGTCTTCGACCGCCGTTACGTAGCACTCTGTAGCGGAGAGTTCACCGAAGACACTGGCACCATAGCCAACTGGCTGAAGGACAACAAGGCATACGTCACATATTCGTCACCCGTGGACAACGGCGGCAAGTATGCCGTGACACACTTCTGCGTCCTCGACCGTTCCACTGAGCACTCACTCGTGGAGTTCAAACTGGAGACAGGCCGCAAGAACCAGATTCGCGTACACTCCGCCGACATGGGCCACCCCGTCTGCGGTGACATCAAGTACGGCAACGGCGACGACCCGCTCCACCGCCTCTGCCTGCACGCCTACGTACTCTGCTTCTACCACCCCATCACACACCGCCCGATGGAGTTCTCCACCCCTATACCGCCAGCCTTCAAGCAAGTGGTAAAGAAATAAACGCAGGGGGGGGCTACCACTGTAAAGAAGAACAATAAATACACCTACCCGTGTCCTACTATATAATAGCAATCATCGCCATCGTTATCGCCGTGATACTCATCAAGCGCGTTGTCAGCTGTCTATTCCGCTCCATCGTCACCTTCGTACTCATGGCAATCCTGGCTTATCTATACTTCACTTACCTAAGTTAAAAACCAAAGACTATGAACAAGAAGATACTGCTTAGCGCACTCGTGCTCGCGACTTCCATAACAGCCAACTCACAGAAGTTCACGAAGTTTGAAGATGATGCAACAACCCAGCAGACTGAGCAAGTTGCCAAAGACAAGAAAGCCGACAAAGAGAAGGCAAAGAAAGCCGAGACAAAGGAAACTGTCAAGAAGAAACAGCCAAGGGTCGCCGAAAAATATCTCGAAGGAGCAGTACCCCTCGTTGACGGCAAAGTGGTGTGGACTACAACCATCGACTGCCCCGGCGTTTCAGCGCAGCAGGCATACGAACGTGCCATAGCATTCCTCAAAGCCTTCTGCAAGGAAAAGGGTAAGGTACACGAAAAGAAGAGTCAAATAAGCAGCATCGCCGTAGTAAACAGTGAGGACCACCAGATTGGCGCACGCATCCATGAGGATATCGTCTTCGTCAACAAAGGACTGCAGTACGACTGCGCCATCCTCCACTACACTCTCGTCGTAGACTGCAAAGCTGACGGCAAGTGCGACATCACGATGAACCGCATGTCATACACCTACGAGGAAGACAGAGGCGGCGGCACATTCCCAGCCGAAGATATGCTAAGCGATGAAAACGCCCTCACCAAGGACCACAGCGACATCCGCCGCGGCGCAGGATTCAAGAAGTTCCGCACCAAGACCATAGACAGCAAGGACCGCCTC
Organism: Alistipes putredinis; assembly: GCA_963602765.1. Taxonomy (GTDB): domain Bacteria; phylum Bacteroidota; class Bacteroidia; order Bacteroidales; family Bacteroidaceae; genus Prevotella. The sequence goes on along the minus strand of CAVCKM010000097.1, from coordinate 3,764 downwards.
TTCAAACGTCTCTCCAACGCCATCAACGGGATAGCAGACGAAACGCCAGAAGAGAAATAGCGCTTCTATACGTGCCAAAACTCACAAGAGAAAAACTACACTTATGGCAGAAACCAGTCAGCAAGAAACCCCTGAGGTACAAGCGGAAACGCCACGTCGGCGCACGCACACACGCCCCATGCCTCAGCACAACACTATATACAAAATCCGACAAATACTCAACGCCCTGTTCATGGTGCTCTGCATCATCGGCTGCACCATGTACTGCGGTGTCTTCGGTGACGAGCGCACATCCATGATGGGGGCTATCATCGCCATCATAGCAGTAGCCATGAAGATGGCGGAATGCATACTGAGATTTATCAAGTAAATGAAGAGAAGACTACTATATCTTTGCACCCTGCTCTGCGTCAATGTCCTTGCGGCACTGGCGCAGTCGTCTAACGAGACCGTCTCTGAAGACGGTTTCACCGTTGTCGACAACAGCTTCAACCCAAACGCCGCACGCGACTCCCTCAAGGCATCCCACAAGAAGGTGCCGCAGGGCATGTACGTATGGTCAATAGACAGCCGCTTCGGCGACATCATACCCCAGGTGCGCGATACGGCACAACATCTCTTCATGAACACCATATTCACCACAGGTAAATATGGTGAATACAACACTACGGGCAACCTCGGCTCACCGCGCATAGCACGCATCGCCACCGACCGCGATTTCTCGCCACGTGACGAATTCCTCGAGCCATACGGCTTCTTCATCACCAAGCCGTACGAGCTTCTCTTCACTAATACACTCTCGCCAATAACGGAACTATTCTATTCCTCCTGCGGCAACAAGACAAACGGTGAAGACCACCTCCGCGCCATCTTTGCCACGAACGTCAACAAACGTATCGGCTTCGGGTTCAAGTTCAACTACGTCTACGGACGCGGCTACTACCAGAACCAAAGCACCGCCCTCTTCGACTATACCATGTGGGGAGCATATACGGGCGAACGATACCAGGCACACCTCATCTTCTCCTTCGACCACATGAAGAACACCGAGAACGGAGGTATCACCAGCGACTACTTCATCACCAATCCAGACATGATTGGCGAGACGTACAGCGAGAACGAAATCCCCACACGCCTCAACAACAACTGGAACCGCATGGATGCCTTCCATCTCACCTTCTCACACCGCTACAACATCGGTTTCACACGCAAGGTGGAGATGACCGAAATGGAGAAGGAGGCAAAACGCTTCGCACTGCGATCTGCAGCGGAAAATGCGGCAAAGAAAGAAAAGGAGAAGGACGGCAATAACACAGACCAAACAGACCAGCAGTCCTCCAGACGACGCAACGAAAGCAGTTCCGCAACAGAGCCGAAGAAGAAATTCGCCGGACGCCCGGACGATGCCGTCATCATCGGCGACCTACCACAGAAAAAGAAAGACGGCAAGGTAGAGCTGGACAGCACAGCATTGGCTCTCGTTGACAGCATCTCAGCCCAGAAGAAAACAGAAAGCAACGACACGTCGTGGCTGAAGGACGAGTATGTCCCCGTGACAAGCTTCATACACAACTTGCAGTTTGACACCAACCACCGCACGTACATCGCCTACAACTCCCCCAACAAATACTACGCCGAGCCCTTCAACATCGTTCCGCTCCAGGATGCTCTCGGCGACTCCATCGACGACCACACACGCTACTACACCCTCAAGAATACCTTCGCACTGGCACTCATGGAAGGGTTCAACAAGTACGTGCCAATGGGTATGAAGCTCTTCATCACCCACGATATGCGCCACTATCAGCTACCCAACACCGACTATGCCTACACAAACTACAACGAGCACAACGTCAGCGTTGGAGCACAGATTATCAAGACCCTCGGAACCAAAATACACTACAAGGCAACGGGCGAGTTCACCCTTGTCGGAAAAGACGTGGGCAACCTGCTCATCGACGGTGACGGAGACCTCAACATGCGCATCTTCGGCGATACGGCACAGGTAAAGCTGAAAGGATTCTACCACCTCACCACGCCTACCTTCCTGCAGCGCCACTACCACTCCAAGCACTTCTCTTGGGACAACGACGGCTTCAACAAACAGATGCAGACGCACCTCGAAGCCTCCTTCCACCTGGCGAAGACAAAGACGACCGTGCGCGCCTGCTACGACAACATACAGAACCTCGTCTACCTCGCCACTAACTACGGCGTCACCAACGACTCCGTCAGAGGACTCACCATCAACCAGCGACAGACATCGTCCAACATATCGCTCTTCACACTGGCCCTCGAACAGAACGCACGACTCGGCATCCTCAACTGGGAGAACCGCATAACATTCCAGAAGAGCAGCCAGCAGGAGATACTCCCCGTACCGGCCATCAACGTCTGGACAAACCTCTACATCAACTTCCGCATAGCACGCGTGCTCCGCGTGCATCTCGGAGCCGAAGCCTACTACTTCACCAAGTATGAAGCCCCGGAATACGTGTCGCAGTTGGGACAGTACGCCGTTCAGGAGAACAGTGACGTGCGCACAAAGGTGGGCGGCTACCCGCTCGTCAACGCATACGCCAACTTCTGTCTGAAGAAGTGCAGGTTCTTCCTCATGATGAGCCACGTCAACGCTGGCTCCGGCAGCAAGAGCTATTTCCTCACCCCACACCACCCGCTCAACGCCAGCGTACTGCGCTTCGGCATCAGCTGGAACTTCATAAACTAAACAACTTCATATACTCCTTCCTCCAAAAGGAAACCTCATGTAATGAAAGACAGCGTCATCATCGTCAGCGGCGGCATGGACTCCATCACCCTGCTCTACGAATACCAGGACCGCATAGCCCTCGGCATCAGTTTCAACTACGGCAGCAAGCACAACGACAAGGAGATTCCCCTCGCACGTATGCATTGCGAGCGTCTCGGTATAAAGCACATCGAGATACCGCTCCACTTCATGGAACAGTACTTCAAGTCCTCACTGCTCATCGGCGGAGAGGACATTCCCGAAGGCCACTACGCCGACGACAACATGAAGTCCACCGTCGTTCCCTTCCGCAACGGCATCATGCTCTCCATAGCAGCCGGACTCGCCGAGAGCAACGGACTGAAATACCTCATGATGGCCAACCACGGCGGCGACCACACCATCTACCCCGACTGCCGTCCAGAGTTCGTTGATGCCATGAGCCAAGCCATCTCTAACGGCACTTACGAGCATCTGCAGATTCTCGTCCCATACACCAACATAACCAAGACCGACATCGCGCGCCACGGTGCAAAACTGGGCATCAACTATGCCGAAACATGGTCGTGCTACAAAGGCGGCGACTGCCACTGCGGCAAGTGCGGCACCTGCGTAGAGCGAAAAGAAGCACTGCGTGATGCCGGAATCGAAGACACTACAGTCTACGAAGACTAGAATCATACTCTATATCACGTCAAAAGTGCCCTGAAAAATACTGAAAACGCACATTTTCAGTATTTTTCAGGGCACTTTTTCTTGTTAGTGTCTGACAATAGGTGTACCTTTGCAGTACATTACATGGGTTACAAAAACATTCAGTTACATTGTCATTAATGAGGATCATATCGATAAACATTTTTTGAATTGACCTTATGTTTATCAATATTGCAAAGTACAAAAAGATCTTTAATAATGACAGACAGAAGGGCAGGTTTCGTGATGAAACTTGCCCATTTTTATGGTTCTTCCGTTAAATGCATAGATGGAATGAAAATATTTTAGGATTTATACAAAA
>CAVCKM010000096.1:0-17820 GCA_963602765.1 Alistipes putredinis | reverse complement strand
AGTTGTCCGAGTTGTCGTCCTTCCTTTCACGTCCGAGTTGTCGTCTTTAAGTGCAAAAGCATTGTGGTCTTCTATATATAAACAATTGTCTTTTAAATACACACAATATGGAAAAACTTACTATCGTCAAAGTTGGCGGCGCTGTCGTGGAAGACCCCGGGCAGCTCTCCGCATTGATAAAGAACTTCTCTGCCATTGAGGGCAAGAAACTCCTCGTTCACGGCGGCGGACGACGCGCCACCGCCACCGCCAAGGCACTCGGCATCGAGACACACATGGTGGGCGGACGACGCATCACCGACAGCGAGATGCTCAGCGTCGTCACCATGGTATACGGCGGACTCGTCAACAAGAACATCGTGGCACAGCTGGGGGCCAACGGCGTGTGCGCACTCGGACTCACCGGGGCCGACATGGACGTGATACGCTCCCACAAGCGTCCGCTCAAGAAGGTGCGCCTCGACGACGGCACGGAGCAGATGGTAGACTTCGGCTTCGTCGGCGACGTGGACCGTGCCGACGGCGACCGCCTCGCCCAGCTCCTCAACGCCGGTATCACCCCCGTCGTGGCACCGCTGACGCACGACGGCGAGGGCAACATCCTCAACACCAACGCCGACACGATGGCCTCCACCGTTGCCAAGGCACTCGCCCAGCACTTCGACGTCACCCTCATCTTCTCCTTCGAGAAACAGGGCGTCCTCGCCAACCCCGACGACGACAACAGCGTCATCCCCACCATCACCCGTGCCGACTACGAACGCTACGTTGCCGACGGCACCATCTCCGGCGGCATGATGCCGAAGGTAGAGAACGCCCTAGAAGCCGTCGAAAGCGGCGTAAAACGCGTCATCATCACACTCGCCACAAAGATTGACGGCAACAGCGGAACCACGATTAGGTAATTCATTATGCTTTATGAATTCTGATTCATGAATTTAAAGTCCTCCCTTCTTCCATTAAAGAACATGATGTACCGCCTGGCTTTGCGCATAACGCTGAACAGTCAGGAGGCGGAAGATGTCGTGCAGGATGTCATCATCCGTATATGGAAGGAGAGGGAGCGGTTCGACTCGGGCGAGATCGCCAACCTTGAGGCGTACGCCATGCGTGCCGTGCGCAACCTCGCCCTCGACCGCCAGGCTTTAAAGGTCAACCAGTCGAAGTCCCTCGACACGCTCTCTGACGGCGCAGAAGCCATCGGCGGCACTGCCGACAGTCCCGAGCAGGACATGCTGCGCACAGAGCGTCTGGAGGGCATACGGCGACTCATGGCGCAACTGCCCGAGAAGCAGCGCACCGCCATGCAGCTCCGCGACTTCGAGGGACGCTCCTACAAGGACATCGCCGAGGTGATGCAGATAACGGAGGACCAAGTGAAAATCTCCATCTACCGCGCCCGGCAGTTCCTGAAAGCCAACATATCGTCGCTGGAATAAACAAAACAAAAAAAGCCCGCAGTACTCAAACGAGTGCTGCGGGCTTTTTTTGTTTATGAATTACTTGTAGAGCAGTTCGAAGTCGTCTACGTACATTACGCTGGACGTTGAACCTGAGAAGTAGTCACCGTATGCGCTGGCGGCACAACAGATGACGATATTCGACGGCACGACGTTCATGTTAGTGTACGTTATCGGTATGGTGAACTCTATCATACCGTCTCCTGCCGTTGCCGAGGTTGACGACCACTCGCCGTAGCCGAGCACGTTAGCGTCATTCTTGCTAAACAGCTCACCGGTCTTAGTCTTGATGACAACAGGCCATTGCTCTCCGCTGTACGTCTTGGTGGTATTGTCAAGCATGGCAACATAGATGATACCCTTGTCCGGATTGCCCTTCTTGCATTCAGACGGTGCACCGCTGTCTACATTGTCGATAGTTCCAGGGTTGTACTTCACGTATCCGTGCAAAGCATACGGACGTGCAGCGAACGGACGGCCATATCCGAGTACGCCGTTTGTTCCGACTGTTTCGAGGTACTTACCGACGAACATGTTGCCTGCAGCAAACTTCACAACGACATACCTGGAAGCCAGTTTGGCGGAGTAGTTTCCGCCATGTTTTATCGTTGACTCAGGCGTTGTGATATTTCCTCCGAAGGAAGCTGCACCATGGTTACCCGAGTCCCAGAACATCTCGCTTGTGCTTGGTGCTATAATCTGCACATTCCTTGACATACTCCAACTCTCAAAGTCTCCGTTAGGGATAGCCAGAGCCTGCAACGTAGTGAACGTCTTCGACGGTGCCGTATATCCATCCGTGACGGCGGTGTACTCGTACGTGGTGTTGGCGGTGAGTCCCGAGAGGCTTGCAGTGATGATGTTGCCTTGTACGGCGGACGTTGCCTTTGTCCAGTCCGTATCGCCCTTCTTGCGGTACTTTATGCCGTAGCCCGACTTTGTGGCGTCGGCGATGAGACCCGTAACGGTGGCACTGTACGTATTGACGTTGCTGACGGCAGCGTCCTGCGTTAAGACGTATGCGTTTGTAGACGTTATGTTCAGCGTGCCCGTGGAGGTCTTGCCGCTGTTGTCCGTAGCGTTGAAGTACATGGTGTACTCGCCCTCCGGCATGCTGTTGAGCAGCGTGCCAGGAATGTCTATGGTGAGGATATACCCCTTCACGACGTCGCCCTGCTTGCTCTCCTTATAATTTAGGTCGATGCCCTTATCCTTCAGGATAGACAGTGCGCTCAAGTGCATCAGGTCGTACGACCCGTCGTCTAAGCCCATCGCTGTCATCATGCTGCCGGACACGGTGCACGACTTGAGTCCCGGGATGCAGGAGACGTAGAGCGTCATGTTATGGAAGTCGCCGGGAGAATTGATGAGTCCGTCCTCGAATGAAAAGTCCTCGGCAGAGAATGCCGGCGGCATGGTGAGGGTGTGGTTGTCGTAGACGACTATTTCCTTCTCGTCCACCTCTACCATTATGAGCGCACCGCCTATCTCCTCGAGGTCGGCGTTGCCGTACTTCACCGTCATGGCGTACTCAAAGCCGCCCTTAGGCTGCTTCACTGCGCCCTTGTAGGAGTATTCCGAGCCGTTGCTGATTCTCTTTCCCGTGAGGACGTACGTCAGCGAGTCGTCTGCCGAGTCCATCATGAAGTAACCCTTCTGGTTGATGTTCTCCTCCGTAAAGGTGAGACTGCTGTCGGCGTTCGATACGGTGAGGGTGTAGTCGGTGAGCATCGTCTTTATCGACTCGTCGAACGTCGCCGACACTACGGCGTTTGCTATCTTGCACTTTACCTCCGCCTGCGTAGTGCCCGTGGTGATGGTAAACGGCGTAGAACCCTTGTAGTACTTCTTGTCGAACGAAGCCGGCACGCTGTCGCCTGCCGTCACGTCAGCGCGGTAGTCTCCGCTAAGCAGTACGATGCCGTCCTCGGGCACTGCGCTCAGACTCTTGTACTGTCTGACAAGCCCCAGGCTGCTGTACACGCTTATCTGGCAGTCCTGCGAAGCCTCGTTGTCGGCGGCACGCGTCACGACGGCGTCACTCTGCAGCTGTACGGTGAGCTTCAGCTTGCCGTCGCCCTCGTCGCTGCCCAGTCCCTCGTCCGTGGCGCACGAAGCGACGAAGAGGGAGGAGACGAGCGTCATGGCGACTGCCGCCATGCTATATATATTGTTCATTATAGAATCTTTCTACTACTTATTGATGACACTTACGAAACGATGATGATGGATGCCGAAGAAGTCTTACCGTTATTGTCAGTAACAATCAGCTGGAACGTGTGTGTGCCGGCGAATATTTTGAGCATCGAAATGAATGTTGTGATGTCAAATACAACATTCTTTTGGTTTGTAACGTTATCACCGTAAGGCAGTCCGAGGTCTGTCAATGTTCCTGTGAGGTTACCCGGATTTGTCAAGTCGAAGTCTGTCATGCCCATCTGATCAATGGTTTCTACGAAGCTACTATTCGTAGATCCAATCTTTACCTGGAACGACTTTATGCCAGCCTCAGCATAGATATTGACGATAGCTGTCGATACGTCGTCCACCTGATTTGGCGTATCCAGTTTGAGCGATGTCTCGTCCTGACTGGTAATCTTCGGTCCTTCCACTTCCGGCGTTGTTTCTTTCTTCGCTGCCTGCGTGACGGTGAGCTGCGTCTTCAGGCTTCCCATGTAGAAGGTTACTGTTCCGGTGCGCTCGCTTGTCGTGGTGTTCTCTGTAGCAGAGATGGCGACAGGGATGTTCATGCCTGCGGCACTGTTCGTGGCGGAGGTCTGCAGCCATGAGTCGGATGTCGTCACGGTCCACGAGTCGCTTGCCGTCACGCTGACGGTCTTTCCCGTGCCGTCAGCAGTAAGTCTCATGGTGTTCTGGCTCAGACGGATGTAGTCGGTTGCGTCTATCACGTCCTCCTCGGTAGTGATGTTGCGCTTCAGGTCCACTACCGTCACGCTGGAGGTGAGGCAGAGTCCTTCGGAGCTTATCTGGCCGACGCGCGTGCCGACGTCCGGCACGGTCTGCACGTCGTAGTTGATGATGTGGTGCTCGCCGGCATTCACGGTAGAGACGGTCTTCAGCTCACTGATGTACGTACCGTTGATGGTGCCGGAGAATGTTGCTGTGATGGTGGAGTCGGCACCGAAGTTCTTAAAGTACACGGCACCCGTCTCGGAGTATTTGAAGTCCGCCTCCTTCGTGCCCAAGTTCACGTGTATGTTGACATCCGTTCCAGCACCAATGAGCTGCTTGAGTGCGTCGGTGTAGTTAATAGTCACCTTGACGCTGGCGAGTTTGCAGACGAGTGTCTGCGGCTCCGTTATCTTGTCAGCCTCTATTGTGCAGTTCTGCGAGGCGTAGTAGTACGGTGTGTTCCATGCCACGTCGGACACCTCTGCGTTGTATGCCTCCAGAGTGTAGTTGCCTATGGGGAGTGTCACTATCTCGGGCATCTCGGAGTACACCCACTCGTATGCCTTCTGTCCCGTAGAAGTCTTTATTATCCTCACGGTGTAGTTGTCTACGCTTTCGGACTGCGTGTCGCCGTCGGCACGTGTAGCGGCGAGGCTGCGTGTCTCAGCGTTCTTCGTGGCGTTAGTGATGTCCACGGTGAGTTGTTTGAGGTTGATCTGTCCCTTTCCGACAACTGTCTCCTCTTCGTCGTCGCCCATGTCTATCGTCACCTTGTTGCAGGCGGTGAGTCCGGTGAAAACTGCCGCTGCCACCATGAGCGAACGGAATATGTTGTTTATGTATGTGTTCATATTATTTTGACTTATAGATTGAAATGTTTAGTATTCGAACGACACGTCGTCGATGTAGAAATAAGCACCTACTGACTTTTGGGTGAAACCTGTAGTCTGAGTTACTTTCACCTTCTCGTTCTCTTCAGCTATTGTGCCATAGTTGTTGCTTGACGAGAAGAATATTCTGAGTTTCGCAGCCTTCTTGTTCTTTACGCTGTAAGAGATTTCTGCCGTTTGCGGTGTCCAGCTGTCGATGTTTGCACCTACACCAACCTTTGCTTCTCCCGAACCGATGACGTTCCCGTTAGAGTCAAGTATCTCTACCTTTGCCACACCATACTCCCCGTCGGAAGCATCACTTCCATTATGAGTATACTTAGCATAGAAATGAAGTTTAGAAGGACGTGACGTGAAACTTACTCCTTGGTTGTATGTCTCGCTGCTTGCAGTCTGGTTGCTTGTATTTGCAGAGAAGGAGTATGTACCCAAGAAGAGCTTAGCAGCCGCCTTGTTAGCAACAGTAGGTTTCTTGGTTGTATAGTTATCGCTAAAGGCATCTCTAGCATCATTACTTGGAGTACTACCGTTCAAATCCCATCCAATACTCCTCAGCATCATTGCAGTACTACCGCCATGAGCGTCGCCGTAAGACATACTGTACGTCTTATATTTTGATGATTCTATTGAATTCGTTACAGTGTATGTAGAGCTATTTGGAGTATTAAAAACAGAAGGAGAAGTAAACCATGTATTCTTATTTTGGGCACTCTCACAACACGTTTTGGCATTGGTTGTAGCCCAACCTGTTGGCTCGTTCACTATAAAGCTCTCATAATTATGGAAATATCCTTTTTTGTCAAATACGAGATGCCCAGTACTATTGAGATTTGAATAGGTTCCTCCCTGCCAAATGTCAGTCCAATTTATCTTTTGCGTTGTTGTTTCAAAGTTTCCGTTCGGCACGTCCGCTGCCGCTTCTGTAGTAAAGCTGACCTCAGTGCAGTATTGGCTTGTGGAGCCTATTTTTGCAGCCACATAATACTTGGTGCCGGCTGTCAGTCCGCTGATGGTGACGGTGCCGTTTTTCTCGTCGCGCGTCACATTCTTTGCCGCTGCGAGGCTACCGCTTGTCGTTCCGATGTAGAACGTGGCGTACTTTGTCACGATAGCCTTATCTGCTGCGTCCGCTGTGCTGATGCCGAGAGTGGCTTCCTTTGCCCATATGTCCCCTTCGATGTATGTGAGGGAATAGTCGATGTCTACGATATTGACGGTGAAGCCCTGCTTTGCAGTGCCCTTGTAACGCAGGTTCACTTCGTTGGCATCATCAATCTTCGGCAGCCCGGTGAGGGTAACGTTGTACGTTCCGTCGCCGTTGTTCTTGATGTTGCTCATGGTGCAGTCCTGCAGGGATCCGCTCTTTGTCTTTGCCTGGAAGGAGATGTTGTCGGCGAAGTTCTCGCCGTTGTATTTCACGGTGACGTCGCACGTTCCGCTGCCGATGGCCTGCTTGCCTATGCTTGTCATGCTTAGCTCCAGCGGCGTAAACGTGACGGTCATCGTCACAGGCTCCTCGCATACCTTGGAGTATTTGTCCTTCACCTGTAGGGTGAACGTGCTGGTGTTGTTGCCGTCGGAAGCCGCCTTGATATGGTTGATGAGGCCGGAGAAGTCAATCAGGGCGAACTCGCCCGGGTTCTTCCACAGTCCGACGGGCGCGAAGCCCAGCGCAGTCAGCTTTGCCTGCACGTCAGCGGATGCCGACATCAGGTCTATCTCGGCAGGTAAGCCCTGCTCAATGAGCGACGTGCTCTGCGTTGTCAGCGTCACCTCCTTCAGGCCGGAGCGCGCCATCACCAGCATCTTCGGAGCCTCCGCCAGGGTGTTGCCCTCGAAGAGGGTCAGCGCCGTGCCGGGGGTGAAGTCTGTCGGGGTGATGACAGGTGCCGGAGCGGCGAGAATCTCGTCGCTCACCTTGATGGAGATAGGCTCCACGATGGTGGAGTCGTCAAAAGAGATGAGCACCTCCGCATCGCCCACGGCGCCTTCGTTCACGTCAACGGTGACGTTGTAGAGGGTGCGTGCGGCAGCATTGTCGATGCCCTCCACCTCGAACGTTCCCGACAGGCCGTTTGGCTTGGTGACGCTGAGGTCGATGGATATGTTGCCCGGACGCACGTAAGCGGCGCGCGTCTCGTCTTTTTCAAAAGTAATGTACTTGCCTCCTTCGCTATGTATCGTAGCGCTATAATTGGTGAAATACTTCATGAAGGCGTCGGTGTATTTCATCTTTACCATGGTGTTGTGCAGAGTGGCCTCCACACTTACCTCACTCGTCTCGTCCTGCTTTACGGTTGTCGTCGCCGAACCGTAGTAGTACGGCTTGTCGAACCCTTCATCCTCGAGCGCACCGTACGTGAGCGTCACGTCGTACGTGCCCTCGGTAACGGGATTTTCACTCGGGTTGTAGTCGCTGACGTGGTTCCACGTCTGCAAGTACGTTCCCGTCTTGCTCATGATGATGAGTTTGCAGCTGTCCAGCTGCGGTTTGATGGCAACGCCGTCGACGAGCGTCTCCCCGTCTCCGTCGTCAGCAGCCAGCCCGCTTCTGGTCACTTTCGAATCGAGCTGCAACGAGGCGAGTTGTATCTCGCCCCGTTTGCCGTTCGATCCGTCCAGGCCCGACTCGCTGCTGCACGACGCAAGAGCTATGGCAGCTGCGGCCAGGGTCCCCAGATAAATCTTTTTGAAGTTCATTTTTAGTGTTTAATACTGTTCAACATGCTGTCACTACAGCGTCTGCTCCACCTCTATCTCTGTGAATGTCTCTATGATGTCGCCAGCCTGGATGTCGTTGAAGTTGACGAGCGAGATACCGCACTCCAGACCGGTAGCCACCTCCTTGACGTCGTCCTTGTAACGCTTGAGGGCGTTGATCTCTCCGGTGTGGATGACGATGCCGTCGCGTACGAGGCGTGCCTTGTCCGCACGGTGTACCTTGCCTTCCATGACCATAGCACCGGCGACGGTGCCGACCTTGGAAATCTTGAACACCTCCTTGACCTCGACCTGACCGGTGGAGATCTCCTTCTTGATCTTGTCGAGCATACCCTCCATGGCCTGCTTGATGTCGTCCATGGCGTCGTAGATGACGGAGTAGGTGTTGATCTCGACGCCCTCGTTCTCGGCGAGCTTCTTGGCAGCCACTGAGGGGCGCACCTGGAAGCCTACGATCATACCGTTCTGCGCGGTAGAGGCGAGCATGACGTCGTTCTCGGAGATCTGTCCTACGCCCTTCATGATGACGTTGACCTGCACCTTCTCGGTAGACATCTTGATGAACGAGTCGGAGAGGGCCTCGACGGAGCCCTGCGTGTCCGCCTTGACGACGAGGTTGAGTTCGTGGAACTCGCCCAGTGCAACGCGGTGTGCAATCTCCTCGAGTGAGAGGGTCTTGGTGGTGCGCAGGCTCTGCTCGCGCTGGAGCTGTAGACGCTTGTTGGCAATCTCCTTTGCCTCCTGCTCCGTCGCCATGACGTGGAAGGAGTCGCCGGCCTGCGGTGCGCCGTTCAGTCCGAGTATGATGACCGGTTCTGCCGGAGCGGCCTGGTCGACGCGCTGGTTGCGCTCGTTGAACATGGCCTTGACGCGTCCCCATGCCGTGCCTGCGATGACGATGTCGCCCTGCTTGAGCGTACCGTTGCTGACGAGCACCGTAGAGACGTATCCGCGACCCTTGTCGAGGGACGACTCTATGACGGAGCCTGTGGCGTTGCGGTTAGGGTTGGCCTTGAGGTCGAGCATCTCGGCTTCGAGGAGCACCTTCTCCATGAGGTCCTCTACGCCTACGCCCTTCTTTGCTGATATCTCCTGACACTGGTACTTGCCGCCCCACTCCTCGACGAGGAGGTTCATGGCCGCCAGGTCCTGGCGTATCTTGTCCGGATTTGCACCGGGCTTATCAATCTTGTTGATGGCGAACACCATCGGCACGTTGGCAGCCTGCGCATGTGCTATGGCCTCCTTTGTGGTAGGCATGACGCTGTCGTCGGCAGCCACGATGATGATGGCGATATCTGTCACCTGTGTACCGCGGGCACGCATGGCGGTGAACGCCTCGTGACCTGGGGTATCGAGGAAGGTGATGCGTCTGCCGTCCTCGAGCTTCACGTTGTATGCGCCGATGTGCTGCGTGATGCCGCCTGCCTCGCCGGCGATGACGTTTGTCTTGCGGATATAGTCGAGGAGCGAGGTCTTACCGTGGTCTACGTGACCCATGACGGTGACGATAGGTGCGCGGTGCATGAGGTCGTTCTCGTCGTCCTCAGCCTCCTGTATGGCCTCGGACACTTCTGCGCTGACGTACTCTGTGGTGAAGCCGAACTCGTCAGCCACGAGGTTGATGGTCTCGGCGTCGAGTCGCTGGTTGATACTTACCATGATGCCGACGGACATGAGCGTGCCGATGAGCTTCGTCACGGGGACGTCCATCATCGTGGCAAGCTCGCTGACGGTAACGAACTCGGTGAGCTTGAGCACCTTGCTCTCTGCTGCCTCTGCTGCCATGGCGGCGTCGCGCTGCTCTGCTGCTGCGTCACGCTTGTCGCGGCGGTACTTGGCACCCTTCTTATTCTGCGAGCTCTTGTTGGTGAGTCGTGCGAGCGTCTCCTTCACCTGGCGTGCCACGTCCTCGGAGTCCACCTCCTGCGGCTGCTGGTTGCCGCGCTGCTTGTTGCGCTTTCCGTTCTTTCCGCCCTGCTGCTGGTTGTTGTTTCCAGGTGCGTTGTTGGCAGTGGTGCGTGCGTTCTTGCCGTTCTTTCCGCCCTGTTGCTGGTTGGCAGGCGAGTTGACGTCCACGCGTTCCTTACCTATACGTGTGCGTTTCTTGTTGGCGTTGTTGCCCTGTCCGCCCTTGTCCTCGCGCTCGCGGCGACGCTCTTCCTTCGACTTCTTCTTCGGGCGCGTGCTCTGGTTGATAGCGCTGAGGTCGATGGTGCCGAGCACCTGCGGGCGTGCCACGGTGCGGCGGTCGCTCTTTAGCGTGAATACGTCAGACGACTGTGTGCCTGCTGCTGCCGGCTTCGGCTCGTCGGCCTTTGCCACAACGCTGACCACCTTGGGAGCCTCTGCCGCCTGCTTTGGAGTCTCAGCGGCAGCCTTCGGAGCTTCCGGCTTTGGTGCGCTCTGCTGTGGTGCCTGTGCCTTGGGAGCCTCAGCGGCGGGCTTGTCAGCCGGTTTGGGGTTGAGGTCAATCTTTCCGAGCGGCTGTACGGACTTGCGTATGAGGCTGTCGCCAGGTGTGACGGCAGCATTGGAAGAAGCCTCCTGAGCCGCCCTTGTCGGCTGCTTCTTCTCGGGCTTCTTCATCATCTTCTCTGCTGCTGTGCGTACTTCCTTGTCGCCTTTGAAGGCGTTGACGAGGGCGTTGTACTGTGCGTCGCTCAGTTTGAACGACAGTTCGTTTTTGACCTCACCCAGTTCGGGTTTCTTCTCGAGGAAGTCAACGGCAGTCTGCAGACCGATGTTGAGTTCGCTTATTGCTTTATTTAATCTTATGCTCATGTACTACGTTTAATTCTTTATTTGTTTTCAACACCAATAACTTTTTCCACGCTAATGGATTTTTTTCGACGTTAATTGCCGTTAATGGACCGTTAATTTATTCGTTAATTTATTCGTTAATTTTTTTATTTCCATCCGGATGGAATAGAATAAAAAATTAATGGTCAATTAACGGTCCATTAACGGCAATTAACGTCTAAAATATACATTAGCGTCAAAACCCATACATTGACGTGAAAAGCTCTTCATTGGCGTTCCAAAAGTCCCTTGGCGTTTACTTCTCGAACTCGCTCTTGAGGACGCTGATTACCTGGTCGACGGTTTCTTCCTCCAGGTCGGCCTTAGCAATGAGCATATCGCGCGGTGCGTTGAGAACGGCCTTTGCGGTGTCGAGTCCGATGCCCTTGATGGCGTCGATGACCCACTGGTCAATCTCGTCGTTGAACTCGTCGAGGTAGATATCCTCCTCGTCCACTTCGCCCTCTACCTCACGGAACACGTCGATGGTGTACTCGGTGAGCATTGATGCGAGCTTGATGTTCTGTCCGCTGCGTCCGATGGCGAGCGACACTTCCTCCGGGCGGAGGTAGACCTCAGCCTTGTGCTCCTCTTCGTTGAGCTGTATGCTGTTGATCTGTGCCGGAGCGAGAGCGCGCTGTATGAAGAGCTTGGTGTTGCTGGTGTAGTTGATGACGTCGAGGTTCTCGTTGCACAGCTCGCGTACGATGCCGTGAACGCGTGAACCCTTCACGCCGACGCAAGCTCCAACGGGGTCGATGCGGTCGTCGAAGCTCTCTACGGCAATCTTGGCGCGCTCGCCCGGGATGCGTGCTATCTTGCGTACGGCAACGAGACCTTCCTCTATCTCGGGCACTTCAGACTCGAGGAGACGCTGCAGGAAGAGCGGCGAGGTGCGTGAGAGGATAATCTTGGGGTTGTTGTTGTCGTTGGTGACGCGCTCGATGACTGCCTTGACGGTCTCGTTCTTGCGGTATACGTCGGAAGGTATCTGCTCTGCCTTTGGAAGGAGCAGCTCGTTGCCCTCATCGTCGATGACGAGTACTTCGCGCTTCCATATCTGGTATACCTCGCCGATGATGACTTCGCCGACGCGGTCTTTGTACTTGTTGTAGAGGGTGTCGTGCTCCAGTTCGAGAATCTTGCTGGCAAGAGTCTGGCGGAGGTTGAGGATGGCGCGGCGTCCGAACTTGGCGAAGTTGATGGGCTCTGAGACGTCCTCTCCCACTTCGTAGTCGGACTCGATCTTGCGTGCCTCGGTGAGTGCTATTTCACGGTTCTCGTCAGCCACCTCGCCATCGGGTACTACGACGCGGTTGCGGTAGATTTCGAAGTCGCCCTTGTCGGGGTTTACGATGACGTCGAAGTTGGCGTCAGATCCGAAGATGCTGGCGATGACTTTGCGGAAGCTCTCCTCGAGCACGCTGACGAGTGTGGTGCGGTCGATATTCTTCGTTTCCTTAAACTCGCGGAACGTATCGATCATGTTTGGTTGAAGTTCTGTGGTTTTTGTTGCCATTTATATTGTTTTGTTTCTTAGTTTCGTTTTGATAAGACTACTATCTTTATTTTGAAGACCACTCTTTTGTTTATTAAAGACTACACTTGTTTTTTAAGGAAGACAACGCGGTGTCGGGGGGAAGGAAGACAACTCGGACAACTTCGGACAACTTTTTTTATATTACCTTAGGCGGCGCTAAACACCGCGCCGAATCGCTCGACTGGATGTGTTACTGACATGAGTTCTGTAAACTATTACTTCTGGGGTCTTAAACTCACAAGCAAAAACGGACTCGGCGCGGTGTTTAGCGCCGCCAAGGGTAACTTAAAAAAGTTCTTGCTTAGGCAAGCGGCAAAGCCGAGCGGTCCCAAGTTGTCCGTGTTGTCGTCTTTCCTTTCACGTCCGTGTTGTCGTCATTCTCCCACGAGTCTGAGGGTCTTAAACTCACAAGCAAGAACGGACTCGGCGCGGTGTTTAGCGCCGCCAAAGGTAACATAAAAAAGTTGTCCTAAGTTGTCCGTGTTGTCGTCTTTCCTTTCACGTCCGTGTTGTCGTCTTTCTCCCACAAGCCAGAGTTGTCTTTTCCGGCGTTGTGGTTACTTACCGAAGTTGATGACGTACTTGCAGTATTTTACCTCGTCCATGGAGAAGGTGCGGTCTACGTCAACGAGTACGGGGCGTTTCTTTCCTTCCTGCTTTTGTTTTTCCTGTACGGTGACGGTGAACTGTCTGCCCTCTACGCTCTTGAGGGTGCCTTTGAGTTTCTTTCCGTCGGCGGTGAGAGTCTCCACCTGCTTTCCGATGCAGTTGACGTACTGCTGCTCCACCTTGAAGGGCTGTCCGATGCCTGCGCTGCCCACTTCGAGTTCGTAGTCTTCCTCTTCGCGGTCGAGGTGGTCTTCGATGAAGCGGCTGAGCTGCACGCAGTCTTCTATCCATACGCCGTCGGCGTGGTCTATCTCCACGACGATGCGGTCGTCCGGTGTGACGTCAACTTCCACGAGGAAGTACTCTTTTCCTTCGAGCCACTCCTCAACAATGCTCTTTACTCTTTGTTTGTCGATCATTTAGTATGTTGTTTCGAGTCTTAAAAAAAGAATGAGAGGCTCCTTCTGTGGAGCCCCTCATTCCTCTGAACGTGTGCAAAATTACTAATTTTTAACGTTATACGCTAATTGTCGCGTATAATATAAGTAGCGCGCCACTGAAATATTGATACACATCAATGATTTTCTCGTTCGCTGAGAGCGCGAATGGCCACGCAAATGACATGTTCTGGGACTTAAATGGCCACACGAATGATATTTTTTAGGACTTTAATGACCGTTAATTGACCATTAATTTTATCCATTAATAATTTTTTCCATGCTGCTGAGACTTTTGTAAAGATAAGACCGAATGGCATTAACAACCAGAACAAAAGTCAGAGTCTACAAAATAATATTAATGGTTAAAATTAATGGTCAATTAACGGCCATTAAAGTCCTAAAATAAATGTCGCCACGGCAATCTAAGTCTTAAAGTAAATGTCTCCACGGCAATTAGCGTTTCGCCGTCAGGCGGTGGAGCTGGTATAGGGCTGGGAGTGCCACCAGCAGGGAGGAGAGGACTGCTTGGAGGACGGCGGTCTGGTTGCCGTTGAAGTAGGCTACGAGTGGTGCGTCGACGGGGATGTTTGGGAAGAATGCTGCCGTGACGTAGGCGGCGGAGTTGTTTACCCAGTGTATGATGAAGGGGAGCACGATGCTGCCTGTGCGGACGTAGAGCCAGCCGAGCAGGCAGCCTACGACGAAGGCATGGGGCATCTGCGCCGGGTTCATGTGGGCACCGGAGAAGAAGAGGGCGGCGACGACGACGGAGAGCACCGTGGCGAACTGGATCTTGGGGAAGGCAGTGCGCAGGGCAGTTATCATGGCACCGCGGAAGACTATCTCCTCTGCCAGGGGCATGAGCATGGCGATGACGAAGTAGCCCGTGGTGGAGTGTAGCATGGCGGCGAGGTCGTCCTTCATGACGTTGACACGGTATTCGGCGGGTATGAGTTCCTCGAGCCAGGTGAGGGGCATGATGATGCCGAGGGCGAGGAGGAAGGCCCAGAACATCTGCTGCCATGGGCGCGTGCGGATGTACTGGCGCGACATGGGGTACCACTTCGTCAGTGTGAAGAGTGCTATGAGTGCTACGGCGATGATTCCCGAGGCTGTGAGGGTGACATTTGTGGGGTCTATGTGCGCCAGTTGTTCGATGCCGGTCCACTGGCTCATCTGCGGCGAGGCAATGAGGCTGACGGCGAGACCGACGGTTATCTCTATGACGGCGAAGACGATGAGGTAAAGTATTGCTTTCTTCATTGTTGCGGGAGGGGATATTGTTTTGCCTGTTCTACGTCCTGTACAATCTGGCAGCGTAGGTCCTCGATGGAGGAGAACTTCTGCTCCTCCCGCAGGTATGAGAGAAGCTGCACGCTGATGCGGCTGCCGTAGAGGTCTATCTTGTGGGCGTCGATGATGTGCGTCTCTATGCTGAGAGCCTCTCCGTCGTTGTAGGTGGGGCGTATGCCAATGTTGGTCAGGGCGAGGTGCTTCTCGTGGTGGTTGTCTATGGTGACGAGAGAGACGTAGACGCCCTGGCGTGGCAGTAGCTTGGTGTCGTCCGCCTTGATATTGGCGGTGGGGAATCCGATGGCGTTGCCCTCGTGCTTTCCCTGCACTACGATGCCTGAGAGGGAGTACGGGCGACCGAGCAGTTCGTTGGCCCGCTCGATGTGTCCTGCCTTCAGCTCGTGGCGTATGAGGGAGGAGGAGACGCGGTCGCCGTCGATGTCGACGGGGTCTGCGCGCAGCACTTCCATGCCCACTTCAAGGGCGTACTGCTGGTACTGCGCAAAGGCCTCGCCGCTTTGGAACTTGCCGAAGCGGTTGTCGTAGCCGAGGAGTAGTAGCTTCACGCCGAGGGTGTCGCTGAGCGTCTGCTGCAGAAACTCCTTTGCCGTGGTGCCGGCGAGGTCGGCGGTGAAGGGGAATATGCGCACGTCGTCGATGCCCTGCTCGCGGATGAGGTCTACCTTCTCCTTCGGGGTGGTGATGTACGATGGTTTGAAGCCGGGCTGCAGGAGTGCCCGGGGATGGCGGTCGAAGGTGATTGCCATGGTCTTGAGTCCCCGTTTTGCGGCTTCTTCCTTGAGTTGGTTTAGGACATACTGGTGTCCGCGGTGCACGCCGTCGAAGTTGCCGATGACGGCAGCGGCGGGCGTGGCGGTGTCGAGTTCGAGGCTGTCGTGGTAGAGGAGCGGCTGCAGGCGGTCTACCCATAGGGTGCCGTCGGGGTCGTGCATGGTGTGTATGCCGAGTGCCTGTGCTCCTCGGCAGTTGCGCAGGGAGTCGTCGATGAAGTATACCTGTTCTGGCTTGACGTCCATGGTGTCGAGGACGGCCTGGTATATGCCTTTGTCGGGCTTCACCATGCCGAGCTCGCAGGAGAGGAAGACGTGTTCGAAGTAGTCGTCGATGGTGTGTCCTCCGACGTTGAAGAAGTTGTCGAGGGAGTATCGCCAGTGTATGAAGTTGGTGTTGGAGAGCACGGCGGTGCGGAAGCCTCGCTCTCTCAGTGCGCGTATGAGCCTCAGCTTTGGTGCGTCGATGCCGGTGAGGAGTTGGTTCCACGCCCAGCATATCTCGTTGTCGGCGGCCTGGCAGACGTGGTTTACTCCGTAGTCGTCGAGGTATGCCGACTGCCGGCGTGCGGAGAGGCAGAACTGTTCGGTGGGCCGTCCTAGTTCTATCTCATGGAAGAGGTCTTCGCTGCGGTGTTCGTCGACGTATGATGCTATCTGTCCGCATCCGACTTTCTTCAGTGCGTCGGTGCAGCGCTGCTTGTCGAGGTTGACGAGGATGCACCCGAAGTCAAAGAGCAGCAACGTGTCTTTTGTAATTATCATCTAGTGTGTTGGTGTTTTAACGCTAATTGCCGTGGATGTTCTTTTTTTGACTTTAATGACCGTTAATTTACCATTAATTTTTTCCATTAATTATTATTCTACAATCCAGATGAGAAGTCGTCAATGAATAAACTCAATGTGGCATAAGAAAAATAATATTAATGGAAAAAAATTAATGGTTAATTAACGGCAATTAAAGTCCTAAAATATTCATTGGCGTTTATTTCTGTGTCAGCGAGGCGATTTCGGCGTCGATGTCCTTCACCTGTGCGTCGCGTTTGTAGAGCGAGTTGGTGCGGTCTATGAGGAAGAACGTCGGTATGGCCTTGACGTTGTATGCTGCGAGGTTGGCGGACTCTACGCCCTGCGGGTCACGTACGCTGATCCAGGGGAGGGCGGCTGTCTGTGTCTTCCAGAAGTGCTCGTCCTGGTCTACGGAGACTTGGTAAATCTCGAGTCCCTGTGCGTGGTATTTGTTGTAGAGTTCGCGGAGCATCATGATGCGCTCGTGGCTGCCCTCCATGGCGAAGGCGTGGAAGTCGAGGAGCACCACCCTGCCCTGCAGCTGGGTGAGAGAGCGCAGCTGTCCCTTGTTGTCAGGCAGTTGGATGTCGATGAGGTTCACCTGGTGCACCTTGCTGGCGTCGATGGTCTGGTGCTTCTTCTGGTCTACGATGCGCTGTGTCTTCATGCCCTCTATGGCGATGTTGTGGAGGTTCTCGCCGCGGAGGGCACCGGGGTAGCTCGTGTCCCACGAGGTGGCGACGGCGGCGAAGGTGCGCATGTCGAGGGCGTCCTTCTGGGGGTTGAAGATGAGCTGGGGTCCGATGGACTGGAAGAGGGCGAAGTAGGAGGAGGAGTGCTGGGGTGCCTTGAAGATGTAGTTCTCGCGGACGTACTTCTTGTACTGCGCCAGGACGGCGTCGGTGCTGTCTGCCATCTGGGCGGTGGAGAGCTGGTAGTTGGAGGTGATGGCGCGGAGCTGCGAGATGAGCTTCTGCTGCATGAGCGAGAGTTCGCGGATGCGTGTGCAGTTGTCGCTGCCCTCGACGGTATAGTCGGATGCCATGGTGGGGTACGCCGCCTTTATGGTGACGGTCTCGGTGGAGTCGATGCTGACGTTGATGATGCTGCCGGCAATACGGAGTCGGTAGAACTCGGGCGCTTCGGGGCGCTCGCCGCTGAAGTCAAAGTTGCCGTCGGTGGTGAGGCGTATGGAGTCGACCACCTGCGGTCCGTCGAGGCTCATGTTCTCGAGGTATAGGATAGAGTCCGTAGCCTGCGTGATGTTTCCTTCAATATGGAACTTTTCTCCCGTACATGCCGTGAGGGCAAGGAGTGCTGCGGCGCAAAAGCCGCCTATGGTATGTTTCATTGTTGTTTTTTGATTGTTTATTGATATGTAAAAAGATAACTTGAGCTGCTTAGACAAGTACGGGCTGAAAGCCCAACCACTTCATAGCCCAGGGCAACGCCCTGGGTTTTGTTTGCATATATCTACGCGCCCTGTAAGGGCAAAAGTCTATAGTCTGGTGCATTTGGTCTATGCACTTTTGCCCTTACAGGGCGGTGGTTGAATGTCCGATGTACCCAGGG
>CAVCKM010000095.1:0-23534 GCA_963602765.1 Alistipes putredinis | reverse complement strand
CTTGCGCCGATGGTACTGCAATGCAATGCGGGAGAGTAGGAGGCCGCCTTCTTTCTTCAAATTAACGAGAACTCCATGATAGAAATGTCGTGGAGTTCTTTTTTCGTTAGTAAGAACTAACGCTTGTCATTGACTATACAAACCAGACTTAACAACCCATGAACAGAATTATTATTGCTGACAACCAACCTCTAACGGCGCTTGCCGTAGAGACTCTCTCGCACGACATCCTTAAGCAGGGTCTTGGCGGAAGCAGTCTTAGCGAGTCTGACGTACAGATTAAGTATGCTTCCAACCGAAGTGAGCTGGGAGCATTGTTGCGTGAGGACAGTTGCAAGACGGCGGTAATTCTGGACTATACGTTGTTTGACTTTCAGAATACGGAGAGTCTTGTCATCATGAGCGAGGCGCACAAGAATTCATCGTGGCTGCTTCTTAGCGATGAGCTGACGGCTGATTTCCTGCGATATGTGCTCTATGAGACTCACAACATAGGTATTGCCTACAAGGATGCCTCCATTGACATTCTTCGTGAGTCGCTCCGTTATACGTTGCGTGGCGAGCGTTACATAGCGCAGCATGCCACGGAGGTGCTGCTGCAGAAGGCTGCAACGCAGGAGAAGCAGAGCGACGACCTGACGCAGACTGAGCGTGAGGTGCTGAAGGCCATTGCTCTGGGAAAGACAACGAAGGAGATTGCTGCCGAGCGTTTCTCCAGCATACACACCATCAACTCGCACCGCAAGAATATCTTTCGCAAACTGGGCGTGAACTGTGCTCACGATGCCATGAAGTACGCTTTCCGTTCAGGACTAGTAGACGAGTCTGAGTTCTATATCTAAAAAAGAGAAGTGTATATCTAAAACATACCTACAGGATATTTGGGTTACAATGATAAGAAATGCTACAATAGAAGATTTGCCGGTCATACAGTCAATTCTTGACGAGGCACGCGAAACGATGATAGAGTGTGGAAATACGACGCAGTGGCCCAAGGGCTATCCTGCCCAGTCGGTATTGGAGACTGATATAGAAACGCAGACTGGATACATCATCGAGGAGGAAGGTGTCCCGGTGGCATACTTTGCTTTCAAACCCTCTCCAGACCCCACGTACAATATTATATACGAAGGAGCATGGCTGGATACGGACTCCCCTTACTACGTAATCCATCGTGTGGCATGCCGCCGTACAGTCCACGGAGTATTCAAAAAGGTACTAGACTTTTGTTCGGACCGCACCAATAACATCCGTATAGACACTCACCGCAACAACACGATAATGCAGCACCTCGTAGCAAAGCACGGCTTCACCTACTGTGGCATAATTCACCTGCTTAACGGCGATGAGCGTCTTGCTTACCAAAGAATAAGGTAGGACAGCCATATCGTTATAAATACAGGCTTATATGACAAAAAACAAGACAAGCGCGAGAATTGATTAGTTCTCGCGCTTGTCTTGAATCATTTTGTATAGGGAAATTATAGTAGCTCCAGAGTTACGATGGAGTTCTTTGGGAGTTTTACCTCCATCACGCCGTTTTTGATTTTGGCGTCTTTGAAGGGTGCTTCCTTTACCTTGTTGGGGTTGTCGAAGGTATTGAGGTCGTCGATGTTCGGTGTGGTGAGTATCACGCCGCTGGCTTTCTTGGCGGTGATGCCCTGTAGGTTCACCTTGACGGTCTGCGCCTTGTCTACTGATACGTTGGTGAGGGAGACGTGTACCTTGCCTTGCTTGTCCTTGGAGGCTGTTGCGCTGACGAGGGGTAGCTTGGCGTCGAACTTGCGGTTGGCTCCCTTTATGTCCATCTGCTCACATTCTACGTCGACGGGGAGGTAGGTGGCATCCTGGTGTACGTTGTACTGCTTGAAGACATAGTAAGTGGGGGTGAGCACCATCTTGTCGTCCTTGGTGAGAATCATGGACTGGAGTACGTTGACAATCTGTGCGATGTTGGTCATCTTCAGACGTCGTGTGTACTTGTGGAAGATGTCGAGCGATGTAGAAGCTACGATGGCATCGCGCATGGAGTTCTGCTGGAAGAGGTGACCTTTGACGGTGCCTGGCTCTTCGTCCCACCATGTGCCCCATTCGTCGAGGAGCAGTGACACGTTGTTCTTTGGGTCTTTCTCGTCCATGATGGCGATGTGCTTCTTGAGCACGTCTTCTATCTCACGGCACTTGCCGATGGTCCAGTAGTACTGGTCTTTGGTGAAGTTGGTGGCGGAACCTTTCGAACCGCTCCAGCCGGGTACGGTATAGTAGTGGAGTGAAAGACCGGCCATGCGGTTGCCTACGTTGTCCATGAGCACCTTGGTCCAGTTGTAGTCGTAGTCGCTGGCACCGGAGGCTATCTTGAAGAGGTTGTGGCCGTCGTAGTTGCGGCAGTATGTGCTGTAGCGACGGTAGAGGTCTGCGTAGTATTCCGGACGCATAGAGCCGCCGCAGCCCCATGACTCGTTGCCTACGCCGAGGTACTTGAGGTTCCATGACTTCTCGCGACCGTTCTTGCGGCGCAGGTTGGCCATTGGAGAGTCACCGTCGCTGGTGATGTATTCTACCCACTTGGCGAGTTCTTCCACGGTGCCGCTGCCCACGTTGCCACTGAGGTATGGCTCGCATCCGAGTAGCTCGCAGAGGTTGAAGAATTCGTGCGTGCCGAAGGAGTTGTCCTCGACGGTACCGCCCCAGTTGTTGTTGACCATCTTCGGGCGGTTTTCTTTTGGTCCGATGCCGTCCATCCAGTGGTATTCGTCGGCGAAGCAGCCGCCTGGCCAGCGGAGCACTGGCACTTTGAGTGCCTTCAGGGCGTTGAGCACGTCGGTGCGGTAGCCGTCTTGGTTAGGGATCTTGGAGTCCTTGCCTACCCACAGACCACCGTATATGCAGGTGCCGAGGTGCTCGGCAAATTGTCCGTAGATTTCTTTTGGGATAACTTCGCCAGGCTGGTCGGCATGTAGTGTTACTGTCTGTCCGAGCATAGGCATTGCTGCCAGCGTCAGCGCGGAGGTTGCGATAAGGTTTTTGATGTTCATTGTAGTGAGTAAATAGGTTTAGTTGTCTGCAAAGTTAATGGAATTATTTTGCTTAAAGAAGAAAATCATAAAGAAAAAAGTGGATAAACGCCATCGAAGTGACGTTTATCCACTATTTCCCTTTTAGGATTATTCTTTACGTATAAGTGCGAGACGTTTGCGTCGGCGTTTGCGTCGGCGGTAGTTGCGCAGTTTCCGTGAGACGATGACAGCGATGAATCCCACGATGACGCTGACTACGACGACAATCATTTGGACGTTTAACGAGTCGCCCTTGACGCGGCTCCACATCTCCACCATTGCCTCTGTCTGGTCGGCGCAGTCGTGCATGAGTGCGCAGCGGTCTATGACGCTCTTGTCGGCATACAGCACAGGATTGAGGCGTACGTTCTTTCCTGCCTCACCGAACATGTAGCTGGCATCGAGGGGAGCAAAGCTGTCGTCCTGCATGGCTTCGAGCACTTCCGGCGTACCGATGACGGAGACGTAGCCGATGGCATCCATGTTGCGCACGGCGTTTTCGCTCTTGCACATGAAGTTGATGAAGTATGAGGCTGCTACGGGGTTCTTGGCGTATTTGGGTATCACCCATCCGTCGAACCATACGTTGGAGCCTTCCTTCGGCACTACGTAGTCAAGTTCCACGCCAACTGCTTTGGCTTCCTCGATAGCCCATGCAGCGTCGCCGCTCCAGGTGAGGTTTGCCCATGCCTTGCCTTTTGTCATGGTCTCCTTGCCGAAGTCCACTTCCCATCCGAAGATGTTAGGCTTGGCACGCCGCAGCATGCTTTCTACGAGTTGTATGTTCTCCGTTGTGATATTGGCAACGAGTGCATCGCGTGTGGTGGTGCCGTTGAGGATGTCGTCGTAGCGTGCGAAGAGCACAAGGCATGAGTAGACGTCGCGGAAGGCGTCCTTCATAAGGATTTTGCCGATGTAGCGTGGGTCGTATAGGGCACCCCACGAGTTGAGGTCGCTGGCTTTGAGGAATTTCTTGTTGTACATGAAACCCGTTGTGCCCCACATGTAACCCACGGCATAGTCGCTGACGTCTGTGGCAGAGCCGTTTGGTGACATCTGCTGGAACTTGTCTTTGGCAAACTTCGAGACGTTGTCGAACCAGAGTGGTGTGTGGGTTGCTGCCACAGCCTTTTTGTTGATGGGCTGCAGGAGTTTGTTGCGCAGCATGCGCTCGATGATGTATTCTGAAGGACAGACGGCATCATAGTCTTCGTGACCCATTTCGATTTCGGTGAGCATGGACTCGTTGATGTCGAAGGTCTGGTAGACGACGTGTATGTATTTGCCAGTCTGCTCGTGATACCATTTTTCGAAGTCTGCCACCATGTCCTCGTCGATGTAGTCCGCCCAGTTGTAGACCTTCAGGATTTCACTGCGTGGTACGGCAAAGGCTGTCTGTGCAGTGAGGAGTGTGACGAGCAGCACGATGATATAGTATATTTTCTTCATGACCGTCCTCCTTTCTCTTTTTGCTTTATTTCCTTCTGCTGGCGGTTTGCTCTGACGTTGATGACGATGAGCAGTATGAGCAGCAGCACGAAGATTAGTGAGGAGAGAGGCCGCAGTTCTGGAGTGAGGCCTCCCTTGCGTGCGTCTGAGTAGATATAGGTAGAGAGCGTCTCGATGCCTCCCGAACCTTTCGTGAAGAAGGTGACGGCGAAGTCGTCGATGGAGAGCGTCAGCGAGAGTATGAATCCGCTTATCATCCCAGGCCAAAGTTCCGGCATGAGCACCTTTCGGAAAGCCTGTACGGGCGTAGCTCCGAGGTCGAGGGCGGCTTCGTAGATGTTGGGGTTCATCTTTACGAGTCGCGGCATGACGGAGAGCACTACGTACGGAGTACAAAAGGCGATGTGCGAGCAGATGATGGTGGTCATTCCGCGGCTGATGCCGAGGAAGACGAAGAGCAGGAAGATGGAGATACCCGTGATGATGTCGGGGTTGACCATCGGCACGTCGTTGAGGAAGTTTACTGCGCGGCGTGATGCTCCGCGCATATTGTGTATGCCGATGGCAGCCACTGTTCCCATGATGGTGGATGCGGAGGCAGCGACGAGTGCGATAATCAGCGTGTTGACCAGTGCGGAGTAGAGTGCGTCAGCCCCTTGTGCCTTGCCGGAGAAGAGGTTCTCGTACAGTCCGAACGAGAAGCCCGTCCAGTTGCCCAGCACCTTCGACTCAGTGAACGAGTAGATGATGATGATGGCAATCGGTGCATAGAGGAATGCCAGTATGAGCCAAAGGTATATGTTGGCGCCCCACTGTTTTGGAGTCCATTGTTGCATGCGTTCTATTGTCTTCATACGGTACCTCCTTCCTGTCCTGTCTCGTCACCGAAGAAGCTGGTGGCGCAGATGAGCACGAGCAGTATGAGCGAGAGGGCCGCACCGTAGTTGAGCATTACGCCGGAGTTGATGTTCTCCTGTATCGTGGTACCGAAGAGCTTGATGTTGTTGAGCGTGAGCAGTTCTGCAACGGCAAAGGTGCTGACCGTGGGCAGGAATACCATCACGATGCCGGAGTAGATGCCGGGCATGGAGAGCGGGAGCATGACATCGCGGAAGACGTGCCAACGGTTGGCGCCGAGGTCTTCGGCAGCCTCGATGAGGTTCTTGTCCATCTTCTGTAGCGTGTTGTAGATAGGGAATATCATGAACGGCAGGAAGTTGTAGACCAGACCGAAGAGCAGGGCGTTCTCGTCCAGTGGTAGCGAGAAGAAGTCGAAGAGCGCCACGGTGGCGAGAGTTCTGAGCAGCATGTTTATCCACATGGGCAGGATGAAGAGCACTGCCATCACCTTAGGGGTGTCGTACTCCTTGCCAGCAAGAAACAGTGCTGCGGGGAATGCGATGACGAGGCAGATGAGCGTGGTGAGCATCGCTATGCCTATGGAGTAGACGAGCGTGTTGACTGACTCTGTCTGCAGGAAGAACTTCTCGAAGTTGCGCAGGGTGAAGTGGCCGTCAAGGTCGACGAAGCTATAGTAGACAATGAGCAAGAGGGGCAGGACGACGAAGAACACCATGAAGATGATGTAGGGCCACGCCCAGCGCTTGCGGTTGTCAAGGCTGAAGGCTTGTAGTATCTTAGTCATTTACGATGGTGATTTGTTCTGGTAGTATCTTTATGCCTACGCGGTCGAAGTCCTCCCATACGTCAGTGGTGTCAACGTATATCTTCTGTCGGTTCTCCGTGCGTACGGTGAGGCGGTAGTGGTCGCCCTTGTATAGGATATTGATGATGGTGCCTGTGGCCATGCCGTCTGCAGGGTTGTCGGTGAGTTCCACTTTATAGCTGAAGTTTGCGTACACTTCCTCGTCCTGCAGGAATCCGTGTTTTTGGCACAGGAAGCGTGCTCCGAGCATATCGACATGGTCGGAGTCTACGACGGTGGCGTCAATGCTGTTGCATGTGCTTTCGACTGCCATGACGTGCAGTTCCTGAGGTGGCACGGTGAGTCCGTAGCTCGCGCCTACCTCATAGGCGTTGTAGTCCTGCACCTGAATCTCGTAGCCGTCAGGTGTGTCGAAGAACATCTCGTAGTGTACGCCTTGGAAGACGCATGAGCGCAGTTTGCCGGTCCACTGTCCTTTCGCTTCGTCGACGATGGAGATGTCCTCCGGGCGTATGACGACATCGACAGGTGTCGGGGCATCCTGCGGAACGCCGTATGGCATGGGTGGAATGGGGTCGACACAGTTGAACTCCTTGCCCATGAACGTCACTTTGTTTGCTTCGGTCATGGTGCCGTCGAAGATGTTGCTTTCGCCGATGAAGTCAGCGACGAAGGGGTTTGCGGGTTCGTTGTAAATGTCGCGTGGTGTGCCAATCTGCTGTACCACGCCGTCGTCCAGTACGATGACGGTGTCTGAGAGTGTGAGAGCCTCCTGCTGGTCGTGTGTCACGAAGATAAAGGTGATGCCGAGTCGCTGGTGCATCTCGCGCAGTTCCATCTGCATGTCCTTGCGCATCTTGGCATCGAGTGCCGAGAGCGGCTCGTCGAGCAGGAGCACCTGCGGTTCGTTTACGATGGCCCGTGCTATGGCTACGCGTTGCTGCTGTCCGCCGGAAAGGGAGTTGACGTCGCGCTCTTCGTAGTCGGTCATCGACACCATCTTCAGTGCCGCCAGTACCTTCTGGTCAGTCTCGTCCTCGGAGAGTCCCTTCAGTTTCAGTCCGAAGGCTATGTTGTCGTACACCGAGAGATGCGGGAACAGTGCGTACTTCTGGAAGACGGTGTTCATCGGTCGCTGGTACGGCGGAATGCCCGTGATGTCCTTGCCTTCGAGCAGTATCTGCCCAGTGGTAGTTGGTTCGAATCCGGCTATCATTCTTAGCAGCGTTGTCTTGCCGCAGCCAGAGGGACCAAGCAGTGTTACAAACTCGCCACGCTTAATGTTCAGCGTGACATCCTTCAGCACCACTTTCTTTCCGAAAGCCTTGCTGACATGTTCAATTTGCAGGATGTTTTCGTTCATTTCTTGTCAGACGAATGGACGCATAAAAATAAATTGTTAATTGATGGCGTGTCACGTTTTTGGCACGCATGTAAGATATGTGTTTGCTTTTATCAAAAAGATGAGTGCAAAGGTACTGTTTTTTCTCGAATTTCTATACAGAATGTAAAGAAAAGGCTGTGATTTTTTTTGTCACAAAAGTTTTGGAAGTATGCAAACTATTTGTAACTTTGCAAAAAATGAGCTTATGACAACCAGATTTTATAATGCGCGCATACTGACGATGAAGCCTGGCGAGGACGTGTTCTTCGGTGAGGTGATAGTGGAGAACGACCGTATTGTGGAGGTCCGCCACACGTTGCAGTCTGTGCCCTGTCTGCCCTTTGACGGCAAGTGCGACACGTCTATCGACTGTGCCGGCAACTTGCTCATGCCCGGCTTCAAGAACGCCCATACTCACAGCGGTATGAGCTCCCTGCGTTCGTTGGCGGACGACTTGCCGCTGCACGAATGGCTCAACGACTCCATATTCCCCCGTGAGGCTAAGATGACAGCGGAGGATATCTACTATGCTTCGCAACTTTCTGCCCTGGAATACTTGACCAGCGGCATAACGGCGTGTATGGATATGTACCTGATGCCGGAACCTGTTGCCCAAGCTATGGATGCCATTGGTATGCGATGTTGCCAAGTGACAATGCTAAGTTCTATATCGCAGGATGTGGAACTGCTGGGACGGTTGCTGAAGGGAGAGAAAAGCTCCAGTTCGTTGCAGACGTATGTGTTTGGTTTTCATGCGCAGTATACAACAAGCTATGAAGATTTGAAGACCATAGCTACTGCAGCGCATAGGTATCATGCGTCTGTCTACTGCCATGCCTGCGAGACGGAAGGAGAAGTGCAGTTCAGTGTGGATAAATACGGTGTGCCGCCAATTGTGCAGTTGGACAGGCTGGGTATCTTTGACTACGGTGGTGGCATCTACCACGGTGTGTACGTCACGGAGGAGGAACTGCAGGTGATGAGACAGCGTGGGCTGTACGTTGTCACCAACCCGGCTTCTAACTTAAAACTTGCATCCGGCATTGCACCGATATCGGAGTATCAGCGTCGCGGCATCCCCGTGGCGATAGGTACGGACGGTCCGGCATCGAACAACTGTCTGGATTTCTTCCGTGAGATGTTCCTCGTCACCGGACTTGCCAAGGTACGCGAGCATGATGCCGCAGCGGTAGACGCTTGCGAAGTACTGCGCATGGCGACCGTGAACGGTGCGCGTGCCATGCACTTGTCAGACTGTGAGACGCTCTCTCCAGGTCAAAAGGCCGACATTATAATGCTGGACCTACACCAGCCAAATATGCAGCCGCTCAACAATATACAAAAAAACATCGTCTACAGCGGTTCTAAGCAGAACGTGCTGTTGACGATGATTGACGGTCGCATTCTTTACCGCAACGGTAAGTTTGCCGACGGAATAGACGTTGAGGATATCTACGCGCATGTAGCGGCATTTTCAGCCAAGTAGAATGTAGAGGACTACGCTCAGCCAAGTAGTATGCATAGGACTACGCTCCAATGGGCTATGGCTCCGAGGAGCACGAAAGTGTGCCAGATGGCATGGTAGCCTGGGCGGTAGTCGTGTGCGAAGAAGTAAGTGCCTCCACTGTAGAGTATGCCTTCGAGCACTAAAAGGGCGAGCGAGAGGTTGGAGAGTCGTTCGAAGACAGGCTCGGCGATGAAGAGCACGCTCCATCCCATGATGAGGTATATTGCGAGGGAGAGGCGTGGGTACTTGCCGATGGCGAATATCTTGTAGAACGTCCCGCCGATGACGGCTGCCCACTGTAGTCCGAAGACGAGCCATCCTATCCATCCGCCTATGACTCCTACGCAGATTGGCGTATAGGAGCAGGCTATCATGACGTAGATGCTGATGTGGTCCAGCTTGCGCAGCACCCGCTTAGCCTTGCCTTCCGGCACCCAGTGGTACACGGTGCTGGCAAGGAACATGCAGAACATGCCTGAGATGAAGAAGATGACTCCGAATGCCATCTGCCATCCCTGGTATACGGCGGGCCATGCCATCCAGATGGAGCCAAGGGCGAATATCACTCCTATCAGGTGAGTCCATGTATTAGCTTTCTCTGTAATCTTCATATCGTATCCTCCAGTAGGTATATTTACAAATGGGGTAGTTCTCTTGTCTGTCGAGAGCTACCCCATTTTTTATATCTATATTTTATCATTGATGGCGTTGCGTACGCGTTCGGCAAGCGTGTCGTAACTGTCCGTCTCAGCAGGATAGATGGCTGGCAGGTATTCCACGCTGATGTGGTGTGGCGTGGGGAGCATCCTTCCGCGTGGCATTGCCTCGTAGGCACCTCGTATGCATACTGGCACGATGGGCACGTCCAGTTCCGTGGAGAGTATGGCGAAAGTACGCTTGAACGTAGCCACATGTCCGCTGCGTGTTCGTGTGCCTTCAGGGAAAATCATGATGTTCTTGCCCTGCTTAAGCACTTCCGCCATTTTGAGTATGGAGTTCTTGAGGTTGTGCCGCTCCATGAGGATGATGTTGTGTCGGCTGGCGAGGTGCTTGAGCACAGGTCCCTTGACGTGTTCCTCGGTGGCGTAGAAGTAGCAGTCGGAGATTTTGCTCCACGGCATACCGACGAGTGCCAGCGGACCGTCGATGAAGCTCTGGTGGTTTGGTGCCAGGATGTACGGACCGTTCTCCGGGATGTTCTCTGCGCCAGTGATGGTGAGTCGGTTGTGCAGTTTGAAACTCAGTGTGAAGATCTTTGAGAACAGTGGGTGTGTCCATGAGGCTATAGGGAGCTTCAGCTTGCTGCTTTGCGTCTCTTCGCAGAGCAGTGTGCGCCAGTCGGTGCGTTCGGAGTCGATGTGCGTCTTGCCTTCCGCCACGAATTCCGCTATGGCTTCCACGTCCTTGAACCCCGCCATGGTGTCTGCATTCAGCGTTACGCCGAAGTTCTGCTCGATGAAGCTTTGCAGTCCTACTTTCTCGAGGGAGTCGAAGGCGAGGTCCGTCTCTATATGGCTGTCTGGGCGTACCGCTATTTTCTTCTCGTCCTCGATGTATTTCTTGATGATGCGGTATTCCTCCGTGTCCGGTTCGTTTACGGGAGTGTCGTCGGCTGGTTTCTCCGCAGGCATCTCGTTGTTGAGGATAGCCTGCAGCTTGAAGCGCTGCAGCTTGTCGAGCTTGGTGCGAGGCAGGTCGTTGTGGTACACGAAGATGCTCATTATCTTCTTGTAGTTCTCCACGGTGCGGTTGTACGGCTCCACCACTTCTTTCTTGAGCAGCTGCTCCTGTTCTGCGTCCGTTTTGCCTTCCGCCCATTCTTCCTGTGGCACGATGATGGCGCGCAGCATGTCACCGTCTTGCGTGACGGCAGCTTCCTTCACCTGTTTGTCGTACGTCTCGAGTTTGAATTCTATCTCGTTAGGCTGCACGTTCTTTCCGTTGGAGAGTACGATGATTTCCTTCGAACGACCGGTGATGATGATGCGTCCGCGGCGGTCGAAGCGGGCGAGGTCACCCGTGTGTATGTATCCGCCCTTGTCTATGACGGCAGCGGTTTCTTCCGGGCGGTTGTAGTATCCGCTCATGACGTTCGGTCCCTTTGCGCAAAGCTCTCCGACCTCTGCGCCGCCAAACTCCTCATGGCGCACCGTGTTGACCAGTTTGCAGTGCATGGACGGCAGCGGTTTACCTACGCATCCCGGTATGATGTCTCCGGGGCGTGTGAAGGCGATGATCGGTGCCGTCTCTGTCATGCCGTAGCCTTCGAGTACGTCCAGACCGATGGTGCGCAGTCCTTCGCCGATCTCCTTGTCGAGGGCAGCACCGCCGCTGACGCAGAAGTCGAGGTGTCCGCCCATCTTCTTTCGTATAGACTGGAAGACGAACTTGGAGAGGCTGGGGTTGTTTGCCTTCTTACATATATTATATAAGGTGCGTGTGACGAAACTTGCATCAATCTTCTTCTTGATACCTCCGAAGAGCATCTGCCACAGTCGCGGCACACCGATGATGATGGCCACCTTGCCGCGGCAGAGTGTCGACATGATGTCCGCTGCCGTCATGGACGGGCAGATGGCAATGCCGCCGCCAAGTGTGATAGGTGCGATGACACTGCCCATCAGTGGCAGTACGTGGTGCAGCGGCAGCAGTACGAGTGTGCGGCGCTTGTCGTCGAAGATGTGCACTTCCTTGCTCACACCGCGCACGTTGGCAATCATGTTGCGGTATGAGAGCACGACGCCCTTGGGCGATCCTGTCGTGCCGGAGGTGTAGACGATGAGTCCAGGGCGTTCGCGTACGGCATCGGATGCCTTGTCGCTGAAAGGCGAGAGAGTCTCGTCCGCCACGTGGCTGGCAATGTCGGCAGGCATGGACTGTTTCTCGTATTCGTCAATGATGTGTATTGTCACGTTGATACCCGCCTCTGTCATAGCCGCCTTGAACGTGTCGAGGCAATGTGTAGACACCCAGGCGTGCGTTGGTGCGCAGTCCTTTATGATGTATGCCACATCTGGCACGGTAGAAGTGGCATCCACTGGCACTACGATGCCTTCCTTCTGCCATACGGCAAAGAGGGCGTAGACCCATCCCTCGCGGTTTTCGCTGAAGATGAGGCATTTCCCAATCTTTGTGGCGGCGATGGCGGCAGACTCGTCTGCGTCAGCCTCGCTGCAAGACAGGTCGGGAAGTTGCAGGGCGAAGTGGGCTATGCGCTGAATGAGTTCGGCGTAGCTTATCTCGCGTTCTGCGGTGACGATGGCTGTCTTTTGAAAGTCTTTTATCATTTTAGTTGTAGATTAAGCGTAGTACTAATGGCAGGTGGTCGCTGAAACCTCCGTGGTATGTTGGTCCTAAGAAGGTGCGGAATGGCTTTAGCACCCCAGCTTTGTTTTGCTCCAGCATCCATGGCGCATCATATATGTAGCATTTGTCTGTCCGGGGCAGTAGCGGTTTGCTGACGAGAATGTGGTCGAGGCTTTCCCAAATACCTTGGTACTGGTACGTGCCGCGCACTGCTTTGTCGTAGTGTAGTCCGAGGGCGTTTTCCGAGACCTCGGTGAAGCCGTTCCGTTTCAGCAACTGTAATGAGCGGTCTTTTGAGTAGTCGTTGAAGTCGCCTGCCACGATGATGTGTGCTTCGGGCGACTTTTTTTGTATCAGTCCGACGGCATCCACGATGCGCTGTACCACAGCCATGCGGTATGGCTCTGTCTGTTTTGCGCCGCCGAGACGGCTTGGCGCGTGTATGCCGAAGACGTGCAGTGGCGTGCCGCTTGTCGTGGCGAATTCTGCGTGTATCACGTCACGCGTGGGGCGTTGGTTGTGGGCAGGTGTGATGCGCAGGGTGTCGTGTGAGACCAGTCGTACGGTCAGTGGCGTGTATATGATGGCGATGTCGACGCCGCGTTGGTCCGGCGAGTCGGTGATGACGTACCTGTAGTTGCCGCCCTTCAGTGCGCTGTAGTAGACAAGGTCGCGCAGCACTCTGTCGTTTTCCACTTCCAACAGAACTGCGATGTCCGGCATCTGCCAGTCGTCGCCCTTGCCTCCGCAGGCTATGAGCACCTTGCCTATTTTGTCCAACTTCTGCCGGTATCGGCGTGGTGTCCAGCGGTATTTGCCCGTTGGGGTGAAGTCCGTATCGTTCTTCAGCGTGTCGTGTCTGGTGTCGAAGAGGTTCTCGCAGTTGTACGATACGAAGGTGATGCGCTCGGCGTTTCCCCAGAGCGTCATCAGCAGGACTATTGTAGCCATTATCCACCGTGTCATAATCTTCTGTATATTTTACGCTGATACATCATCTGTCTTTCCAGAAAGTAGGTGTGAATATCATCAGCACGGAGAATATCTCCAAACGTCCCATTAGCATGAGCAGCGAACAAATCCACTTGGCGAAGTCGGGTAGGGCGTTCCATGACATCGTAGGACCTATTTCGAGTCCCAGTGTAGGTCCGACGTTGCTCAGTGTGGACACTGTGATGGTGATGGCGTTCGTATTGTCCACCCCTGCAGCAATCATTGCCGTGGCGCAGATGATGCAGAGCAGACAGTATGCCGAGAGGAAGGCCAGCAGCGTGACGCGCTGTTGCATGGAGATGTTCGTGTCGGCTATGCGCAGGGGCAGTACAGCCTTGGGGTGCAGCATCTGTTTGAACTCATTCTGTATCACCTTCAACACCATGACGCAGCGTATGCTCTTGAAACCACCGCTGGTACTGCCCGAGCATGCCCCCATGAACATGCACAGTGCGAGGAGCACCCACGTGACGTGCGGCCACTGCCCGACATCGTCGTTAAACAGTCCCGTGGTGGTGATGAACGAAACCACTTGGAAGAGAGCGCAGCGGAAGGCGTACTCCAGGTCGTAGCCGCAGTGGTGCATGAGGGTAAGCATTATGGCGGCCGTGAACGTCAGTGTTGCACCGCAGTAGAATTTGAATTCGTTGTTTATCCAAACACTGCGCAGGTCGCCCCGCATCACGGCTCTGTAGAGCATGATGAAGTTGATGCCGCTGACGAAGCAGAATGCTGTGGAGACATATTGTAGGGCTGGTGCGTTGTAGTACGCCAGACTGTCGTTGTGCGTGGCAAATCCTCCCGTGGCGATGGTGCTCATGGCGTAGTTGATGCTGTCGAACCACTCCATGCCGAGCAGACGGTAGCTTACCATGCACGCTACGCTAAGCACGAGGAAGATGACCCAGATGGACTTTGCCGACATGGACAGTCTCGGGTGAATCTTCGTTTTGACGGGTCCTGTGGCTTCTGCCGAGAAGACTTTTACAGAACCTCCCACCATTGAGGGCAGAATGGCTATGGTGAAGAAGACGATGCCCAGACCGCCAATCCATTGCGTCAAACTGCGCCAGAAGAGTATGCCGTGCGGCAGGTGTTCCACGTCGTCGAGGATGGTGGCTCCCGTCGTAGTGAACCCCGACATCGTCTCGAAGTATGCGTTGGTGAAGTTTGGTATGTATCCTCCGATGACGAAAGGCAGCGTGCCGAAGAGGCTGAAGATGCTCCACGTCAGTGTGACGACGAGGAAGGCATCGCGACGGCTCATCATGTTGTCGGAGCTGTTGGCTCCGAGGGTGCGGAAGGCGAATCCGGCAAGCGTCGTGACGAGTATGGACAGGATGAACGAGATGATGTCGTCCTCCATGTAGAAGAAGGAGAAGCCCAGGCACACCGACATGAACACTGCCTCCAGAAAGAGCAGCGAACCGAGTATCTTGTATATCAGTCGGATATTAAGCATGGAAGAGTTTTTCGATACGTTTCATGTCAGAGTTGTGGCTGAAGACCATGACGACATCTCCCTCGTGCACCTGCGTGCCGCCGGAGACGAGCATTCCCTCGCCGCCTCTGACCAGTCCGCCGATGGTGCTGCCTTTTGGCATTCCCACCTCGAAGATGCGCTTACGGGTGATTGGTGAGCCGGGCTGTGCGGTGAACTCTGCCACGTCCGCCTTCGCCTGCATGAGGAAACGCACGTTTGTGGCGCTGCCCTCGAGCAGCATCTCGTAGATGTGCGATGCGGCAATGGCCTTCTTATTTATAATAGTACCGATGTCGAGGCTCTCTGCCATGTCGACATAGTCGAGGTTTTCCACCACCGCCACTGTCTTGCGTACGCCGAAGCGTTTTGCCGAGAGGCATGCAAGAATGTTCGCTTCGCTGTTTCCCGTAAGGGCGACGAAAGCCTGCGTGTTGCGTATGCCTTCCTCCATGAGCAGCGAGGAGTCGCGTGCGTCACCGTTGATGACGAGTTCGTTTTTGCAGGGCAAGAGGTCGTTGAGGCGTTCGCAGCGTTGCGGGTCTATTTCCAGAATTTTCAGGTGCATATAGTCTGGCATCATGTGTGCGGCCCGTACAGCAGTCTTGCCTCCGCCCATCACCATGACGTTTTTGACGTCGGCATAGTCGTTCTTGCCTACGAGGTCGCGCATGAACGGGATATACTCCTTTGTTGTCATGAAGTAAGCCACGTCGTATACCTGCAGCACGTCGTTGCCACCCGGGATGATAGTCTCGTTTCCCCTTTTTATTGCCACGATATGGTATGGGTCGTTCGGTCCGCAGAGGTCCTTCAGTGGCTTGTTGAGTATGGTGGCAGCCTGGCGCAGTTTTATGCCGAGCATGACAAGCGCTCCGTTGTGCACGTCCCAGCGCTGTCGTACCCACGACATCTTCAGCCCGTTGATGATATCCTGTGCAGCTAGCAGTTCCGGGTAAATGATGGAGTCGATGCCCATGCGCTGCAGCACGTCCTTGTTCTTTGGCGAGGCGTATTCGTACTCCTCCACTTTGGCCACGGTCTGCTTTGCGCCGAGCGACTTCGCCAGTCCGCAGGCGCACATGTTGGTAGCCTGGTTTTTCGTGACAGCAATGAATAGGTCTGCATCGCCGGTACCAACGTCTTTCAGTGCCCTGATGCTCAGCGGTGATGCTTCGAGCGTCATGACGTCCAGATCGGGGTCGATGTTTGCGATGGCATCCTCGTCCTCGTCTATGATGGTTACTGTCTCATTGGTGCGCGAGAGCAGTGTGGCAAGGTAGCCGCCAATGGTGTGCGCACCGGCGATGATGATTTTCATTTTGCTGATTAGCCGTTAATGTGTCTGACAATGCTTTCGGCATCTATGCCTACCAGATGCTGCAACTGTGCGACAGTGCCGTGCTCGACGAAGTCTGTGGACGGCAGTCCCAGTCTTGTCACCCTAATGTCCGTCCTGTCGTGGTCCTGCAACCATTCCACTACGGCAGACCCGAGTCCTCCGTCGCGCACGCCGTCCTCTACGGTGATGATGTGCTTGAACTTGCTTGCTACTGTTTTCAGTATTTCTTCGTCCAGCGGTTTGAGGAAGCGCATGTCGAAGTGCGCTACGGTCTGTCGTGTCTCGTCGTCAAGCGTCGCCATGGCTTCGACGACGTTGTTGCCGATGTGTCCGATGGAGAGCACAGCCGTCTTCTCCTTGCCTGAAGTAGCTTCTGCGATGCAGCGGCCCTTGCCGATGGGGAGTTCCTCCAGTGGGCATTGCCAGTCAACCTTTACGCCTCGTCCTCGTGGGTAGCGAATGACGAACGGTCCCCGGTCGGGCAGTTGCGCTGTGTACATCATGCGTCGCAGGTCGTGCTCGTCCATTGGGGCACAGATGGTGAGGTGGGGTATGGGTCGCAGTGCCGCCAGGTCGAAAGCACCGTGGTGTGTAGCACCGTCTTCGCCCACCAGTCCGGCGCGGTCGAGGCAGAATACCACGTTGAGGCGTTCTATTGCTACGTCGTGTATGATGTTGTCATAAGCGCGTTGGGCGAAGGCACTGTATATGTTGCAGAAAGGAATGAGTCCCTCCTTTGCCATGCCCCCGGAGAATGTGACGGCATGTCCCTCAGCGATGCCAACGTCGAAACCGCGTTCCGGCATGGCGTCCATCAGCTTGTTCATGGAGCATCCCGTAGGCATGGCCGGTGTCACGCCTACGATAAGAGGATTCTGGCGTGCCAGTTCCACGAGAGTATCGCCGAAGACATCCTGATACTTCGGTGGTTTGGCTGTGTTGTCCTCCTTGACGCGTTCACCCGTGGTGGGGTCGAACTTGCCAGGTGCATGCCAGATGGTGGCAGCCTGTTCGGCTGGTTTGTATCCCTTTCCCTTTACGGTGTGTATGTGCAGGAGCTTCGGTCCCTTCATGTTTTGCAGGTGTCGCAGTACGCGTACCAGTTCCGTGACGTTGTTGCCGTCGACGGGACCGAAGTAGCGTATGTTCATGCCCTCGAAGATGTTGGGCTGTGAGGACAGTGCTGACTTGATGGCGTTGCCCAGACGTATGGTCTTCTTGCGGCGGTTTTCGTCCAGCAGACCGTGGTGGTTCATCCACTGCGCTATGTTGTTGCGCCAACGGTTGTACGACTCGTTGGTGTTGAGCGAGAGGAGATATTGCTTCATGCCTCCGACGCTGCGGTCGATGGACATGTTGTTGTCGTTGAGAATGATGAGCAGGTCGTTTGGCGACGAACACACATTGTTGAGGCCTTCGTATGCCAGTCCGCCGCTCATGGAGCCGTCTCCGATGACGGCGACGACGTGTCGTTGCTTCACCTCCTTGCCCTGTGCCTTGGCATTCACCTGCATGAGATGGTCAGCCACTGCCATGCCCAGTGCGGCGGAGATGCTGTTTGAGGCGTGTCCGCATGTGAAGGTGTCGTACTCGCTTTCCTCGGGGCAGGGGAAGGGGTGCAGTCCGCCCAGTTTGCGGTTGGTGCAGAACGTTTCGCGTCGTCCGGTCAGTATCTTATGGCCGTACGCCTGATGTCCCACGTCCCACACGATGCGGTCCTCGGGGGTGTTGTAAACATAGTGCAGAGCTACGGTGAGTTCAGCAACGCCAAGGCTCGAAGCGAGGTGTCCGGGGTTGACGGACAGTTCCTTGACGATGTCGTCACGTAGCTCTGCACATACTTGCGGCAAGACCTCCGCAGGGAGTCTGCGGAGGTCAGCCGGATATTCTATGTTGTTTAAGAATTTATAGTCCAAGACATTAACTTACTTTACGTCACCTACCTTGATGAGGTATTCGGCAATCTGTACTGCATTGAGTGCAGCACCCTTCTTGATCTGGTCGCCAGAGAGCCAGAATGTGAGACCGTTGTCGTTGGCGAGGTCTTCGCGTACACGTCCAACGTACACGTCGTCCTTTCCTGCAGTGTAGAGCGGCATGGGGTAAGGCAGACCTTCCATTGTCTCCTGTGTAGCGTCCTTGTTGGCCTTTGCGCCCACCTTCTTCGGGTCGTCAACGAGAGTTACGCCCTCGGCATTGCGCAGGGCCTCCTGAGCTGCCTCTACGGAGATAGGCTCCTCGGTCTCAATCCACACAGCCTCAGAGTGAGCGCGCAGAGAAGAGATGCGTACGCACATAGCGGAGCAGCGTGCGTCGGTGTGCATAATCTTCTTTGTCTCGTTGAACATCTTCATCTCCTCCTTGGTGTAGCCGTTGTCCTGGAACACGTCAATCTGAGGGATTACGTTGTAAGCCAGCTGGTAAGCGAACTTGTTCACTGTAGGCTCCTGGTCGGCAGCCAGTTCCTTGTACTGCTGTTGCAGCTCTGCCATGGCAGCTGCGCCGGCACCTGATGCAGACTGGTATGAAGCGATGTGTATGCGCTTGATGTGTGAGAGCTTCTCCAGCGGCTGCAGGCATACGACCATCATGATGGTGGTGCAGTTAGGGTTGGCGATGATGCCGCGTGGGCGCTTCAGGGCGTCCTCGGCGTTGCACTCAGGCACCACGAGAGGCACGTCGTCCTCCATGCGGAAGGCACTGGAGTTGTCGATCATGACAGCGCCGTACTTGGTGATGTCCTCGCAGAATTCCTTTGACGTGCCTGCTCCGGCACTGGTGAAAGCGATGTCAACGCCTTTGAAGTCGTCGTTGTGCTGCAGCAGTTTCACTTCGTACTCCTTGCCGCGGAAAGTGTACTTGGTGCCTGCACTGCGCTGTGAACCGAAGAGCACCAGCTCGTCAATAGGGAAGTTTCTTTCATCGAGAACACGGAGGAACTCCTGTCCAACGGCGCCGCTGGCGCCAACAATAGCTACTTTCATTTTCTTTTTTGTGTTTTATGTGAGAATTGTTGTTGCTCTTTATTTTATATACCAATCAGTTGCTTTTGCGGTATAATTCGGGGCAAAATTACAAATTTTCGCTCAATTCTTCGAATAGTCGAGTTTTTTTTTGCACCTTTGCACTATATTTTGCCTTAAGTCAGTAGTTAAAAGCAGAAAAATGGTTAGTCTTGCGCAGTATTTGCCCATAACGAGTCCGACGATGATTTTCTTCGTCGTGCTCCTCATTATCCTCTTCGCTCCGATAGTGATGGGCAAATTGCGTATTCCTCATATAATAGGTATGGTGCTGGCAGGCGTTGCCGTCGGCGAGTACGGTTTCAATATTTTGGAGCGCGACTCGTCGTTCGAGCTTTTCGGGCGCGTTGGTCTGCTCTATATCATGTTTTTGGCAGGTCTGGAGATGGACCTTCAGGGACTGAAGCAGAACCTGCGCCAGGTGGGCACCTTCGGTTTGCTGACTTTTACAATACCATTCATTGCCATATTCGCCGTCAGCGTCACCTGTTTGGACTACAGCGTCCCGACGTCGCTTCTGCTTAGCTGTATCATGTCCAGCAACACCCTCGTGGCTTACCCCATAGTGGCGCGGTACGGTCTGCAGAAGCACACCACGACGACGCTGGCCGTGGGCGGCTCCATGATATCCCTGCTCTTCTCGCTCGTCGTCATCGCTGCCATGGTGGGTTATTATGGCGGCAAGAGCGACGTGTGGTATTTCTGGCCTCTGTTTGCCACGAAGTTGGTAGCCTATTGCGCCTTGATACTGTACGTCATCCCGCGTTGCACCCGTTGGTTTCTTCACCGTTACAGCGACTCCGTCATGCAGTTCATCTTCGTCCTCGCCATGATGTTCATGAGTGCGGCGCTGTGCGAAGTGATAGGCTTGGAGGGCATCCTTGGTGCCTTCGCCAGCGGTTTGATACTCAACCGCTTCATCCCCACCACCTCTCCGCTGATGAACCGCCTTGAGTTCATCGGCAACGCCCTGTTTATCCCGTACTTCCTCATCGGTGTCGGCATGCTCATCAACATACGCCTGCTCTTTGCCGGCAGCACCATCATCACCATCGTGCTCTTCATCGTCATTGTCGGCACGCTGGGCAAGGCACTGGCGGCGTACGTCTCGTGCTTCCTCTACCGCCTCTCGTGGAAGGAGGGCCATCTGGCGTTCGGTCTGACAGCGGCGCATGCTGCCGGCGGCATCGCCATCGCCATGATAGGCATGCGCATCGCCAACGGGCGTGGCGGATATCTTGTGGACGACAACATGCTCAACAGTATCGTCATCATGATACTCTTCACGTGCATCATCTCGTCCGTCATCACCGAGTCGGCCTCCAAGGCCATCGTGCTGCAGGACGACAAACGCAGTCTGGAGGGAGATGACAATAACGGCGACGACGAGAAGATACTCATCCCGGTGAAGTACCCCGAGACGTGCAACACGCTGATGAACATAGCCTTCATGATGCGAAATCCGAGCCTTAACCGTGGACTCGTGGCACTCAACGTGGTCTATGACGACGACGACGCAGAGTACCACCAGCGGCAGGGCCGGCAGTTGCTCGACAAACTGGAGCGCTCGGCTGCTGCCGCCGATGTGCGGTTGCAGACGCAGGTGCGCCTTGCCACCAACATAGGCAACGGTATCAAGCACGCCTTCAAGGAGTACGACTGCTCCGAGATAATCCTCGGACTGCACAACCACGACAACTCCTCGCGCATCTTCTGGGGCGAGTTTGCCCAGAGCGTCTTCAACGGACTGTCGCGCCAGATAATAATAGCCCGTTGCCTCCAGCCCATGGGTACCCTGCGCGGCATGCGCGTCGTCGTTCCCTCGCGTGCCGAGTACGAACCCGGTTTCTTCCGCTGGCTCGAACGTCTGTGCCGCATGGGCAAGGCGTTGGGGTGCAACATGGAGTTCTTCGCCACGGCAGAGACGTACCGCCTTATACAATTATATATAAGTACCAAGCATGCGACGCTACGCTTCGACTACCACAACATGTCCAAGTGGGTAGGACTGCTGGACGTGATGGAGGAGACGCAGGAAGACCAGATGCTCGTCGTCGTGACCGCCCGCCAGGGCACCGTGTCGTACAAGCCCGCCCTGTCACGGCTGCCCGAGGAGCTAACGGAGCACTACCACGGCCACAACATCATGATAATCTTCCCCGACCAGTTCGGTCTGCCGCCCGACCAGTTCACCTTCACCGGCATAGAGCACAAGGAGCAGCTGTCCGCATACCAGGAGGTGCTTGCATGGTGGCGCAAACTAAACAGAACTAAAAAAACTAAACAACCCAAATAAATGAACAACTTCAAAACAATGGCCATCTGGATAGGCGCCCTCATCTTGGGCGGTATCCTCGGCACTCTCGGTATTGAATGGCTCAACGAGCTGTTTAACTTCATCGCCCTGGCGTACACCCGACTCTTCCAGTTCGTGGCCGTACCTACCATCGCACTCGCTGTAATCACCACCCTTGCTGCTCTCGGCACCCACCAGAATGCGGGGCGCATCTTCGCCCACACCATCACCTACACGCTGCTCACCACCATCGCTGCCGCAGCCATAGGACTGATACTCTACGTCATCGTGAAGCCGGAGAACCTGCCGATGACGCTCATAGCA
This sequence comes from Alistipes putredinis, assembly GCA_963602765.1. Lineage (GTDB taxonomy): Bacteria > Bacteroidota > Bacteroidia > Bacteroidales > Bacteroidaceae > Prevotella. The sequence continues at coordinate 1,708 of CAVCKM010000095.1, read as the reverse complement.
TCCGGTCAGCAGGCAGTGGACACCAACCTTGAGAGCCTGTCGTACTACGACCATATCATAAAGGTGATACCGAACAATATCATCATCCCCTTCACGGAGGGTAACGTCCTCAGCGTGCTCATCATCTCGGCTGCCGTAGGCATGGCGCTTGCCTTTATGCCCAAGAGCGAGAATATCCAGACTCTCATCAAGTGCATCAACGGCCTGCAGGAACTGCTCTTCACCCTCATACGCGGTCTCATCTGGGCACTTCCCGTCGGCATCATAGCCTTTGCCGGTCAGTTGGCAGCGCAGATAACGGCAGGTGTCATCGTAGGTTCGCTGGGCAAGTACGTCGCCGTCATTCTCGGCGGCAACTGCATACAGTTCTTCATCGTGCTGCCGCTGTTCCTCCTTGCGCGCGGTCTCAATCCGTGGAAGGTATTTCGCGGTATGCTGCCCGCCGTACTCATGGCCCTCTTTACCAAGAGTTCTGCCGCCACCCTGCCTGTTACGATGAAGTCGCATGAGGACAACCTCGGCACGCGCCCTGAGGTGTCACGCTTCGTACTGCCAATCTGCACCACCATCAACATGAACGGCTGTGCGGCATTCATCCTCGTCACCTCCCTCTTCGTCATGCAGCACACCCATACGCTCGGCATCACAGAGATGCTGATGTGGCTCTTCATCGCCGTCATCTCCGCCATCGGCAATGCCGGAGTCCCCATGGGCTGCTACTTCCTCACCCTCTCCCTCGTAGCCTCCACCCCCGGCGGCGTAGGCATCATGGGCATCGTGCTCCCCATCTTCACCATCATCGACATGATAGAGACAGCCGAAAACGTATGGTCAGACTCCTGCGTCTGCGCCATGACAAATAAAGACACCGCTCCGAAGGAGTAAACTCCCAATCCACGCCAAAAGGGGGCACTGACCGTACGGCCAGTGCCCCCTTTTAGTATGCTCGGCATGAGCATTGTCTAACGGGTGCAAGTCCCGAGTAAGCCCTAATAGCGGGAATTACATAGCCAAGAGCAAGGGTGTTCATCGTGAGGTGAAATCTGAAAGAAGCTGGCGGCATAGGCGGTCAAATGCAGGCTGTGGCGCACGGACAGTAGCAGTCCACGATGTGGGGGGGCATGTGCCCGTCCCTTTGCCCCTTGTCCCTCTGCCCCTCGGAACTTGGCGGCGCTGACTGTTGTCAGTTGCCATTCATGTTGTTGGCAGTTGCCATTCAGATTGTTGGAAATTACCAACGACGTTGTTGGCAGTTGTCAACAATAAATGGCGATTGGTTTCAACCTCATTATGACCAGTATAAAACAATGCAGAAGGTTGTAACTGTTATCTATACTGCACTTCTTGCTGCCACGGAAAATATTCGTTGAGCCGAACTTTTGCGTCATTTCCACTCGTGGGTCATAGTCGATACTCAGGGCATAAATTTCCAATACCTTGCGATAGAACACCTTTTCACTGGAGCGGATGTCACGTATTCTTGCAAGCAACTCATCAAAATAGTTGCCACCTCCTGCTCGTTTCTACAGGTCGTCGTTAATGGCAAATCCTTTTACTATATACTCCTTCAACACCTTGGTTGCCCATATACGGAACTGAACGCCACGGTAGGAATGTACACGATAACCTACGCTGATAATCATGTCGAGGTTGTAGAAAGCCACTTGATGCTCCTGTACTTTTCCCTCAATAGCACCATGTTTAGTGG
>CAVCKM010000094.1:0-67623 GCA_963602765.1 Alistipes putredinis | reverse complement strand
ATCCTATACCAAGAAGCAGGAGTCCCAGTGCCTGTTTTGCCGGTGAGGAGGGTTCCTTACCGTGTCTGGCCAGTACTTCCCATAGAGAAGCCATCAATGGAGCGAATACTACGACGCAAATAGGATTGACACTCTGAAACCATGCCGTCGGCATCTCCCAGTTTCCTATGTGTCTGTCGCATTGTTTGTCGGCGAAAAGAGTTAGCGAGGAACCAGCCTGCTCGAAGGAGCTCCAGAAGAAGATGACGAACACTGCTATGATGTAAATCACTCCTATTCTAAGTTTGTCAGTCAGCGTCAGGTTCGGGTCTGTAATGATGTATACCGGCAATACGATGGAACTAGCATAGATCACGGCAGATATAACGTCGTTGAGATTGGTGAAGCCATGCGCAAAAAGTACAATCAGTCCAATGAAGCAAAGACAATGCAGCAGCGTTCTCCACGAGAATAGCGTATGGCTCGACTTCTTCAGTTGCAGTTCCTCTTGCTGCAGTTTCCGTCCTTGTCGTTCTGCTTCGTCCTCCACCTCCTGCAGGTTACGCAGTTTGCTTTCTATATCCTCCTCTGGTCTCAATCCAAGCTGCACCCCCTCCGGTGACACGAGATACTTTGACTTGAACAGGCAGAAGACCAGCAACGAGGCCAACATGCCACATCCTGCGCAGAAGAAGCCCCATTTGAATGCCGAAGGCGCAGTCCAGTCACCCGTACCGAATGCGCCGCACAGTAGTGGTGAAATCAAAGCTCCCACGTTAATACCCATATAGAATATGGTGAACGCAGCGTCCTGTCTACTGTCGTTTTGCCGGTACAGTCCCCCGACCATAGTTGAGATGTTAGGTTTGAAAAAACCGTTTCCTACAATCAGGAATACCATTCCCGCCACGAGCAGGGAGAGGCTCATGGAATTGTCTATGCTACCGTCTATCGGTCCACCTTCCGTAAAGATGCTCTGCTTCACCACACAAGCGGAGGCGAACATCAGAAACTGTCCTATGGCCATCAACACGCCGCCGACGATGATGCTTCTCCGGTTGCCCCAGTATCTGTCAGAGACATATCCTCCTATGAGTGGTGCAAGATAGACCAGTCCCGTGAACGACCCGTATATCTCGCTGGCAACACTTCCGTTGAAGAAAGCTGCCACGAGATAAAGTACGAAGAGCGCTCTCATACCATAGTACGAGAAGCGCTCTGCCATTTCTGTAAAAAATAGTAGGTATAATCCTTTAGGATGTCCAGATATCATTACTTGTTTCTGTTACGAAGTTCTTCGTTCTTACGCTGTAGTTCAGCGCGCTGACGCTGCAGCTCTTCCTGTTGTTTCTGCATAGCCTGCAGTCTTGCTGCTAGTCCTGAGACCTTTCGGTTAGGATTCTTCATATTCTCTTCACGCTTCGCCTCAAGGATTGCGAGCAACTTCTCTTCGTTTGTCGTCTTGCGAAGCAGCCACATGATGGATGCCGAGAAGAAGAGTGAGATGAAGTAATAGAAGTTCAGTCCGGCTGAGTAGTCGTTGAACATGAAGAAGAACATGATCGGCATGAGCAGCATCATCCACTGCATCATCTTCATCTGTTCAGCCTGCTGCCCAACCATCTGGTCTTTCTGCTGTCTCATTGTCATCCATGAGTAAGCAAGGTTGGCAACACAGAAGAGCACGCAGGTAAGCGAGATGTGGTCGCCGATGAGCCAAAGGTTTGTCCCCCACTCTATCACGGGGTCGTAGGTAGAGAGGTCGTCAATCCACAGGAAAGACTCGCGTCGCAGCTGTATAGCGTTAGGCACGAAGTTGAACATGGCAATCCAGATAGGCATCTGTATGAGCATTGGCAGGCAACCAGAGAGAGGTGACACGCCGTACTCCGAGTACATCTGCATCATTGCCTGCTGCTTCTGCATAGCGTCCTCAGGTTTGTCATACTGCTTGGTGGCGGCATCGAGTTTCGGACGCAGCACTCGCATCTTGGCACTTGACATGTAGCTCTTCTTTACCATCGGATATGTGATGGCCTTCAAGAGCATTGTGATGAGAATGAGAATGATACCCATCGGTATGGACATCTGGCGCAGGAAGTCGAAGACGTAGAGCGTGAACCAGCGGTTTATTATGCGGAAGAGTGGCCATCCGAGGTAGACGAGACGCTCCAGTTCGAGGTCCTTTCCGAAGGAAGACTTGTCCTCCATGGTCTGTAGGAGACGGAAGTCGTTCGGTCCGTAGTAGAACTCAAACTCTGTCGGCGTAACGCCCGTGGGGTCGAAGTTGGCCTTCAGTTTTGCTTCGTAGTACTTCAGGTACCCGTTGCCCTTCTCCTGAGGTACACTTGTGAGGGAGACATCCTTTCCGTACCCGTCCTTTGCAATCATCACAGCCGAGAAGAACTGGTTTTTGAATGCCACCCAGTCAATGGGTTCGTCTATGGTCTCGTTCTTTATCTCGCTCGTCTCGGTCAGATAGTCCGTTCCGCCATCTGTGAAATGGTAAGTGAGAGACGCATAGCGGTTTTCGAAGGTGAAGCCCTTCTCCTGCTGCTTACAGTTCTCCTGCCAGTTGACATCCATCGTCTGTGTGTTTGGCGAGAAGAGTCCTGCCATTCCCTTTGCTGCTATGGAGCAGTGCAGCAGGTAGTCCTCTCCGAGCTTATAGTCGATGGCGATAGTCTTGCCTGGTGCAGCCTCAGCAACGAGCGAGACGGAGTTTGCCGTCTTTGCCGCTATGGTGAAATAAAGGTCGGCGGTAGAGATGTTTGCCTCCTTTGCCGCGAGGGTGTAGTTCAGCTTTTGGTCGTTTCCCTCGAAGAGCACTACATCGGGATTTCCGTTGATGTCCTCATATCCCTTTATGACAGCCTTGTTTACCGTTGCGCCATGCGTGGAGATAGTGAGAGCCACTTTATCGTTCTGCAGGACTACGTTCTGTGCTTGTCCTTGAAGAGCGGAGTGGAACAGTGCTGTCGTATCGGCTATAGCAGCCTCTGCCGCTTTCGCTTTGCGCTGTGCTTCGGCAACTTGTCGCTGTTGTTCAGCCTTTTGGCGCGTAACGTTTTCGATTGAGTCACTGATGCGCTTAGCTTCCATTTCCTCTTGGGAGGGCTGGTTGTACCAGGAGAATCCGAAGAGGACCGCTGCGATGAGCGTAAAACCAATGATGGTGTTTTTATCCACGTTGAAAATGTTGTTTGTTTATTTCTTGTTTTCTTTTACTGTCCTTATGAAGTCGAGGAAGAGAGGGTGTGGTTTGAGCACGGTGCTTTGGTACTCTGGGTGGAACTGTGTTCCGATGTACCATTTCAGGTTAGGGATTTCCACAATCTCCACCAGGTTGCTGTCCGGGTTTGTACCCACGCACATCATGCCGTTCTTCTCGTACTCGTTGATGAAGGCGTTGTTGAACTCATAACGGTGGCGGTGGCGCTCCTGTATGTTCTGTTCCTTATAAATATCGTACGTACGCGAGCCTTCTCTCAGCATGCAGTCGTATGCGCCGAGACGCATCGTGCCGCCCATATTGGAGATGTTCTTCTGGTCCTCCATGATATCGATGACGTTATGGACGGTCTTTGCGTCCATCTCACGTGAGTTGGCATCCTTGTAGCCCAGCACGTTACGTGCAAACTCTATCACCATCATCTGCATTCCAAGACAGATACCGAAGGTCGGGATGTCGTTCTCTCGGGTGTAGCGTGCAGCTATGATTTTTCCTTCAATACCGCGTGAACCGAATCCTGGGCAAATCATTATACCGTCCTGACCTGCAAGCATTTCAGCCACGTTCTCTTCGGTAATATTCTCAGAGTTGATAAACGTGATAACCGTCTTGCGGTCGTTGTACACTCCGGCGTGGAGTAGCGACTCGCGGATAGACTTGTAGGCATCCTGCAGGTCGTACTTGCCGACGAGACCAATTTTGATTTCCTCAGTAGCTTTGCTGCGGCGCTCGAGATAGCTGCGCCAAGGTCCGAGGGCAGGAGTCTCGCCTACAGGGATGTCCATCTTGCGCAGAATAGCAGCGTCGAGTCCCTGCTGCTGCATGCTCACTGGCACCTCATAAATGCTAGGCAGGTCTTCGCTCTGCACCACGCACTCGAGGTCTACGTTACAGAAGGAAGCTACCTTCTGGCGCACGCCGTCTGAGAGGTGCTTCTCTGTGCGGAGCACGAGGATATCGGGCTGGATGCCGACAGACTGCAGTTCCTTCACGGAGTGCTGCGTAGGTTTCGTCTTCAGCTCGCCGGCAGCTCTCAGGTAAGGGACGTATGTTAGGTGCACGTTGATGGCGTTGTGTCCGAGTTCCCAACGCAACTGGCGTATTGCCTCCAGGAACGGGGCACTCTCAATGTCGCCGATGGTACCGCCAATCTCCGTGATGACGAAGTCGTACTTACCCTTCTGTCCTAAGTACTTGATACTGCGCTTTATTTCGTCAGTTATATGAGGAACTACTTGAATAGTCTTGCCCAGATAGTCGCCACGGCGTTCCTTATCGATTACGGCCTTGTAAATTCTGCCGGTAGTCATGGAGTTGGCCTTGGTAGTCTGTATACCTGTGAAACGCTCGTAGTGTCCAAGGTCCAAGTCAGTTTCCATTCCGTCCACGGTCACGTAGCACTCTCCGTGCTCGTATGGATTCAACGTACCAGGGTCGATATTGATGTAAGGGTCAAACTTCTGTATTGTGATACTGTAGCCTCTTGCCTGCAGCAGTTTGCCGATGGAAGAAGAAATGATTCCTTTACCCAGCGATGATACTACACCGCCCGTTACGAAGATGTACTTGGTCTGTGCCATTGTTATTGTTGTGTGTGTGTTTAAGCGTACCCATGCGCAGGTATCGCCCGTTATTTACTATTAAGTTGCAAAATTACTATTTTTTTCTGAAAGTCTGCGCGATTTGCTTGTTTTCTTTTATTCTTCCGCGCTTTATGCCACATTTATCAAGTAAAATCGCCCTTTTCCCATTTATTTAATGTAACTTTGCGGTTCAATCCCGTTGTTGTACCAACCAACTCACATGTATCAAAATACTAAAACATACGCAGCCGCCATCTTTTTCCTAACAATCGGCACCGTCGCCAGTACGGCTCAACGCCGCACACGCAGCCACGCCAAACAGATTTCTCCGGCGGAATCCATCGCAAAATCCTACACCGACTCGCTTGCCGCATACCGGCAGACACTCGATTCGCTCCGACGTGCCAACGACTCGCTCCAAACGTCCTCAAGCCGACTGTACCGTCTATTCTCCCCCATGACGTACTATGGAGATGTCACCTCCAACAGCTTCCGTCTTGACGGCGACACGACAAACACCGTCGACCGCACTCTCATGGACATATATCTCCGCCACCCTGAGTACGTCAGGCAGTCAGCGCGTACGCTGGACGGTTATACAGACAACGGGGTCTCCATCATGCCTGCGCCAAGTGCCCCTGCTCCACGCCCCAAAACGGTCGACCCGCTGTTCACTCCCTCTAGTCCCACCACCTACGACGATGTCATCGACTTCTACGTTGCCAAACCAAAGATGTGGACCTTTGCCGGAGACTACTACCTGCAGTTCATGCAGAACCACGTCTCGGAAAACTGGTACAAGAGCGGTTCGAGCAACTACTCCCTGCTCGGTTCAGTCACGCTGCAGTACAACTACGACAACAAGAAGAAAGTGAAGTGGGACAACAAGTTGGAGATGAAGCTCGGTTTCCTCAATACCGAGGCCGACACCGTCAACACGTTCAAGACCTCGGAAGACTTGCTCCGCCTTACCTCCAAATTCGGTCTGCAGGCCACGAAGCGTTGGTACTACACGCTGCAAATGGTGGCGAACACGCAGTTCACCAAAGGCCGCAAGAACAACAACAAGACGGTATACTCCGACTTCTGCTCCCCTCTGAACGTCAATCTCTCTCTCGGTATGGACTATACCATTGAGACCAAGGACAAACGCCTCACCGGCTCGGCACACCTTGCCCCTATTGCCTACAACCTCAAGTACGTCAGCCGCACAGACCTCGGTCCCAGCTTCGGTCTGGACGAGGGCGAGAACACCTTGAGCGACTGGGGTTCGCAATGTACCGTAGAACTGCTATGGAAGCCGTTCGACACGATGACGTGGCAGAGCCGTTTCTACGCCTACACCACATACCACAAGTTTGAATTGGAGTGGGAGAACACGCTGACGTTCAACTTCAACCGCTACATCTCTACCAAGCTATTCCTCTATCCGCGCTTTGACGATAGTGCCAAGCGAGTGAACGACCTGTCGTATCTGCAGTTCAAGGAATACCTCAGCGTAGGCTTCAGCTACTCCATGTAGGCGTGGGGTAAAAACGATTACATTATGTCCTCCAATCCTGAGCTCGAACTAGCATGGCAAATCATTGCCAAAACCGACACGAATCTTTTTCTTACCGGTAAAGCCGGAACGGGAAAGACCACCTTCCTGCGCTCCCTGCGCCAGGAGTCGCCTAAACGCATGGTAGTCGTCGCCCCTACGGGCATCGCCGCCATCAACGCCGACGGGGTCACCATCCACTCCTTCTTCCAGCTTCCCTTCGGTCCGCACATACCCGGCACGCACACCGCCGGCAGCCAGAGCAAACGTTTCCTGTTCCGCAAGTCAAAGATCAACATCCTGCGCTCCGTCGACCTCATCGTCATCGACGAGATAAGTATGGTCCGCGCCGACATCCTCGACGCCATCGACGAGGTGCTGCGCCAGTACCGCCACTCCCAACGTCCCTTCGGCGGCGTACAGATGCTCCTCATCGGCGACATGCAGCAGCTCGCCCCCGTTGCCAAGGAGGACGAATGGCGTATGCTCAGCCCGTACTATGCCACTCAGTATTTCTTCTCCAGCCACGCCCTGGAGCAGTCGGAGTTTGTCACCGTCGAGCTAAAGCACGTCTACCGCCAGGCCGACGAACATTTCATCTCTATATTAAATAAGGTACGCACGAACACGGTGGACGAACCGACGCTCGCCCAGCTGAACAGCCGCTGCATCCCCGATTTCAAACCCAAGAAGGAGGACGGCTACATACGCCTCACCACGCACAACAGTCAGGCCGAAGCCATCAATCAGCGGGAGCTTGCCACACTACGGGGGATGCCCCAGACATTCCACGCCACTGTCGAGAAGGACTTTCCCGAGTCTTCCTTCCCCACCGACAGAGACCTCACGCTGAAAGTGGGGGCGCAGGTAATGTTCATCAAAAACGACCCGACATCCGAAAAGGCTTACTACAACGGCATGATAGGCGAAGTCACCTCATTCGAGGAGGACATCATCGTCGTACACACCACAAAGGAGAACACCTACGTCAACGTGCCGCGCGTCAAGTGGGAGAATTCACGCTACACCCTGAACCCCAAGACGAAGGAGATAACGAAAGAGGTCATCGGCACCTTCACGCAATACCCGCTGAAGACAGCCTGGGCCATCACCGTACACAAGTCGCAGGGCCTCACCTTCGAACACGCCATCATCGACGTCCAGCACAGCTTCGCACACGGTCAGACGTACGTCGCCCTGTCGCGCTGCAAGACTCTCGAAGGAATGGTGCTCAGCGCACCCATCCCTCCGCAAGCCATCATCAATGATGAGCAGGTCGACAAATTCACGCACGACCCGCGCCACCAGCAGCCCAATACCGAGCAGCTCAACTCGATGGAGCGTAGCTTCTTCCTGCGCACCGTCAACGACCTCTTCGACCTCTCCCAACTACGTTTCGGCATCGATGCCCTCGTACGACTCATGAGGGAGCATTTCTACAGCTCATGCCCCATAGAGTACCAAGACTGGCAGGAGGCACAGGCAGACCTGATGAAGGACGAGGAAGTCGTCATGCGTTTCCGCACCCAATACGGACCCATCATCATGCAAAAGGAGGACTACCCCGACGATGCCTTCCTGCAGGAGCGCATCAAGAAGGGAGCCGACTACTTCTCCTCGCGCATAGTGGGCATCGCAGCCCTACAGCGGCGAACCAACCTCACAACGAACAACAAAGTCATCATAGAGCGTCGCGACAACATCCTGCAAAACATCCAGCAGGCATACGACCAGAAGTTCTCCCTCCTGCTGCACATAGCCTCCAATGGTTTCAAGCTCAACGAGTACCTTAAGCTAAGGGCAAAAGCCAGCATCAAGGACGACCCCAATAAAAAACGAAAATAACCCCCAACAACAAATATTCATGGCACAACAACAGACAGACGACAAGAAGATCATCTTCTCCATGGTGGGAGTATCAAAGATTATCCCGCAGAACCAGAAACAAGTACTCAAGAACATATACCTCTCCTTCTTCTACGGTGCCAAGATAGGCATCATCGGTCTGAACGGCGCAGGTAAGTCCACCCTGATGAAAATCATCGCCGGACTGGAGCAGCCCACCCAGGGCGAAGTAGTCTGGAGTCCCGGCTATACCGTAGGCTACCTGCCGCAGGACCCGCCGCTCAACGAGCAGAAGACCGTCAAGGAGAACGTCATGGAAGGCGTGCAGCACATCTACGACGCACTTGCCGAATACGAAGACATCAACAACAAATTCGGCTTGGAGGAGTACTACTCCGACCCCGACAAAATGGACAAACTCATGGCACGCCAGGCAGAGGTGCAGGACATCATCGACGCCACCGACGCATGGAACATCGACTCCAAGCTCGACCGCGCCATGAGCGCCCTGCGCTGTCCGCCAGCCGACTGGAAAGTGGACAACCTCTCGGGCGGCGAACGCCGTCGCGTAGCACTCTGCCGGCTGCTCCTGCAGAAGCCCGACGTGCTCCTCCTCGACGAGCCTACCAACCATCTTGACGCCGAGAGCATCGACTGGCTCGAGCAGCACCTGCAGCAGTACGAGGGCACCGTCATTGCCGTCACCCACGACCGCTACTTCCTCGACGACGTCAGCGAGTGGATTCTCGAACTCGACCGCGGCGAGGGCATCCCCTGGAAGGGCAACTACTCCTCATGGCTCGACCAGAAGACAAAGCGCATGATGCAGGAGGAGAAGACCGCCTCCAAGCGCCGCAAGACCCTCGAGCGCGAGCTGGAGTGGGTACGCATGGCACCCAAGGCACGTCAGGCAAAGGGCAAGGCACGTCTGAACTCATACGAGCAGATGCTCAACCAGGAGCAGAAGGACCGCGAGGAGAAACTCGAGATATTCATCCCCAACGGCCCGCGCCTCGGCAACAAGGTCATCGAGGCTGCGCACGTGCAGAAGGCATTCGGCGAGAAGGTGCTCTTCAACGACCTCAACTTCGCCTTGCCGCCAAACGGCATCGTGGGTGTCATCGGACCGAACGGAGCAGGCAAGACAACCCTCTTCCGACTCATCATGGGACTGGACCAGCCCGACAACGGTTCCTTCTCCGTCGGCGAGACCGTCAAGCTCTCCTACGTAGACCAGCAGCACAAGGACATCGACCCCAAGAAGACCGTCTACGAGGTCATCTCCGGCGGCACGGAACTCTTCCGCATGGGAGGACGCGACGTCAACGCACGCGCTTACATCTCACGCTTCAACTTCTCCGGCACCGACCAGAGCAAACTCTGCGGCGTACTCTCCGGCGGTGAGCGCAACCGCCTGCAGCTGGCCCTCGCCCTAAAGCAGGAAGGCAACGTGCTCCTCCTCGACGAGCCTACCAACGACATCGACGTGAATACCCTACGCGCCCTCGAGGAAGGCCTAGAGGCATTTGCCGGATGCGCCGTCGTCATCAGCCACGACCGCTGGTTCCTCGACCGCATCTGCACCCACATCCTCGCCTTCGAAGGCAACGGAGAGGTGTTCTTCTTCGAAGGCAGCTACTCCGAATACGAGATAAACAAGGCACGCCGACTCGGCGACACCGAAATAAAGAAGGGACGTTACCGCAAACTCATGGAGGAGTAAACACATGCCCTTCCCCTACACAAGTGCCATACAACCCCATACACACATGCAGATAATCCAGAAATACTTCCCCACCCTGACCGCCGAACAGCAGCAGCAGTTTGCCGCCCTCGACGACCTCTACCACGACTGGAACTCGAAGATTAACGTCATCTCCCGCAAGGACATCGACAACCTCTACGAGCACCACGTGCTCCACTCGCTCGCCATAGCCCGCGCCATCAACTTCCGCCCCGGCACGCGCATCATGGACTTCGGGTGTGGCGGTGGCTTCCCCGGCATCCCGCTCGCCATCATGTTCCCGGAGTGCCAGTTCAAACTCATCGACGGGACAGCGAAGAAGATACGCGTCTGCCAGGAAGTGGCCGCCGCCATCGGACTGAAGAACGTCGTCGCCGAGCAGCGCCGTGGCGAAGAGGAGAAAGGCAAGTTCGACTTCGTCGTCTCGCGCGCCGTGATGCCCCTGCCGGACCTCGTCAAGATAGTAAAGAAAAACATCGACCGCAAAAACCAGCAGAACCCACTCCCCAACGGCATACTCTGCCTGAAGGGAGGCGACCTGCAGGCAGAGACACACCCCTTCAAGAACATCGTGGAGAAGACAGAGCTCTCCACATGGTTCGAGGAAGAGTGGTTCAAGGAAAAACACCTCATCTACCTGCCCGCATAACCCCCTGCACAAACACCCCAGACAATGCTAAAGATAAAAACCATACAATGCAACGCGCTGGCCGAGAACTGCTACATCGTCAGCGACGACAGCCGCGAGTGCATCATCATCGACTGCGGAGCACACAGCCCCTTCGAGCAGTCAGCCATCAAGGAATACATCGCCGCCGAGCAGCTCACCCCCGTCATGCACCTGCTCACCCACGGCCACTTCGACCACGCCATGGGCAGCAAGTTCGTCCACGACACGTGGGGACTCCTCCCCACCCTCTGCGAACGCGACGCCGAGCAGTACAAGGGAGCCAAGCAGATGGCCGCCGCCATGGGACTCATCATAGACGACCTTCCCGTCATCGGCAAATGCCTCAACGACGGCGACACCGTCACCTTCGGCAACGGCAAGTCCCTCCGCGTCATCGAGACCCCAGGACACACCAAAGGCAGCGTCGTCTACTACAGCGAGACAGAGCACGTAGCCTTCACGGGCGACACCCTCTTCCACCTCGGCATAGGGCGCACCGACTTCCCCGGAGGCTCCACGTTCATGATAATACAGTCACTCCGACAGCTCACCCAACTGCCCGACGAGACACAGGTATTCCCCGGCCACGGCGACGCCACCACCATAGGCTACGAACTCGCCCACAACCCCTACCTCGACCGCTAACATCATGCACGCACCAGCAGAGAAGCCCGAAAAGATAATAATGGGCATAGACCCCGGCACCAACGTCATGGGCTACGGCATTATACGCTGCCAGGGACAAAAGGCAGAGATGCTCGCCATGGGAGTCATCGACATGCGCAAGGAAGACGACCCCTACCTCAAGCTCGGACACATCTTCGAGCGCGTCACGGGACTCATCGACGAATACCTCCCCGACGAGATGGCCATCGAAGCACCCTTCTTCGGAAAGAACGTGCAGTCTATGCTCAAACTCGGACGCGCACAAGGCGTTGCCATTGCGGCCGCCATAAGGCACAGCGTCCCCATACACGAATACGCCCCGATGAAAATAAAAATGGCCATCACGGGCACAGGCTCCGCCGCCAAGGAACAGGTGGCAGGCATGCTCCAGCGTATACTGAAGATAAGCAAGGACGACATGCCCAAATTCATGGACGCCACGGACGCACTCGGAGCTGCCTACTGCCACTTCATGCAGCTCCAGTCACCCGTCAGCGACAAGAAATACAGTAGTTGGAAAGATTTCGCCATTAAAAACAAAAACAAAATAAGATGATTATCAGGATAGAACACGGCGTCACCCGTATGCCCGCCTGGCGTATGGCAGAACCCGTACACTTCGAACTCGACGACAAAGAACACATCGCCATCGTAGGCCCCAACGCCGCAGGCAAGTCCATGCTCGTGGACATCATTACAGGAGCCCACCCACTCCTCGCTCCAGACGCCGTCTACGACTTCTCGCCAAAGAAGTCCAGACTCGCCTCGGACAACATCAAGCACATCACCTTCCGCGACACCTACGGAGGCGACAACGACAAGACCTACTACCTTCAGCAACGCTGGAACCAGACCGAGATAGACAGCTCCACACCCACCGTGGGCAAGCTCCTCGAGGACGAATACCTGCGCAACGGCGACGACACCCCCGAGCGCCAGACCTTCAAGGAGCACCTCTACGACGTCTTCAACCTGCGCTACCTGCTCGACAAATACATCATACTCCTCTCCAGCGGCGAACTGCGCAAGCTGCAGCTCTGTAAGGCACTCATGGCAGACCCCCGCGTGCTCATCATGGACAACCCCTTCATCGGACTCGACAAGGAGACACGCCAGCAGCTGCGCGAGGTGCTCGAGATAATGAGTGCCGAACGCGCCCTCCAGATAATACTCGTACTGGCAAAGGACGAGGACATCCCCAAGTTCATCACACACGTAGTGCCCGTAAGGGACATGAAGGTACTGCCAAAGGTAACTCGCTCCGAATACATGGCACAAACCGAGCACGTCGCTCCCCCCTTCCTCAGCGAAGCTGTCAAGCAGGAAATCCTCAACCTCCCCTACCGCAACGACGACTACAACACCCACGAGGTGGTGCGCATGAACAAGGTCTCGATACGCTACGGCACACGCACCATACTGCAGGACCTCGACTGGACCGTCTGCAACGGCGAGAAGTGGGCACTCTCCGGCCAGAACGGCGCCGGAAAGTCAACCCTGCTCAGCCTCGTCTGCGCCGACAACCCCCAGAGCTACGCCTGCGACATCGTCCTCTTCGACCAGCAGCGCGGACACGGCGAAAGCATCTGGGACATCAAGAAGCACATCGGCTACGTCTCCCCCGAGATGCACCGCGCCTACAACCGCGACATGCCCGCCATACGCATCGTGGCCTCCGGACTGAAAGACTCCGTAGGCCTCTACGTCAAGCCCTCAGAAAAGGACTACGACGTCTGCCGCATGTGGATGCGCTTCTTCGGCATCGAGAGCCTTGCCGACCGCACCTTCCTCAAGCTCTCCAGCGGCGAGCAGCGCCTAGTGCTCCTTGCCCGCGCCTTCGTCAAAGACCCCGAGCTGCTCATCCTCGACGAGCCCCTCCACGGCCTCGACGCCCCGCACGGCGAAATGGTAAAGGAAATCATCAACACCTTCTGCCAGCGCCGCAACAAGACCCTCATCATGGTCACCCACTACAAGGAGGCACTCCCCCCATGCATCACCGACAGCATCGTGCTGAAAAGACACGCATAAAAACATGGCAAAGTAGGCTCAACGGATATTTCCTGTGGCAGCATAGAAGTGAAATGTGGACTGTCGCCTTGACTCCATCGTATAAAAGTATCGCCGGGCTACATTGTGCAAAAAAGTTTTTTTATCGAAAAAGTCTCAAAGTATCACTTCTGAGCTTTTGTGTGTGCCGTATTGCCCTGATCTACAGCGACATAAAACAAGTGTATCTTTTGTGCTTTTCTGTAAAAAGTATCATAGAAGTATCATCAAAGTATCATAAAAGTATCATCTAAGTCTGTTTTAGCCAAAAGACTTTCGGGGCTATGTCTCATCACCTGGACAACACCGACAGGTAGTGTCTATCCATTTGCTAAGTCCCTAGTACTTCCCCACTTGGAGGACGCTAGATGCCCGAGCCGCGGGCACACGATGCTCAAGCCGCGGGCACACGATTCTCAAGCCGTGGGCACACGATGCCCAAGCCGCGGGCATCTCAGCGGTACAAAAGGACACGGAGAGATGATACTTTGATGATACTTTTGGGCTTATATGCTGCCACAGGAAAAATCTGTTGAGCCGAATTATGAATTGTATATTTTTGGCAGTCTTAAATATTTTCCGTAACTTTGCACCGAAACTATACACACAGAACATTAAACACCCAAAAACGTAATACACGACCAATGGACAACAGATACATGCTTCGTGGAGTAAGCGCCGCGAAAGAAGACGTGCACAACGCCATCAAGAACATCGATAAGGGTATCTTCCCACAGGCTTTCTGTAAGATTATACCCGACATACTCGGAGGAGACCCCGAGTACTGCAACATCATGCACGCAGACGGAGCCGGCACCAAGTCAAGCCTCGCATATATGTACTGGAAAGAGACGGGCGACCTCTCCGTTTGGAAAGGCATCGCACAGGATGCCCTCATCATGAACACGGACGACCTGCTCTGCGTCGGAGCCGTGGACAACATCCTCGTCTCTAGCACCATCGGCAGAAACAAAATGCTCGTACCAGGAGACGTCATCTCCGCCATCATCAACGGCACAGACGAACTGCTCGCCGAGATGCGCCAAATGGGAGTCGGCATATACGCCACAGGAGGCGAAACGGCTGACGTGGGCGACCTGGCCCGTACCATCATCGTCGACTCCACCGTCACCTGCCGCATGAAACGAGGCGACGTCATCGACAATGCCAACATACGCCCGGGAGACGTCATCGTAGGTCTCTCCAGCTGCGGACAGGCCACGTACGAGAAAGAGTACAACGGAGGTATGGGCAGCAACGGACTCACCTCTGCACGCCACGACGTGTTCTCCAAATACTACGCCGAGAAATACCCCGAAAGCTACGACCACGCCGTGCCCGACGAACTGGTCTACTCCGGAAAATGCCGCTTCGAGGACACCGTGGAGGGAGCACCCGTCAACGCAGGAAAACTCGTCCTCTCCCCCACCCGTACCTACGCACCGGTCATCAAGAAGATGCTCGACGAGATGCGCCCCGAGATTCACGGCATGGTACACTGCACCGGAGGAGCACAGACAAAGGTGCTACACTTCGTCAGCGACAACTGCCGCGTCATCAAGGACAACATGTTCCCCGTACCGCCGCTCTTCAAACTCATACACGACCAGAGCGGCACCGACTGGAAGGAGATGTACAAGGTATTCAACATGGGTCACCGCATGGAAATATACGTCTCACCCGAGCAGGCCGAAAAGGTCATCGCCATCAGCAAGAGCTTCAACATCGACGCACAGATAATCGGACGCATCGAAGAGGGCGAGAAGTCGCTCACCATAAAGAGCGAATTCGGAGAGTTCAACTACTAATCCCACCACCTTCACACAGAGACTACTTTGGAAAAAAACAGCATACTACAGAAACTCGACGGACTAGAGTCGCGCTACGAAGAAGTGACCACGCTCATCACCGACCCCTCCGTCATCTCAGACCAGCAACGCTTCGTCAAACTCACACGCGAATACAAGGACCTCGGCGACATCATGAACGTACGCAAACGCTACATCGACTGTCTCGAGGGCATCAAGGAGGCTAAGGACATCATTGCCAACGAGAGCGACCCCGAAATGAAGGAAATGGCACGCGAGCAACTCAGCGAAAACGAGGCTGCACTGCCAGGGCTCGAGGAGGAGATAAAGATAGCTCTCGTCCCCAAGGACCCCGAGGACGGGAAGAACGTGCAGATGGAGATACGCGCAGGAACGGGCGGCGACGAAGCCTGCCTCTTCGCTGGAGACCTCTTCAACATGTACAAACGCTTCTGCGAGTCGAAGGGATGGTCACTCAGCGTCACGGATGCCAACGAAGGTGCCGTCGGCGGATTCAAGGAGATTGACTTCGCCGTAAGCGGAGACGGTGTATATGGTATTCTCAAGTACGAGTCCGGCGTTCACCGCGTGCAGCGCGTACCCGTGACGGAAAGCAACGGACGCATGCAGACATCGGCTGCCACCGTGGCCGTACTCCCCGAGGCTGAGCCTTTCGACGTGCAGATAAACGAGGGCGAAATCAAGTGGGACACCTTCCGCTCCAGCGGTGCCGGCGGTCAGAACGTCAACAAGGTGGAGTCCGGCGTGCGCGCACGCTATATGTGGAAGAACCCCAACACGGGAGAAGTGGAGGAAATCCTCATCGAGTGTACCGAGACGCGTGACCAGCCAAAAAATAAGGAACGCGCGCTCTCACGCCTGCGCACGTACATTTATGACAGGGAGCACCAGAAGTACCTCGACGACATCGCCAACCGACGCAAGACACTCGTCTCCACAGGCGACCGCTCAGCCAAGATACGAACGTACAACTTCCCACAGGGACGCGTCACAGACCACCGCATCGGCTACACTACACACGATCTCAGCGGCTTCCTCGGAGGCGACATCCAAGCCATGATAGACGCCCTCACCGTAGCAGAAAACGCCGAGCGAATGAAGGAAGCGGAATTGTAGGAAAACGGGACGGAAGAGATAGAGGGACAACAATTACATTTCACAGCAACTATACACAGCGTCTCCACAACGGAGACCAATTAATACTTTACGGACATGAAAAGACAAGAGCTATTCGAAAACATAAAGAAGAAACAGTCTTTCCTCTGCGTAGGACTGGACGTGGACTTGAACAAAGTGCCTAAGCACCTGCTTGCTGAAGAAGACCCCATCTTCGCCTTCAACAAGGCCATCATCGACGCTACAGCGCCATACTGCGTAGCATACAAGCCAAACCTCGCCTTCTACGAGGCATACGGCGTGAAAGGACTCGTCTCGTTCGAAAAGACCGTCAAGTACATACAGCAGAACTACCCCGACCAGTTCATCATAGCTGACGCAAAGCGAGGCGACATCGGCAACACATCCAAGATGTACGCACAGACCTTCTTCGGCGAATACAAGGTGGACGCCCTGACCGTCGCACCATACATGGGCGAGGACAGCGTAGTCCCCTTCCTCGACTATGAGGCCGAGAAGAAACCGTGGGTCATCCTCCTCGCCCTGACCAGCAACAAAGGCTCGTTCGACTTCCAGCAGACAACGGACACCGACGGACAGCGACTCTTCGAGAAGGTGATAAAGAAGAGCCAGGAATGGGGCACACCGGACAACCTCATGTACGTCGTAGGAGCTACGCGCGGCGAGATGTTCAAGGACATCCGCAAGGTGGCTCCAGAACACTTCCTTCTCGTACCTGGTGTCGGCGCACAGGGAGGTTCGCTGCAGGACGTGTGCACATACGGCATGACTAAGGAGTGCGGACTGCTCGTCAACTCCAGCCGTGGCATCATCTTCGCAGACAACACGGAAAACTTTGCCAAAGTGGCCGGAGAAAAGGCAAAGGAACTGCAGGAGCAGATGGCCATAGAACTGGCAAAAATCTAACCCACGTAAACAACCCCTGTCATGGAATTCAAAGCACAACAGATAGCCGAGCTCATCAACGGACGTGTCGAAGGCGACCCCAACGCCACGATCAACTCTTTCGCAAAGATTGAGGAGGGAAAGCCAGGGGCCATCTCCTTCCTCTCGAACGCCAAATACACACCCTACATCTACGACACGCAGTCGAGCGTAGTACTCGTCGACGAGGCACTGCAGCTGGAGAAGCCAGTCTCCGCCACACTCATCCGAGTTAAGAGCGCATACGAGGCCGTGGCAAAACTGCTGCAGATGTACGACTCTATGAAACCGAAGAAGAAGGGCATCAGCTCGCTCGCTTTCATCGACCCGACGGCAAAGGTAGGCACAGACTGCTACATCGCCCCGTTCGTAGTGATTGAAGCCAAGGCAGTCATCGGCAACGGCTGCGTACTCCATCCGCACGTATGCATCGGCGAGGGAGCTTCCGTAGGCAACAACACCGAGATCTACAGCAACGCCTCCATCTACCACGGATGCAAGGTGGGCAACAACTGCGTACTGCACTCCGGGTGCGTCATTGGTGCTGACGGCTTCGGCTTTGCACCTGCCGCCGAGGGCTACGACAAAATACCGCAGATCGGCATCGTCACCATCGAGGACAACGTCGAGATCGGTGCCAACACCTGCGTAGACCGCTCCACCATGGGCAGCACGTACGTACGCAAGGGTGTCAAGCTGGACAACCTCGTGCAGATTGCCCACAATACCGACATCGGCGAGAATACAGTCATGTCTGCTCAGGTAGGCGTCGCCGGCTCAACGAAGGTGGGACAGTGGTGCATGTTCGGAGGACAGGTAGGTCTGGCAGGACACATTACAATCGGAGACAAGGTGATGCTCGGAGCACAGTCCGGAGTACCGGGTAGCCTCAAGTCCAACCAGGAACTCATAGGCACGCCACCCATGCCGATGACAAACTACTTCCGCTCGTCTGCCGTATTCAAACGCCTGCCCGACATGTACCGCGACGTGAACAACATGCAGAAGACCATCGCGGAACTACAGGCAAGACTGAAGGAACTAGAAAAGTAAGATTACCCCACTCTACCACTTATAATGAACAAACAGAAAACACTTAAAGGTAGTTTCTCGCTCTGCGGAAAAGGACTGCACACGGGCCTTAGCCTCACGGTCACCTTCAACCCCGCAGCCGAGAACACAGGATACAAGATACAGCGCATCGACCTCGAGGGGATGCCTACCATAGATGCCGTGGCCGAACACGTGGTGAACACACAGCGCGGCACGGTCATCGGCAAGGGAGACATACGCATCAGCACCGTAGAGCACGCCTTGGCGGCTCTCTACTCCATGGGCATAGACAACTGTCTCATGCAGGTCAACGGACCGGAGTTCCCCATTCTGGACGGCTCAGCCATCCAGTATGTCGACAAGATTAACGAGATTGGCATTCTGGAGCAGAACGCACCGAAGGACTTCTACATCATTCGCAAGAAGATTGAGGTGAAGGACGAGGAAACGGGCTCTTGCATCACCATACTCCCCGACGACGAGTTCTCCATCACGGCGATGTGCTCCTTCGAGTCGAAGTTCATCAACTCGCAGTTCGCCACCATCGACGACGTGAAGCAGTTCCCCTCAGAAATTGCCTCCGCACGCACCTTCGTCTTCGTGCGCGACCTCATTCCGCTCCTCCAGGCTAACCTCATCAAGGGCGGCGACCTCGACAATGCCATCGTCATCTACGAACACGAGCAGCCGCAGGAGAAGCTCGACGAACTCTGCGACTTCCTCAAGACCGACCGCATCGACGCCAAGAAACTGGGTTACCTACAGCACAAACCGCTGACGTGGGAGAACGAGTGTACACGTCACAAGCTACTCGACATCATCGGCGACATGGCCCTCATCGGCAAGCCCCTCAAGGGACGCATCGTGGCCACTCGCCCCGGGCACACCATCAACAACAAGTTCGCACGACTGATGCGCAGCGAGATT
The DNA here is from genome assembly GCA_963602765.1 of Alistipes putredinis. Classification (GTDB taxonomy): domain Bacteria; phylum Bacteroidota; class Bacteroidia; order Bacteroidales; family Bacteroidaceae; genus Prevotella. The sequence continues at coordinate 48,445 of CAVCKM010000094.1, read as the reverse complement.
CGCAAGCACGAGATTCAGGCTCCTATCTACGACCCCAACATGGAGCCGGTACTCGACGTCAACCGCATCCGCCAGGTGTTGCCGCACCGCTACCCCATGCAGCTCGTGGACAAAATCATCAGCATCAGCGGCACCACCATCGTAGGCGTAAAGAACGTCACCTCAAACGAGCCGTTCTTCACCGGACACTTCCCCGAAGAGCCCGTAATGCCGGGCGTACTCATGATTGAGGCCATGTCGCAATGCGGTGCGCTCCTCGTGCTCAACACCCTCGAAGACCCCGAACGCTGGACTAGCTACTTCCTCAAGATTGACGACGTGAAGTACCGCAAGAAGGTAGTGCCCGGCGACACGCTCATCTTCAAGGTAGAACTACTCGCACCCGTACGCCACGGCATCTCCACGATGCAGGGATACATCTTCGTCGGAGACACCCTCGTGGCAGAGGCAAAGTTCACTGGACAGATGGTAAAGAACAAATAACTGAACAAAGAAAAATAGGCAGGCTCCCTCGCTACGCTTGGGGGTCTGCCGCTTAATAATTATAAAAGAATCAAGACCATGGCAAATACAATCAGTCCAATGGCTTTCGTCCACCCCGACGCTAAGATGGGTGACGGAAACGTTATAGGCCCATTCTGCTACGTTGACGCAGACGTGGTTATCGGCGACAACAACATCATGCAAAACAGCGTGACAATCAACCAAGGCACACGCATGGGTTCGGGCAACGAAATCTTCCCTGGAGCAAGCATCAGCACAAAACCGCAGGACCTCAAATACCACGGCGAACAGACCGTCTGCGAGATTGGAGACAACAACTCCATCCGCGAGAACGTCACCATCAGCCGAGGCACGGCTTCCAAGGGAACTACAAAAGTGGGCAACGGCAACCTGCTCATGGAGAACATGCACGTGGCACACGACTGCGTCATCGGAAACAACTGCATCATCGGAAACTCCACAAAGTTCGCCGGAGAGGTGACCGTGGACGACTGCGCCATCATCTCTGCCGAAGTGCTCGTACACCAGTTCGTACACATCGGAGGATACGTCATGGTGCAGGGTGGCAGCCGCACCTCTCAGGACATCCCGCCGTACGTCATCGCAGGCAAGGAGCCTATTCGCTTCGCCGGACTCAACCTCATCGGACTGCGCCGACGCGGCTTTCCCAACGAGACGATTCTGGCCATCCGAGAAGCCTACAACACCATCTACTCCAAAGGCATCATAAAGGAAGGCATCGAGGAGGTAAAGAACACGATGGAGGTAACTCCAGAGATACAGTACGTGCTCGACTTCATCACCACCGCCGAGCGCGGAATAATCAGATAGAGAAACACACAACGTACAGAATGCAAGACAACACGCTGATTGTTGTAACTGGTCCGACGGGCGTAGGCAAGACGGAATTGTGCCTGCGACTGGCGGAACGTTTCGGAGTCGACATCATCAACGCCGACTCACGGCAGATTTTTGCAGAACTGCCCATTGGAACTGCCGCACCCACAGCAGAACAAAGGCAACGCGTGCGCCACCATTTCGTGGCAACACACCACGTGGGAGACTACTACTCCGCCTCGATGTACGAGCAGGACGTACTGAAGACCATTGCACGTATCAAGGAGCAGCAGACCGCCGACGGGACAGATGTTGCGCAGGGAGGCACACCACGCCCGATTGCCATACTCACAGGAGGGTCCATGATGTACATCGACGCCGTCTGCAACGGCATTGACGACATCCCCACCGTGCGCGACGACATCCGCATCCGGATGAAGGAACGGCTGGCTACGGAAGGACTGCCCGCCCTCGTGAACGAACTGCAGAGGCTGGACCCCGAGCATTGGGCCGTCGTAGACAGGAACAACCCGCGCCGAGTGGTACACGCTCTGGAAATATGCCACCAGACTGGAAAAACATACACGTCGTTCCGTACGGGCGAGAAGAAACCGCGACCCTTCCGCACCATCAAGATAGGACTAACACGCGACCGCGAGGAACTCTACGAACGTATAAATGCAAGGGTGCTGCAAATGGTGGATGACGGCCTGGAAGAGGAAGCACGCAACAACATGACCCACCGCAACGAAAACGGCTTGAACACAGTCGGATACAAAGAGATGTTCAAGTATTTCGACAGAGAAATACCCTTCGAGGAAGCCGTCAGACAGATACAAAGCAATACACGCCAGTACGCACGAAAACAACTGACTTGGTACAAACGCGACACGGACATGACTTGGTTTCACCCTGAACAATACGACGACATCGTCGAGCACATTATTACATCTACCAAATGAAAAAGATCAAGCAAATTCTCGCACTCTTTGTCGGGAAGTTACAACAATTCTGGACATGGTACAAAGGTTGCTACATCGGCCGACCTTGGTACATCAAGACCACCACAGCCGTCGCATCGCTCGTCGTTGCGTTCGTACTGTACCTCGGAGCCGTGGACATCAACCTCTTCTGGCTCTTCGGCAAGTCGCCTGGATGGGTGGAAATCAGCGAACACAAGACCAGTCAGGCTTCGGAACTCTATTCCGAAGACGGCGTGCTGCTCGGAAAATACTTCAACGAGAACCGTACGCCAGTAGAATACGCCGACGTAAACCCCGAATTCTGGAAGGCTCTCATCGACACCGAAGACGAGCGTTTCTACTCACATTGGGGCATCGACCCGCTCGGTCTGCTCGCCGCAGCAAAGGACGCTGCTACGGGACACGGCGGACGCGGCGCTTCGACCATCACGCAGCAGCTGGCGAAGAATATGTTCCGCGTACGCACGCAGTACAGCACGGGACTGGTAGGAAAGATTCCGGGCGTCAAAATCCTTGTCATGAAGACGAAGGAGTGGATTACCGCCATGAAACTGGAGCTTTACTTCGCCGTCACAAAGGGACGCACCGAAGGCAAGAAGGAAATCCTCGTACAGTACGCCAACACCGTCGACTTCGGACACAACGCCTTCGGCATCAAGACGGCGGCGAAGACCTACTTCAACTGCTCGCCAAAGGAACTGAAGACCGAACAGGCTGCCGTGCTCGTAGGCATGCTCAAGGCCACTACATTCTACAACCCCATCTCGCACCCCGAAAACTCACTCAAGCGACGCAACGTCGTGCTCGACAATATGCGCACGCACGGCGACCTCACCAACGCACGCTTCGACTCGCTCAAGAGCGTCAGCATCGACGTCTCTGAATTTAAGGTGGAGGACAACTACGACGGTCAGGCAAAGTATTTCCGCGAAGCAATAGCAAAGTACATCAAACAGCTCTGCGCCGAGAACGAGAACCTGGAGGACATAGACCTCTACAACGACGGTCTGAAGATCTACACCTCACTGGACTCGCGTATGCAGAAGTACGCCGAGGACGCAGCACGCAAACAGATGAAGCAGGTGCAGCGCAACTTCAAGTCGCATTGGAGCGGTCAGCAGCCGTGGCAGGACGAGAAGCATCAAGTCATACCCAACTTCATCGAGGACATTGCCAAGCAGCAGCCTGTCTACAAATACCTCGAACAGAAGTACCCCGGTCAGCCGGACTCCATCGACTACTACCTCAACAAACCGCACATGGTGAAGGTGTTCGACTACGACAAGGGCGAGATAGAACAGGAGATGTCAACCATGGACTCCATTCGCTATATGGTCAGCTTCATGCATTGCTCCTTCGTTGCCATGGAGCCACAGAGCGGACACGTCAAGGCGTGGGTGGGAGACATCGACTTCGACCATTGGAAGTACGACAAGGTGACGGCAATGCGACAGCCTGGTTCCACCTTCAAACTCTTCGTCTACACCGAGGCAATGGAACAGGGACTGACTCCTTGCGACAAGCGACGCGACGAGTACTTCTCCATGAAAGTCTGGGACGCACAGAAGAAGGAGGAAGTGACGTGGGCTCCGACCAACGCCAACGGATATTTCACGGGCGACTCCATGCCCCTGCGCACAGCATTCGCACGCAGTATCAACTCCGTTGCCGTACGGCTCGGACAGGAGATGGGCATAAAGAACATCATCGAGACGGCACACAACATGGGTGTCAAGAGCAAACTGGACGATGCGCCGTCCCTGGCTCTCGGTTCGAGCGACGTTACCCTGCTTGAGATGGTCAACGCATACAGCACCATCAGCAACAACGGACAGGCTCACGCAGAACCGATTCTCATCACACGCATCGTAGACCGCAACGGCAAAGAGATTTATACCGCGCCGACGGAAACGAAGCAGGCCATCACCATCAAGTCGGCATTCCTCGTACAGCAGCTCCTGCAGGCTGGACTGCGCGAAAGCGGCGGTACGTCACAAAGCCTGTGGGGATACATAGGAAAGTACACCGACACGGAGTTCGGCGGAAAGACCGGAACATCGAACAACCACTCGGACGCATGGTTCATGGGCGTATCACCCAACCTCGTAGTAGGCGCATGGGTAGGAGGCGAATACCGCTGCATACACTTCCGCACGGGAGCACTGGGACAGGGCTCGCGCACGGCATTGCCCATCTGCGGCTACTTCCTCGAGTCTGTCTTCGGTGACCCGGCATTCCAGAAGTACCACGGCAAGTTCCAGAAGCCTGACGGCACGGACATAGACCGCAGCATGTACGAATGCTCTTACGCCGGAACAAGCCGCAGAGACACACTCGACACAGACTCCCTCAATTTCGAAGAGGAAATCCTAATCGACGAAGACGGCAACCCTATCGAAAAGACTATCCCAAGCGAGGGCAACAACCCCGCTGAACCTACATCTATAGAAAAAGAAATCAACTTCGACGAACTGTAAATAAACCGTTTAGACTGGGTCTTCCCGGTACTCGAGGACGAGTCAGACTCTTCGTCTGTCAACACTCACTCAAGTGCCCCGACGGCCCAGTCTAAATCATTTATAACCGACACTCTACTTTTAACTTCATGAAAAGACTATTCACACTACTGCTCTTAGCTCTTTCCATCACTACCATATCCTACTCACAGACCATCAAAAAACGCGAATTCCGCGGAGCTTGGATACAATGCGTCAACGGACAGTTCCAGGGCATCGGCACTGCGCAGATGCAACAGACTCTCACATACCAACTCAACGAACTGCAGAAGGACGGCGTGAACGCCATCATCTTCCAGGTACGCCCCGAATGCGACGCACTATACCCTAGCCAAATTGAACCGTGGAGCCGCCTGCTCACAGGGCAACAGGGCACGGCTCCGTCGCCATACTGGGACCCACTCCAATGGATGATTGACGAATGCCACAAACGCGGCATGGAGCTGCACGCTTGGATAAACCCCTTCCGCGCCAAGACGAAAGTAACCCAACAACTTTGCACGCAACACATCGCCGTGCAGAGACCCGACCTCGTCTTCGAGTACGACGGACTCTACATCCTCAATCCCGCCAAGCAGGAAAACCGCGACTACATCTGCCAGGTGGCTGCTGACATCGTAAACCGATACGACGTGGACGGACTACACATCGACGACTACTTCTACCCCTACCCTGCCCCAGGACAGACCATTCCCGACGCAAAAGACTTCGCCGCCGACCCACGAGGGTTCAGCACTATCGGCGACTGGCGACGCGACAACGTCAACCTCTTCATCAAGCAGCTCTACGAAACACTGCGCGCCACAAAGCCATGGGTAAAGTTCGGCGTTTCGCCATTCGGCATCTACCGCAACGCAAAGAACTCGCCCAACGGTTCGCAGACGAACGGACTACAGAACTACGACGACCTCTACGCCGACGTCCTCCTGTGGGTGGACAAAGGATGGATAGACTACTGCGTGCCGCAACTGTACTGGCAGATAGGCCACCCTGCGGCTGACTACAAGACGCTCCTCCATTGGTGGGACGAGAATGCCGGAGGACGACCACTGTACATCGGAGAGGACGTGGAACGCACGGTCAAGTACGCAGACGTAAACAACCCATCCGTCAACCAGATGAACGCAAAGTTCCGACTGCACGACGAGGCGGCCAACGTGCAGGGCACCGTCCTCTGGTACGCCAAGGCCGCCGTTGACAACATCGGAGGCTACGGCACACAACTGCGCACGAGATACTGGACACGACCCGTGCTCCAACCCCTCATGTCGTTCATAGACACAAAAGCCCCAGACAAAGTGAAGAAGCCCAAAGCAACATGGACCAGCGATGGCTACACCCTCTTCTGGCAAGAACCGAAGAGCAAGGACTGGCGAGACGAGGCTACGCAGTACGTCGTCTATCAGTTTGGCAAAAAAGAGGCTATAAACACCGACGATGCCTCACACATCGTAGCCATCACACGCCAACCGTGGTACAATCTCCCATACGTCAACGGCAAGACAAAGTACGTCTACGTCATCACACCCGTAAACCGCATCGGCAACGAGGGCACGGGAAAGAAGGTGAAAGTAAAGCTATAAGCAGATATCTAAATGCTAATCCTCCAAGACTTATCCATCGGATATAAGCGCGGCCGCAGCAAACACATTGTGGCAAGCGGAATAAGCACACACATTCCACGGGGCACAGTCACGTGCCTCGTGGGCAGCAATGGCGCGGGCAAGTCCACCCTGCTCCGAACGCTCTCCACTTTTCAACCGAGACTTGACGGGAAAATCATCCTCAACGGACGTGACACGGACGAATACACGGCGCACGAACTGGCACAAACCCTCAGCGTAGTTCTGACGGAACGCCCCGACGTGCAGAACATGACCGTAAGGGAAACGGTAGCCAAAGGACGAAACCCATACACCGACTTCTGGGGCAGACTACGCCCTGAGGACAACGAAAAGATTGACCAAGCCATACAGACCGTTGGCATAGAGTCCCTTTCGCAACGCATGACCGGAACGCTCAGCGACGGAGAACGGCAAAAAGTAATGATAGCAAAGGCTCTTGCACAGGAGACGCCCGTCATCTTCCTTGACGAGCCGACAGCCTTTCTCGATTATCCCAGTAAAGTAGAGATGATGCAACTGCTCTGCAAACTGGCCCACGAATGCGGCAAAACGATCTTCCTCTCCACCCACGACCTGGAGCAGTCCCTCCCCCTCGCCGACCAAATATGGCTGATGCACCCGGGAAAGCCCATAGAAACAGGCACCCCCGACACATGGCACATTGACGGTACGCAGGAAAAGTATCTGAGGATGTTCTAAAACAAAAAAAAGTCCGCCCAACCATCGCCAAACGAATTCAGCTTAGTCGGAGCGGACTACCCACCTTAAAAAATCTTTTTACTTTTCAACTCTTGGGTATAGCGATTAAGCCTAACGTGGGATTCTGTCTACCCCAAGAGTCATAATCCTATTGAGATTGGGACCTTTAAAAGTGTCCTTTATTTCGTGGATACTATTACATATCCACTACCCTTGTGTTTACGAGTGCAAAATTACGGACTTTACCAATTTTCTGCAAATTGTTACGCCTATTTGTGGGCGTACACAAGACAATTCTTGACTAGCGTCAAAAATACAAAGATTACGAGAAAAGGCTTGCTATTATTGCCCACGTACGTTTTTTTTACTACCTTTGCAGAAGCAAGACACGAACAACATACACATTACATATATAATGACAAACAAATACTACGAGATAGCCTACAAGCTATACACCATCAAGGACGGCGTACGCAACATGGAAGAGGAAGCTCCGGCTTCAGACCCTTTCGTTTTCATCACAGGTTTCGGAACTACAATACCGGGATTCGAAAAGCACATCGAAACCCTGGCGAAGGGCAACACATTCGACTTCACCCTCACCAAGGACGAGGCGTACGGTGACCACTATGCAGAGCGCATCATCGAACTGGACAAGCAGATATTCTCGCCCAACGGAAAGTTTGACAGCGAGAACGTCTACGTGGATGCCATCATACCTCTGCAGAACGAAGACGGCAACCGCTTCATGGGACACGTGCTTGAAATCTCCGATGACAAAGTGCGCATCGACCTCAACCACCCGCTAGCCGGTTGCGAACTGAACTTCCAGGGCTGCGTAACGGAGTGCCGGGAGGCCAGCAACGAGGAGATTCAGATGATCATAAACCGTATGTCAGGCGGAGGTTGCCACGGAGGATGCGGAGGCTGTGGAGGCGGTTGCCACAGCGACGGAGAAGGTTGCGACGGCGAGGGCGGATGCAACGGGGGCGGCTGCGGAGGTTGTCACTAATAATCCCACCATGGTCACGCAGTATCAAAACGAATCAGACTATTTCACGAAATGAATACTTTCGGCAAACTATTCACCATAACAACCTTCGGCGAAAGCCATGGCGCAGGTGTCGGCGGTGTCATCGACGGAGTTCCTGCAGGCATCGCTGTCGACATGGACTTCATACAAAGCGAACTGGCAAGACGCCGACCGGGACAGAGTGCCGTGACTACAGGACGCAACGAAGCCGACCAGGTAGAGTTGCTCAGCGGCATCTTCGAAGGAAAGACGACGGGCTGCCCCATCGGCTTCCTGGTACGCAACACCAACCAGCACTCGCAGGACTACGAAAATATGCGCTGCCTCTACCGCCCCTCACACGCTGACTATACATACCAACAGAAGTACGGCATACGCGACCATCGCGGCGGCGGACGCTCCTCAGCACGCATCACCATAGGACGCTGCGTAGCCGGAGCTATAGCCAAACTTGCCCTGCGACAATTGGGCATCACCATTGAGGCGTACACCTCACAGGTCGGCTCTATAGCACTCGACAGAGACTACCGCAAGTACGACCTGTCCGTGACGGAGACAAACATAGTCCGCTGTCCTGACCCCGACAAAGCACGTGAGATGGAAGCACTCATCATGGACGTAAAGGCGGCAGGCGACACGATTGGAGGCACCATAACGTGCGTCATCAAGGGATGCCCCGTAGGGCTCGGCGAACCAGAGTTCGGCAAGCTGCACCAGTCACTCGGGGCGGCTATGCTCAGCATCAACGCCGTCAAGGGATTCGAGTATGGCGAAGGCTTTCAGGGACTCGACCAACGCGGTTCAGAGCAGAACGACATCTTCACCACCGATGAGGACGGACACATACACACCCTCACAAACCATAGCGGCGGCATCCAGGGCGGAATAAGCAACGGCGAGGACATCTATTTCAGAGTGGCATTCAAGCCCGTAGCAACGCAACTGCGCGAGCAACCTACCGTGGACATGGAAGGAAACGCCACGACCCTCAAGGCACGCGGAAGACACGACCCGTGCGTTCTCCCACGTGCTGTGCCCATCGTAGAAGCAATGGTCGCCATCACCATTCTCGACCACTATCTTATCGCCAAAACAGCAAAATTATGATAGGTCAAGAACGCCTGTTGGAGGTAAAAATATTTTTTACTGCACGATAACGATGTAATACTTTGTGAATGGTGCAATTACAATAGGCGGGTAACACCATGGGGTTGCTCGCCTACTTTTTTTTCTTTGAAAAGCCTTTGGATATATAGAGAATAATTACTAACTTTGCAACCGTTTTCTGGATAGAAGCTGACAGAAACAGAACGCAAAGTTTTCCAAAACGGAAAACTTTTTCAAAACTTCAAACCAAAAAGTTTTCCAAAACAGACAACTTTCACCTATCCCAAACGACAGAAAGTAAACCATAAAATTCACCTTTTCCATCCATGGTACAGATTAAAACATTCTCTATCACAAAGCGCGACGGATCGAAAGACGTGTTCTCTCTCGACAAGATTATGACCGCGATAGTCAAGGCTTTCGAAGCCGTTGGCGAGTCCTGCAACATTTCGAATATCTCCAAGATTATCAGCCACTTGGACGTGAAGGACGACATCACCGTAGAGGATATTCAAAACCAGGTCGAGGAAGCTCTCATGCGCGAAGGCTACTACAAGGTAGCGAAGGGTTTCATGCTCTATCGCCAAAGCCATCTGGAGGACCGAGAGACTTTGGAGAAGTTGAACTTTTTGACAGACTACATGGAAGCAGCAAACGCTGCAACAGGTTCAAAGTTTGACGCTAATGCAAACGTAGAGCACAAAAACATTGCAACTCTCATCGGCGAACTGCCGAAGTCGAACTTTATCCGCCTGAACCGCCGTCTGCTCACCAACCGCATCAAGAAGATGTACAGCAAAGACCTTGCGGACAAGTACATCGACTTGCTCGATCACCACTTTATATATAAGAACGACGAGACTTCCATCGCGCCCTACTGTGCGTCCATCACCATGTACCCATGGCTCATCGGAGGCACCACGGCTATCGGCGGCAACTCTTCTGCCCCGACGAACCTCAAGTCGTTCTGCGGCGGATTCATCAATATGGTGTTTATCGTCAGCTCCATGCTGTCAGGTGCCTGCGCCACACCAGAGTTCCTCATGTACCTCAACTACTTCATCGGAAAAGAGTACGGACTGGACTACTACGAGCACGCAGACAAGGTGGTGGACCTCTCGCTCCGCCAGCGCACCATCGACAAAATCATCACAGACTGCTTCGAGCAGATCGTCTACTCCATCAACCAGCCGACGGGAGCACGCAACTTCCAGGCCGTATTCTGGAACATCGCCTACTATGACAAGTACTACTTTGAGTCGCTCTTCGGCAACTTCTACTTCCCGGACGGCTCGCAGCCTGACTGGAACAGTCTCTCTTGGCTGCAGAAGCGTTTCATGAAGTGGTTCAACGCCGAGCGTTGCAAGACCGTCCTTACCTTCCCGGTAGAGACCATGGCACTCCTTGCCGACAACGGCGAGTGCCGCGACCAGGAATGGGGTGACTTCACAGCACAGATGTACTCCGAGGGACACTCCTTCTTCACCTACATGAGCGACAACGCCGACTCCCTCTCCTCTTGCTGCCGTCTGCGCAACGAGATTCAGGACAACGGCTTCTCATACACCCTCGGTGCTGGCGGCGTGAGCACGGGTTCAAAGTCGGTACTCACCGTCAACCTCAACCGCTGCATCCAGTATGCCGTAAACAACGGCAAGGACTACAAGGAATTCCTCGAGGATGTCATCGACGTATGCCACAAGGTACAGCTGGCTTACAACGAAAACCTGAAGGAGCTGCAGGCTCACGGAATGCTGCCACTCTTCGATGCCGGCTACATCACGATGAACCGCCAGTATCTCACCATCGGCGTCAACGGTCTTGTTGAGGCTGCCGAGTTCATGGGACTCAAGATTACTGCCAACGACCAGTACAAGGAATTCGTGCAAGGCATCCTGTCCATCGTCGAGAAGTACAACAAGCAGTACCGTTCCAAGGAGGTTCTCTTCAACTGCGAGATGATTCCTGCAGAGAACGTCGGCGTAAAGCATGCCAAGTGGGACCGCGAGGACGGATACTTCGTGCCACGCGACTGCTACAACTCTTACTTCTACGTCGTAGAGGACGACTCGCTGAACATAATCGACAAGTTCAAACTGCACGGCGCACCGTACATCGAACACCTCACGGGCGGTTCGGCTCTGCACATGAACCTGGAGGAGCACCTCTCCAAGAAGCAGTACCTGCAGCTGCTGCGCGTGGCTGCAAAGGAGGGTTGCAACTACTTTACGTTCAACATCCCCAACACCATCTGCAACGAGTGCGGACACATCGACAAGCGCTACCTCAAGCAGTGCCCCTCATGCCAGTCTACCAACATCGACTACATGACCCGCATCATCGGTTACCTCAAGCGCGTGAGCAACTTCTCCGCTCCACGTCAGAAGGAGGCTGAACGCCGCTACTATGCAGGTCAATCCAAGATGGGCGACGAACAGGTGGGATAAGAGAACACAGAGTGTACTGTAAAGCTAAACCATAATTGAACACACATACATTTGAAATACGTAAACACGGGCGTGGTCTTTCAGGAAATTCCTGACGAGGTCACGCTCTCCGTCAATATATCCGGTTGTCCCTGCCATTGTCCCGGTTGCCACAGCCAGTACCTCTGGGAGGACATCGGGGACCCGCTGAACGCCATGTCGATGGGCGAGCTGCTCCGACAGTACGGCGACGACATCACGTGCGTCTGTCTCATGGGCGGCGACGCAGAAACAAAAGCTGTCGACGACCTCGCCGCTTGGATTAAGACCCATTGGCCACACCTCGCTGTAGGGTGGTACAGCGGAAGGGCTCTGCTCTCCCCAGACATCAACCTTAAGCACTTCGACTACATCAAGTTGGGACCATACCTCGAGTCGCATGGTCCGCTCAACAAACCTACAACAAACCAACGGCTGTACCATGTAGGACGCAACGGCAAACTTACCGACATCACCCATCGATTCTGGAAGAAGTAGTACCGTCCCTCATACCCTTTAGTTATCAGCCCTTTTATACATTATATATATGGCTACGAAACCACTTTTCATTGCCGGACCATGCGTCATCGAGTCGGCAGAACTGCTCGACACCGTTGCGCAGGAACTCGTGCGCATCAACGAAACACTCGGCATCAACATCATATTCAAAGCCTCCTTCGACAAGGCAAACCGCACCTCCATCACCTCCTTTCGCGGCCCGGGCATAGAGCGCGGTCTGCAGATGCTGGCTGACGTGAAGTCGAAGTACGGCCTTAACCTCCTCACCGACATCCACGAAGCATGGCAGGCAAAGGAAGCCGCAGCCGTTGTCGACGTACTCCAAATCCCAGCATTCCTCTGCCGGCAGACAGACCTGCTCGTTGCTGCCGCCAAGACCGGCAAGGCTGTCAACATCAAGAAGGCACAGTTCCTCAGCGGAGCAGACATGCGCTATCCCGTGCAGAAAGTGCGCGAGACTGTCGGGGACGATGCCGACGTATGGCTCACGGAACGCGGCAACTGCTTCGGCTACAACAATCTGGTTGTTGACTTCCGCAACATCCCCGACATGCTGCAGATAACACCGCGCGTCATCATGGACTGCACCCACAGCGTACAACGTCCCGGCGGCGGCAACGGTACTACCTCAGGCGACCGCCGTTTCGTTCCGTCGATGGCTCTTGCAGCAAAGGCATTCGGTGCCAACGGCTACTTCTTGGAAGTTCACCCTGACCCTGCCCACGCCCTCTCAGACGGTCCAAACATGCTTTATCTGAAAGACCTGGAACAACTCATTCGCCAACTTCTATAAATCCGCCAACTTCCCTATGAAGACAATTCTCGAAATAGCTACACAGGCACTACAAGACGAAGGGCAAGCCATCCTTGACCTCATCCCCCAACTGGACAAAGGCTTCGAGCAAGCCGTCGAACTGATGCTCCAATGCAAGGGAAAAGTCATCGTCACGGGAGTCGGCAAGAGCGGCAACGTAGGCGCAAAAATAGCCGCCACGCTATCCAGCACAGGCACACCCGCAGTCTTCGTCAATCCCCTCGACGTGTATCACGGCGACTTGGGTGTCATCACGTCAGACGATGTAGTACTCGCCCTCAGCAATAGCGGACAGACCGACGAGCTGCTGCGCTTTATCCCAATGATACTGCACATGCAGGCAAAGATTATAGGCATGAGCGGCAATCCCGACTCTCTCCTTGCCAAATACTCCACCTGCCACGTCAATGTCAAGGTCAAGAAAGAGGCGTGTCCGCTCAACCTCGCCCCTACCAGCAGTACGACAGCAGCCCTCGCCATGGGCGACGCCCTTGCCATAGCCCTCATGGAACTACGCAATTTTCAGCCGCGCGACTTCGCACAGTTCCACCCCGGCGGTTCGCTGGGCAAGCGTCTGCTCACCACAGCCGCCGACGTAATGCGTTCGGAGGACCTGCCCATCATCCCCGAGGACATGCACCTCGGACAAGCCATCATACGCGTCAGCGCCGGAAGACTCGGTCTGGGCATCTCGTTGACAGACGACAACACCCTTGCCGGCATAATTACGGACGGCGACATCCGACGTGCCATGGAGAAATGGCAGGCAGCCTTCTTCGACCATACAGTCAGCGACATAATGACCCGCACCCCTAAGTGTGTCTCCTTGTCAACGAAAGTAACGGACATACTGAAGGTGATGCAAAAGAACAAGATACACATGGTGCTGGTCACGGACGACTCCCGCCACGTCCTCGGTGTAGTAGACCACTACTCCTGCATGGTCTAAACGCCCGATTTCGTTATACTCATCTGCAATTTTTTTAGGTCAAGAAGTGTCTAAATTTGCAAGAAAACGCTTTAAAAGGTAGACGGCGTATACCTTTACAGGCGATTTCTCGCAATAAAATCGACTTACAACTCACTATTAATTGAAAAGAAAAAATGGAACTTGATGAATTTTACAGACAAGTGGAGCAGTCGGAAGGACGCTCCGTTTCTGTTCCTGCGCTAATCAGGAAAGTGTATACGTGGATGGCTCTGGCACTTGCCATCACTGGAATTACGGCGTACGGTGTGGCTACCAACCCTCACTTTATCGAACTGGTGTTTGGAAGCCGACTGACGTTCTATGGGTTGATAGGTGCAGAATTGGCGTTGGTGCTGATTCTCTCCGCCCGTATCAACAAGCTGTCGCTGCTGACCGGCACGCTAATGTTCATAGCGTACTCGGTGCTCAACGGCATTACGATGTCGGCCATCTTCCTGGCATACACGGCATCGTCCATCGCCTCTACGTTCTTTATCTGTGCAGGCACGTTCGGGGTCATGTCGGCGTACGGCTTGTTAACCAAGACAGACCTGTCCTCCGTGGGAAAGATGCTGTATATGGCTCTCTTTGGACTGATTATTGCGACGGTGGTAAATATATTCCTGCACAGTCCGATGGTCAGCTATATCACCAGTTACGTCGGGGTGGTCATCTTTGTAGGTCTCACCGCATGGGATACACAGAAGATCAAGCTCATGCTCGCCGATGCCGACTATATGGACGAGGGGGCACAGAAACTGGCACTACTCGGAGCTCTGACCCTGTATCTCGACTTCGTGAACCTCTTCCTCTATCTGCTCCGTATTTTCGGTGGCAAGAAAGACTAAAAGAATCGTAATATCCAAACACGCTTTGGTCACTTAGCCTGCTGACGGATGAAAGCGTGAATCATTTCGTAGGCTATGGAGCCTGGTTGAGGAAGGGACGGCAGGTTGTCAATGGAGTACCAGTTAGCATCGGCTATCTCGTCCTCCTGCAGGTGTAGCTCGCCGCTCTCGTATTCGGCCGTGAAGGCTATCATGAGTTGGGCGGGGAAGGGCCAGCTTTGCGAACCGAAGTACTTCAGGTTCTTTATCGTCAGACCCGTTTCCTCCATCACTTCACGGTGTACGGTCTGTTCTGCCGTCTCGCCGGCTTCCATAAATCCAGCAACGCAGGCGTAGATGGTCTGATGGCGTTGCACATGACGACAGAGAAGGAGCTTGTCGCCCTTGTTGACCAGCACGATGATGCAGGGCTGGAGGCGCGGGAAATGTACTGCACCGCACCCGTCGCACTGCATCGCAGTCAGCGTTGGATGCGGTGTGGTCAGCTTTGCGCCACACTTGGGGCAGTACTGCAGCTGCTGTCGCCAGTGCAGTAACGCCTTCGCACGCAGTACTCTCAACGATACGTCTTCGCTACGGTTGTAGTTGTATAGACGTACCTGTTGGGTGGTAAAGCCTGCAGGCAGTTCTGCGTCTGCCTCTATGCCCAACGCACAGAAGCCATACTCGGGTTCTGCCAGGAAGCCGTAGGTCGGGCACTTCTCCTGCAGTTCCTTCAGTTCTTCAAACGACGGCAGTCTACCATCGGAAGCCAATACTACATCTTTTCCTTGGAAAGCAAGACAGAGTTCCTGCGGTTGCTCCACGGGATTGAATATTAATGACATCTCTTTTTACCTTATATTTATTACACTCTCTGCACCACTCTGACGCCCTTTACTCCCTGTATCTTCTTGATGAGAGCATCCAGACGCGAGGTATCCTCGAGCTGCACGGTGATGTTGCCCTGAAAGAGTCCGTCGTTGCTGTCGAGGGTGATGCCGCGGAGGGTTATCTTTTCTTCTTTTGAAATAACGGAGGTTATGTTGTTGACAATTGTTATGTCGTCGTTACCTACCACGCGGAGGGTCACGTTGTACTGCGTCTGTCCCTTGCCGCTCCAACGGGCACGCACGATGCGGTAGCCACAGCGCGACTTGAGGTCTGCTGCGTTCGGGCAGTTCTCGTGGTGAATCTTGATGCCGCCGCTTACCGTGACGAAACCGAAGATGGGGTCGCCGTAGATTGGCTTGCAGCACTTGGCCAATGTGTATTCTATGCCGCGCATACCACGGTCGATGACCAGTGTGTCGTCCGCCCGTTGCTTCACCTCGCATGCCTGCTGCTCGTAGTGGTAACCTTCAGCCGACTGCACGACGGTTTCCTGTGCGTTGCTGCCGCCCTGCTCGTTGCGCTGCTTCATCTCGAGGTAACGCTCGATGACGGTGTTGATGTCGAGTTGTTCGCGCGTGATAGCCACGTAGAACTCGGACACCTCCTTGTAGCCCATCTTCTTTATAAGCTGCTGCATGAGACTTTCGTCCAGTTCTATCTTGCGGTTCTTGAAGCGTCGCTGCAACTGTTCCTTGGCAAAGATGCCCTCGTTTGCCTGCGACTCCTTAAGAGCCAAACGTATCTTGCCACGTGCGTGCGAAGTCTTGACGATTTGCAGCCAACTCTGCTTCGGTTTCTGCGTGGCGGAAGTCTTTATCTCCACGGTGTCCCCGGAGTGGAGCACCTCACGCATCTGCACCGTCTTGCCGTTGATCTTGCCACCCACACACTGGTTGCCTATGCGCGAATGGATGCGGTAGGCAAAGTCGAGGACAGTAGACCCTACGGGGAACTTGCGTATCTCGCCCTTCGGGGTAAATACAAACACCTCGTCCTCGTAGAGGTCACGACGGAAGGAGTCCATCACCTGCATGTCGTCGCCGGCTTCCAGGGCTGTGCGTATGGCAGCCAGCCACTCGTCGATGCCACCGCCACCGCCTTTCACGCCTTTATAGCGCCAATGGGCAGCCAGACCGCGCTCAGCTATCTCGTCCATCCTCTCCGTGCGTATCTGCACTTCCACCCATTTGTTCTCCGGACCGAGCACGGTGATGTGAAGCGACTCGTAGCCGTTGCTCTTGGGCACGGAGAGCCAATCGCGCAGACGCTTCGGATTGGGCTGGTACATATCGGTGATAACGCTGTACACCTGCCAGCACTCCATCTTCTCCTTGTCCAGCTCGGAGTCGAGGATAATGCGTATGGCAAAGAGGTCGTAGACACCCTCGAAGGGGCACTTCTGCTTCTTCATCTTCTGCCATATAGAGTGTATGGACTTCGTGCGTCCCTTCATGTGGAACTTGAGCCCGAGTGCCTCCAACTTTTTCTGTATCGGACCGATGAAGTCCTCGATATACTTGTCGCGGGCACGCTTCGTGGCGGACAGTTTCTCCTTTATATGATAGTAGGCGTCGTGCTCGAGATACTTGAGGGAGAGGTCTTCCAGTTCGCTCTTGAGTTTGTACAGTCCCAATTTGTGCGCAAGCGGGGCGTACAAATAGCTTGCCTCCTCTGCCACACGCTGCTGTGCCTCCTTGTCGCTGGCATCGCGTATCTGGCGCATGATGTTGACACGGTCGGCTATCATGATAAGGATGACGCGCATGTCCTCTGCAAAGGACAGCAGGAGGTTGCGGAAGTTCTCTGTCTCGATGACGGGTGTCTTCTTGTACAGCTCCTGTATGCGCAGCAAGCCATTGAGAATGGTGCGCGGTCCCTCGCCAAACTGTTTGCTCACCTCGTCAAGGGACATCTCCTGACCGAGCACGAGCGGATAGAGCAGTGTGGCGACGAGTCCGTCGCGGCGCAGCCCTATCTCCTCCACAGCGATGAGTGCCGTCTGTATGGCAAGGAGCAGCGGATTGAGTCCAAAAACATCGCGCTGCACCTTCCCGGCGTTCATGACGTCGAAGAAGATACAGCGCAATTTATCCTCGTCACCCTCTTGAAGAGTGGAGGCGACACGGTGGCGCAGGTCTTCTATGAGTTCGAGCGCCAGTTCTTTTTCTGTGTTTGTGAATGATAGCATACTACTTTGCGTCAGCCGCCGTCATGTCGCCTTCTATGTAGAGGCGTATTGCTTTAGGGACGCCATTGGTGTTTATGGTGATAGCTTTCTTAAAGTGACCGGGGAACTTCCCTGCTCCGTTGTATGTAACTTCGATTACTCCCGATTCGCCAGGTTTAATAGGTGTCTTGGTGTATTTCGGCACCGTACAACCGCAGGAGGCAACAGCCTGATTGATGACGAGCGGCGCATCACCCGTGTTCTTGAACGGGAAAGTGACCTTCTGCACCGGGCTGCTTTCCGAGAAAGTCCCGAAGCTTTGTGTTGTCTTTTCAAATTCTGCCTGCGGGGCTGCCATGAGCCCTATAGTCATGCCTGCGAGGGCAAGTGTTGTAACAAATATGCGTTTCATTTCAGTTGTCTTCTTGCAATAATGTTTTTATGTCAGTTCGTAAAGTTTCGACGGTGTCTTGCGCTTGAGGTCTTCCACCATAAAGTCCTTGCCAGGGATGAGTCCGTAGGAGCGGAGTGTCTGCTCGACGGTCTTCAAGGCCAGGATAGGATGGTTATTCTCCTCACTCAGATGGCAGAGCCAGACGTGCTTGAGTTTCTGCGTGGCGTAGTTGGCTATAGCCTCAGCGCACTCCAAATTGGACAGGTGTCCGTTTCCGCCCTTTATGCGTTCCTTCAGGTGTACCGGGTAGGGACCGTTGGCAAGCATCTCCTTGTCGTAGTTTGCCTCGAGCACCAGATAGTTCGCTTCGCCGATATACTGTTTCATCTCCTCCGTGATGTGGCCAACGTCTGTCATCAGACAGAACGTGATGCCTTCCACCTCAAGGCAATACCCCACGTTACCTGAACTGTCGTGCGGCACAGCAAAGGGAGTTACGCTGAAGTCGCCCAACTTGACACGAACACCACGTTCTATCATCTTGGCATTCTCGGCGGGCACTTTCTTCGTAACGCAGTAGTTGCGCTGTATCCCGGCATGCACTTCCTTTATGGCGTACACGGGCAGGTTATGTTCTTGGCTCAAGACCCCCACCGAGCGTATATGATCGGCATGGTCGTGAGTTATCAGTATTCGTTTGACGTCGTCCAACTTCAGGTTATATTCGCGTAGATATTTCTTTATAGTTCGTATCCCCACGCCTGAGTCAATCAGGAGGGCGTCGTTGGCAGTCTGAAGAAAGTAGCAGTTGCCACTGCTTCCACTGCCCAAGGACAGAAATTTCAGCATTTTTAGTTTGTATTTTGCGCAAAATTACAATTTTTCCGCCGTTTCTCAAAAAAATATCATACCTTTGCTCATAATTTTAGTAAAATTTATAATTGCCACATACACTTTGCAACAGTCAGTACAATCAGCTCCCCTAACAATATTCAAGGCCAGTGCCGGCAGCGGCAAGACTTTCACTCTCGCCGTGGAGTACATCAAGTTACTCATTGTCAACCCCGAGGCCTATCGTAGCATACTCGCCGTCACCTTCACCAACAAGGCTACCGACGAGATGAAGATGCGTATCCTCTCGCAACTCTATGGACTGTCACACGGTCTGCCGGACTCGAAGGCCTATATGGACGTGATAGCCAACGACCTGCACGACAGCCCTGAGCTCATCCGCTCTCAGGCAGCAAGGGCCATGACAAACCTGCTGCACAACTACCACTATTTCCGCGTGCAGACCATAGACGCGTTCTTCCAGACCGTGCTGAAGAATATGGCGCGCGAACTGCAGCTCAATGCCAACCTGCGCGTGGGACTGAACCAGGAACAGGTGATAGACCAGGCAGTGGACGAGATTATCGACTCTTTGGCTGAGGACAAGCAACTCATGGGCATCGTCATGGAGTACATACACGACAACATGGATGCCGACAAGAGCTGGAATCCTATAGGCTCCATCAAGTCGTTCGGCAAGAACATCTACGAAGAGGAATACAAGCAAAACCGTGAAGCACTCGATCAGGTACTCGGCAACCAGAAGTTCTTCACGGAATTCAAACGCACCCTCAACGTCATCATCAGGGAGGTAAAGGAGAAATACGTGTCAAAGGGCAAGGAGGGGATAGCTGAAATGGAGAAGGCAGGACTTGGTGTGACCGATTTCTTATACGGCAAGTCCGGCGTCATAAACTACTTCTTCAAACTGGCTGCAGCCGTGTTTAGCGACGACATCGTAGGCAAGCGTGTGGAGGACGCCAAGGGGAATCCTTCGAAATGGGGCAAGAAGAGCACACCGCAGTACGAAGCCGTCGTCAATCTGGCAAAATCAAAACTCATTCCTCTGCTGAACGAAATAGAGGAAAGCCGCAGCCGCGACTACCGCCGCTACAACTCGGCTAAAATTACGCTGCAGAACATCAACAACATACGCCTGTTGAAATTTATCGAAGACACCTCACACCGTCAGAACGAAGACGTACAACGCTTCATGCTCAGCGACACGCAGGCTTTCTTGCGGGAGATGATTGGCGAGGACGACTCGCCGTTTGTCTTCGAGAAAATCGGGGCGCACCTGGAGCACATCATGATTGACGAGTTTCAGGACACGAGCGTCGTGCAGTGGGCCAACTTTAAGACGCTGCTCAACGAGTGCATGAGCCACACCGAACCACAGACTGACGAAAGAAAACTGAGCCAGAACATCATCGTGGGCGACGTAAAGCAAAGCATCTACCGATTCCGTTCGGGAGACTGGCGTCTGCTCAACGACATACAAAAGGAGTTCCGACCGGAACAACTGGCGTTCGAGCCGCGACTGACAAACTACCGTTCTTCGCACAACATCGTGGCGTTCAACAACATATTCTTCGAACTGGCGGCACAGATTACCGAGAACATCATCGGCGCAGACGCTTCCGTACGTGCCGACGCATGGGCAGCGCAACTGAAGCAAGCCTACAAAGACGTGGAGCAGCTCATCCCCGACAACAAGAAAGAGACCCTCAGCGGAATGGTGCACATCGAACTGCTCACGAAAGACGAGATGGAGAACATTCCCGTGCTGACGCTGGACACCATACGGTTCCTGATAGAACGTGGCGAACGCCCCGGCGACATCGCCATCCTCACACGCAACACGAAGGAGATGAAAGAACTGGCAAAGTACATCGAAGAGAACAGCGACTACCACGTCATCTCCAACGAGGCATTCCAACTGGGTGCCTCGCCGGCAGTGCGCGTCATCGTGAATGCGATGAAGGTTCTCGCACACCCAGACGACGACATTTCTCTCGCCACGCTCGTCAAGGACTACCAAAACGGCGTTATACGCCAAACCGCCGACGACTCCGCTCTCTATGGTGAGAGTCTGTGGAAGATGTTGCCCGAAGGATTCTCCGAGGAACAGCGCCGCAGACTGCTCACCATGCCTCTGACGGACATGGCGGAACAACTCATCGTCCTCTTCTCCGTCAACGGACAGGCGGACGGACAGGCGGCATACGTCAATTGCTTCATGGACAAGCTGCACGAGTTCTGCACCAACAGCACTCCCGTCATTGAGGACTTCCTCAAAGAGTGGGACGCAGAAATATTCCGAATGTCGATACAGTCTTCCGACACCAACGGCATCCGCCTTCTCACCATACACAAGAGCAAAGGTCTGGAGTTCAAACACGTCCTGCTGCCGTACTGCAACTGGAAGTTCTTCTCCTCACACGGCACGACAATATGGGTGAACCCCCAGGTAGCTCCCTTCAGCGACATCCCCGTACTGCCCGTGACGTTCACCAACAAAGACACACTCAAAAACTCCATCTATGAAGACGAGGGGCTTGACGAGACGGTACAGACATACGTCGACAACCTCAACCTTCTCTACGTCGCCATGACACGTGCGGGGCATTCGCTGTTCATATTCGGACAACGCGACTTGAAAGAGGGCAGCAAATGCGACGGACTCATCCAGAAGGTCGTCGAGCAACTGCCCAAGGAGGTGGCAGGCGTGCCACTGCATGTCGACGGACTTGAGAGCGGTACCATCACCCTTACGTTCGGCACTCTGAAGGACGTAGAGAAGAAATCGAAGACTGCCAGCACGAACGTCTTCATCCCCGCCAGCACACCAGTAACCGTCGGCATCTGCTCTTACGACAGCAAGGGCAAATACCGTCAGAGCAACGAGAGCCGTCGCTTTGCCGACGACTGCGCCAGTGAGTCCGACCGCCAGCGCATGGTGCGGCTCGGCACCGTCATGCACCAGATATTCTCCACCATACAAACGTTGGACGACCTGGAACCGGCATTGCAGCGCATGGAGTTCGACGGTACCCTCTACGACGAATCGCTCACCAAGGACGAACTCCTCGACACGCTACGCCAGAAGTTCGCCGACCCACAGGTAAAGGACTGGTTCTCTAGCCGTTGGCGAGTATACAACGAACGCAGTATCATCCTCCCCAAAGAAGGCGAGCAGCGTCCCGACCGCGTCATAACTGACGGAAAGGAAACCATCGTCATCGACTTCAAGTTCGGCAGTCCGCACCCCGGCTATCACGAACAGGTTGACACCTACGTCAAGCTACTCACCCAAATGGGACTACCAAACGTACACGGATACCTCTGGTACATCAGCAGAAACGAGATAGTCTCCATCTAACCCCACCTCTTCCCTACACGACTCATGCAAACATTCCTCGACATCGTTGCGGCAGACCTATACCGCAAGCATAACGGCAACTTCGCTGACGTGACGCTGGTTTTCCCTAACAAACGAGCATCACTCTTCTTCAACAAAGCCCTGCAGGACATCTGCACCGCACCAGTATGGAGTCCGCAGTACATCACCATCAGCGAACTCTTCCGCGAGCAGTCTTCACTGGAGATTGCCGACCACATCATGCTCGTCAGCGAACTGCACAAAGTTTACCTCGAAGTAGTGAAGAACTCCGACGAGACGCTCGACCAATTCTACGCTTGGGGAGAGCTCATGCTCAGCGACTTCGACGATGTGGACAAGCATCTGGCAAACGCCAAGCAAGTGTTCGCCAACCTGAGCGACATCCACGAACTGGACAGCGTGGACTACCTAACCCCCGAACAGCACCAGGCCATACTACACTTCTTCAGCAACTTCTCGCCCGACCACAACAGCAAGCTCAAAGAACGCTTCCTCAACCTATGGAGCAAGCTCTATGACATATACACCATCTACCGCCAGCGACTGACCGAAAAGGGCATAGCCTACGAAGGACTCCTCTACAGACAAGTGGCGGAACAGCTGCAGAAACGGATGTTGGGCACACCAGACGACAGAACAGCCTCCGTCCCCAAGGGCACGCTGGCAACGGACACCACACTCGTCTTCGTCGGCTTCAATCTCCTCAACCCCGTAGAGCAGACTTTCTTCTCATACTACATGAAGGAAGGTCGCGCAAAGTTCTACTGGGACTACGACCACTACTACATGAAGAGCGAGGCTGGCAGGTACATCGCACAGTACCTCAAGCACTTCCCCAATGAGCTTCCTGCCGACTCGGACACTTACAACAACTTCTCTAAGCCCAAGAACGTCTCCTTCATCACGGCATCCACGGAGGACATACAGGCCCGCTACGTCGCCCAGTGGCTCACCCCCGAGCGCATTGCTGCAGGCAGACGAACTGCCATCGTGATGGCTGACGAGTCACTGCTCACGACGGTGCTGCACTGTCTGCCACCGGCCGTGGAGCACGTCAACATCACCACCGGCTATCCGCTCAACCAGTCGCCCGTCACGCCGCTGGTCATTATTGCTCTGGCCCTGATGCAACGCGGCGGACACTACACGCTGCACACCGTCAACGCCATACTGCGCCATCCGTACGCCAAGTTCATCTCCCCCAAAGCGGAAGATCTCTGCAACACCCTCAACGCAAAGTGCATCTACTACCCCACACTGACGGAGCTTTCTGCCGACGAGAACCTCGCCCAGCTCTTCTCGCCTCTGGCAGACAAGAGCAGCGTCAAAGAGATGACTGCACGTCTCCTGTGGCTGGTACAGACGATAGCCCTCGCTGTTGCCGCGTCCGAGAAGACGGACGACCCACAGTCCGCCGCCACACCTCACGACGACTTCACCGCCGAGGCCCTCTACCGTATGTACACACTACTCAACAGGATGAAGCAGCTTATTGCAGACAACGGCATAAGCATCGAAGCCCCGCTCTTCCAGAAACTGCTCCAACAGATTGTCAACACCACCACCATCCCCTTCCACGGCGAACCGATAGAGGGCATACAGATTATGGGGGTGCTGGAAACGCGCAACCTTGACTTCGACCACCTGCTCATACTGTCCTGCAACGACGGCAACCTGCCGTCAAAGGTCAGCGACTCGTCGTTCATCCCACACTCCATACGCAAGGCATACGAACTGACCACCATCGACAACAAGGTGGCCATCAACGCCTTCTACTTCCACCGCCTACTGCAGCGCGCCTCAGACGTCAGCATCAGCTACAACAGCACGGCAGACCTCGGGCACACTGGGGACATGTCACGCTTCATGCTACAGATGCTCGCCGAATACCCCCACCCCATCCAACGTCTTGCCCTAGAGGCTGGCCAGGACGTGGGCAAGGTGGCGCGTCAGGACATTCCGAAGACCCAGGACATCATCCAAAAGATGCTCGACCGGGGAAGACTGTCACCCTCGGCATTGGGCAAATACCTACGCTGTCCGCTGCAGTTCTACTACAAACACATCGCCGGCATCGACGACACCAACCAGACCGACGAAGAGGAGATGGACCAGCGCACGTTCGGCAACATCTTCCACCGTGCCGCAGAATGTCTCTACCGCCCATATCTGGGACGCGAACTGCCGCGCGAGTTCTTCGACAAACTGCTCGCCAAGGACGACACAACCATTGAACAGCTCGTTGACAACGCATTCCGCACGGAGCTGTTCAACATCGGAGAGAACGACCGTCGCCCTACGCCGCGCCTCGGAGGTCTGCTGCTCATAAACAGGCAGATGATAATCCGTTTCCTGCGCAGCATGCTGACTTACGACCGCTCGCTGGCACCGCTCACCATTGTGGGCGTGGAGGACAAACTCTACCACAACACTACCGTGACCCTAGCCGACGGTGCTGAGCATACCATTGCTGTCGGGGGTATCGCCGACCGCATTGACCAAGTGACTGGTCCGGACGGCTTGCCGCTCCTACGCATCATCGACTACAAAACGGGACGCGCGCACAGCACTTCAAAGATAAAGTCCGTCGAGGACATCTTCAACCCCGCCAACATTGCAGAGCACTCGGACTACTACCTGCAGGCATTCCTCTACGCCACTATACTCTCGGCACAAAAGTCCGGACTGCAACCCGTTGCCGCGGGACTGCTCTTCGTGCAGGCTGCACACAAACAGGACTTCAACCCACTACTGACACTGGACAGCCACCCCGTGACGGACATCTCCGTCTACTCCAAAGACTACATGGAGCAGCTGAATGCTCTCATCAAGGAGATTTTCGACATCGACACCCCCTTCCGCCCCACACCGACAACCAAGCACTGCGACAACTGCGCTTTCGCACAATTCTGTAAGTAACATCCCCCATAATCCCCCGCAACTGTAGTATCATGCAACCCCTAGCAGAAAGACTCCGTCCGAAAACACTGGACGAATACATAGGTCAGAAGCACCTCGTCGGAGAGGGTGCCGTTCTCCGAAACATGATAGACTCCGGACACATCTCGTCGTTCATACTCTGGGGACCTCCGGGAGTCGGCAAGACGACACTTGCACAAATCATTGCCCACAAACTGGAGACACCGTTCTATACGCTCTCCGCCGTCACAAGCGGCGTGAAAGACGTACGCGAAGTCATCGAAAAGGCAAAGAGCAACCGCTTCTTCTCCGCTGCCTCCCCCATACTCTTCATCGACGAGATACACCGTTTCTCCAAGTCGCAACAGGACTCCCTGCTCGGGGCTGTGGAGCAAGGGGTCGTGACTCTCATCGGAGCCACCACGGAGAACCCCTCCTTCGAAGTCATCCGTCCGCTGCTCTCGCGCTGCCAGCTGTACATCCTGAAAAGCCTCGGAAAGGAAGACCTCCTCGAACTGCTCCACCGCGCCGTCACCACAGACGAAGAACTGAAGCAACGCACCATCAACATCAAAGACACGGGCGCAATACTACGGTTTAGCGGTGGTGATGCCAGAAAACTGCTCAACATACTACAACTCGTCGTAGAGTCTGAGTCATCGAACACGGTAGAGATTACCGACACCCTCGTCGAGAGCCGCTTGCAGCAGAACCCACTCGCCTACGACAAGCAGGGCGAGATGCACTACGACATCATCTCGGCATTCATCAAAAGCATACGCGGCAGCGACCCCGACGCCGCACTCTACTGGATGGCACGCATGATAGAGGGCGGCGAAGACCCGCAGTTCATCGCACGCCGACTCGTCATCTCAGCCTCAGAAGACATCGGACTGGCAAACCCAAACGCCCTGCTCCTCGCCAATGCCGCCTTAGACACCGTGATGAAGATAGGATGGCCGGAAGCACGCATCGCCCTTGCCGAGGCCTGCGTCTACCTAGCCACGTCGCCCAAGAGCAACTCCGCCTATCTCGCCATAGACCAAGCCCTCGCACTCGTACGGCAAACTGGCAACCTCCCCGTTCCTCTGCACCTGCGCAACGCTCCGACAAAACTGATGAAAGACCTCGGATACAAGGACGGATACAAATATCCCCACGACTTCCCCGGCAACTTCACGCCACAGCAGTACCTGCCCGACACCCTGCAAACCCAGCGCATTTGGCACGCCCAGCACTCCACTGCTGAAGAAAAGCAATACCAGCAAATGCTGCGTACCTGGGGCGACAGGTTTAAGGATTAGCAGAAAGTGCTCATTCCGATGGCAATACCTGCTCTTTCAGCTCATCTCACCGACACTATATTTACGTACTCCGACAACAAAAACTACAAAATGTGCGGACAAATGGGGCATCTATTAGCGTCCCCGGCCCAGCAACTCTAAGGTTTACGCCCAACAAACGTAAGAATTACCCACCCGAACCTAAGAATTACACGTTCCACCTCTTAGTTAAGCAACGCAAAATCGCTTCCGCGAAAACAAAAAGTACACAAAAACACGTCTGTACCAAAATAATTTATTACCTTTGCACTCGATTGGAACGCCCAACCCGTCCATCTTTTGCACCTCAGTATGCGCACACGTGTAATAATATATATACTCCCCTTCGCCATAACGCTTGTCATGGCATCCAACGTAATGCAGACTCCCACGAGAGTGGCCAAGGCAGCCACTCCCGACGACTCTGCGTCTGCCGTTGAGACAGAGCCCCGTGACGAGGCACTCATCATACCCGACACCATCACCGCTGACTCACTGCCCGCCGCCGACTCACTACTCACCGGCGACTCCCTCAGCAAAGATACCGTCGTCCTGGACTCCTTGCACCAGGCTATCCTTGCACGCAACAAAGCCATCGACGACTCGCTCCACGCCGACTCCATCAACCGCACCAAGAGCGGCACAATCGACATGCCCGTCAACTACGAGGCAAAGGACTCCATCGTATACTTCGCCGACATCAAACGCGCATTCCTCTACGGCTCGTCCAACGTCAAGTACGACAACATGGACCTCACAGCCGCAAAGATAAACATGTCGCTCGACTCGTCAGTCGTACACGCCACAGGAGCTATGGACACCGCAAAGAACGAACGCTACGGACTACCTGTCTTCCTCATGGGAAGCGACAAATACGAGACCGACACCATGGCCTTCAACTTCAAGTCCAAACGAGGTCTCATACAGAACGCATACACGGAACAAGACGGCGGATTCCTCGTCTCTGAGAAGTCGAAACGCGACGCGGAAGGCAACTTCTACCTAAAACGCGGACGCTACACCACCTGCGACGACCCAGACCCAGACTTCTACCTCGCCCTGACAAGAGCAAAGGTGCGACCAGGAAAGGAGGTCATCTTCGGACCTGCATACCTCGTCGTACAGGACGTGCCCCTACCGCTGGCCATACCGTACGGCTTCTTCCCCTTCACAAAAAGCAACTACGCCAGCGGATTCATCATGCCCACATACGGCGACGACTCAAACAAGGGCTTCTACCTCAGGGACGGCGGATACTACTTCGCCATCTCCGACAAGATTGACCTCAAACTGCTCGGCGAAATATACACAAAA
The DNA here is from genome assembly GCA_963602765.1 of Alistipes putredinis. Taxonomy (GTDB): domain Bacteria; phylum Bacteroidota; class Bacteroidia; order Bacteroidales; family Bacteroidaceae; genus Prevotella. The sequence goes on along the minus strand of CAVCKM010000094.1, from coordinate 20,302 downwards.
GGCTCATGGGGCATCTCGGCGGCTTCAAACTATAAGGTGAGATACAAATTCTCGGGACAGTTCTACGCCTCCTACCTCGACTCACGCTCGGGCGACGAGGGATTCCCGGACTACAGCAAGCAGACCAGTTTCAAAATACAATGGTCGCACCGCCAGGACACCAAGGCGAACCCCTACTCCTCGCTCTCCGCCAGCGTGAACTTCGCCACGTCAAGCTACGAGAGCAGCAACCTCACCTCCTTCTACAACCCCACCACGCGCACGCAGAGCACACGTACCTCATCCGTAGCATGGAGCACGCTGTTCTCCAGCATCGGACTCTCGCTCAGCACCGCACTCAACCTCTCGCAGAATATGCGCGACTCCACCATCGATGTCTCCTTCCCGAGCCTCGACCTCAGACTCAGCCGCGTGTACCCCTTCAAACGCAAACGCCAGGTGGGCAACGAGAGGTGGTACGAGAAGATAAACTTCTCATATACCGGACAGCTGAAGAACTCCATCTCCACCAAGGAGAACAAGCTCTTCCACTCCAGCCTCTCACGCGACTGGACAAACTACTTCTCGCACAGTATCCCCATACAGGGCAACTTCACCGTGCTAAAGTACCTCAACGTCACACCTTCGGTCACCCTCAAGGACATGATGTACACTTACAAGGTGAACCGCTCGTGGGACGTGGAAAATCAAAAGGAGGTGTGCGACACCGTCTCCGGGTTCAATAACGTGCTTACGTGGAACGCTTCCGTCAGTGCAAACACCACGCTGTACGGATACTTCGTCCCAAACCGCAAAATCTTCGGCGACAAAATACAGGCCATACGACACACCATCAGCCCTAAGGTCTCCTTCACCTACGCACCGGACTTCTCGTCCTCGCGGTACGGATACTGGGGCACATACACCAAGACGGACAAGGACGGCAACGTCACCTACCATGACTACAGCTACTACCAGGGAATGACGGGCGGCCCATCGCAGGGCATGCAGGGAACCATCAACATGTCGATTGACAACAACATCGAGATGAAGGTAAAGTCGGACAAAGACTCTACTGGCTACAAGAAAATTAGCATCATCGACCTGCTCTCAGCTTCTCTGTCGTACAACATGGCGGCAAAGACAAAGAACTGGAGCGACCTCTCCGTGGCACTGCAACTAAAATGGTGGAAGAACTACACGTTCAGAGTCAACGCCACCTTCGCTACGTACGCCTACGAGCTCGACGAAAACGGCAACCTGTTTGAGTCAAACCATACGGAATGGAGCAAGGGCCGATTCGGACGCTTCCAGGGTATGTCGCAGAACATCTCCTACACACTCAACCCCGAGAAGCTGCGCAAGCTATTCGGAAGGGACAAAGGCAAAAAGACCGAAGAGGCCAAGAAAACCGACACCGACACGGGCGTAGAGAGCAACGTCGACGACAAGATGGTGGCCGCCACAAAAGGGGCAGACAACCAGAGCGGAAGCATGGCGGAGACCGATGCCGACGGATACCTCAAGTTCTCCATGCCGTGGAGCCTCACATTCAGCTACGGCATCTCTATGAGCGAGGACCGTTCGGCAAGCGGATTCAACCCCGAGACGGGACGATTCCCATACCGGTTCACACAGAACCTCAACTTCTCCGGCAACGTGCGCATAGCTGACGGCTGGAACATCTCCTTCTCCTCCGGCTATGACTTCAACTACCACAAGCTCTCCATGACCACTGCATCGCTTGCCCGCGACCTCCACTGCTTCTCCATGTCGTGCTCTGTCGTTATTTCGCCATACACCTCATACAATTTCTCCTTCCGATGCAATGCGGCAACGCTTACCGACGCTCTGAAGTACGACAAGCGTTCATCGTCTTCCAACAACATCAGATGGTACTAAAAACTGGCAGAGAAGAAAGCATGACTGACACTGAATTCATCATACAGAACAGAGACAAGGACGTACGCTCTTTGGCGCTAAAGAAAGCGCCGGAGGGGGTACGTCTTTTTTGGTGTCTGCAGCAGATAGAGGGGTGGCAGCTGGCACAAAAGAAACTGCCGCGATGGGCAGAAACGGAAGGCATCAGGTTTCCGCCACGTCTGTCCATGGAGCAGTGCTCCTCAGAGTCCACCGCCACTTATAAGAAGGGCATCATCACGAGGCTCGGTGCCACATCCCTTGTCGACCTCACGGGAGGGTTCGGCGTCGACTTTACCTATATGGCTCACGGGCTGCAGCGTGCCACATACGTTGAACGCCAAGAGGGACTGTGCGAGTCGGCACGACACAACTTCCCCCTACTCGGGCTCCCCGACGCTGAAATTGTAAACGGAGACGCTGAGGAGACGCTGCGCCAACTCAGCCATGCTGACGCCGTCTTCATCGACCCGGCACGGCGCGACGATGCCGGACGCAAGACCGTTGCCATCGAAGACTGCACCCCAGACGTAAGCAACCTGCAGGACCTGCTGCTCGAAAAAGCCTCCTACGCCATCATAAAACTGTCTCCTATGCTCGACATCACCCAGGCACTGCGCGCCCTGCACCATGTCGTAGAGGTACACGTGGTAAGTTACAAAGGGGAGTGCAAAGAGCTTCTTCTCGTTCTGCACAAAGAAACTGACAGCAGCACTGACGCAAACGCTCCGACTTACCACTGCGTCAACCTCAACACGCCAGATGCACCTTTTATTATATGCTCCCCCACTCCACAGCCTACGGTGGCACTTGCGCCTTCCCACATGAGTCTGGAGGGACTATACCTTTTCGAGCCTAATGCCTCCATACTGAAAGCAGCGCAACAGGACGCCTTCGGCTCTCACTACGATTTGCAGAAACTACACCCACAAAGCAACCTGTTTGTGGGGACGCAGCCCATACCCGATGTCCCTGCCCGACAATTCCGCATCTCGTCAACAAGCGACTTTTCCAAAAAGGGACTAAAAAGGCTACTCGGCGGAATGAAACAGGCAAACATCACCGTGCGCAACTTCCCTGCCTCCGTAGCCGAACTGCGCAAACGGCTGAAACTGAAGGACGGCGGCAATGACTATCTCTTTGCCACCACACGGCTGGACGGCTCACACATCATCATAACGTCTAACCGCGTCTGAACTCCGTCGGCGACAGACCTGTCAGTTTCTTGAAGAAATTGGAGAGGTGGGCCTGCGACGAGAACTCCAGACGGTAGGCCACCTCCTGAACCGTCAGCGACGGGTCTGCCAGAAGTTGCTTTATACGGTCAAGCAGGGTCGCGTCAATGATGCTCTTCGGAGTCTGCTCCGCCACACGGCGGGTCACCTGCGCAAGATAACGGGCAGACACGTTCAGCCTGTCTGCATAATAGTTGACGTCATGGCTGTTGAGACATTCGTCTGACTGCAGTTCGAGAAAACGGCGATACAGCTCCACCGTGCGCGCCGACGTGTCGTCGCCCACGTGCATAGGCAACTGCGCCAACTTCGCCTTGCGTACCGCATCCTCCGTACTGCATCCCTGCGTAAGGTAGACGGCTACGGCTGAGCATAGCTCGTTACAACGGCCATGGTTGTCATCAGCCTCAACAATCTTTGTCGCATTTGCCTCGCCCTCCACGTGGAAAAACGCTGCATCGCGCTTGCGCACCACAACGAGCGAGCAGTGGGGGACCAAGTCTTCACGCGTGCGCAGAATCAGCTCGTCACTCATCAGTTGCTCCTCCTTACTTGACGACACCACAGGCGAAAAAAGCACCCACTGCGGCTTGTAGCGCCGGATGCAACGGACTATGGCCGAGAGGGTATAGACGTTGCGTATCATGCCGATTTTCATCACGGCAGGCACCACGTCGTCCGCCACGGCATCTATCTGCTGTTCCACTATCTCGGCTGGAATGTCGTAATACTCCTGAATGCCGAGGGAGTTCTGCATGGTAATAGTCGTTATCACCGTGTCCACCATGGCACCAAGCGAGTGGGCTGCCTTTATGTCGGCCTGGATGCCAGCACCGCCGGCACCGTCCGAACCCGTTATACTGAGAATGTGAGGAGACATATCTTTTTTTTGTGGGTACAAAGTTAAACATTTTACCGGAAAAGACTCCGATACTGTGCGAAAATGCGCCCGAAAACTACAACTTTCACACGTTATCGGCCATTATCGTGAGAATACTTGCCCAAATTGGCTCCAAAATGAAACTTTTTCCTACTTTTGCACGTGAAACTGTCACTTGTAATCTTTATCCATAATTCTGTAATTGTCGGACGAAGATTTTTTTGCACCTTTGCACCCGAAATCGAAATAGTACAAAGAAGCAAAAAAAAAGAAATGGAACAGTTTATACACTTAATCTGCGAGATGGCTCCCTACTTGTTGTTGGGATTCTTCCTTTCCGGTCTGATGCACGCCTTCATCCCCGGACGGTTCTACGGCAGGTATCTCTCTGCCGGCAAATTCAGTTCTGTCGTCAACGCCACATTGCTTGGCATCCCGCTGCCTCTGTGCTCGTGCGGCGTCATCCCCACGGCGATGTCCTTACGCAAGGAGGGAGCCTCACATGGCGCTGTTGTGGCATTCCTCATTGCCACTCCACAGACTGGCGTGGACAGCATCATTGCCACCTACGGTCTGATGGGATTGCCCTTTGCCATAGTACGTCCACTGGCAGCACTATGTACGGCGCTCTTCGGAGGCTCGCTCGCCATGATGGGCGACAAGACTCCAAGGACTGCGGAAGCAGCACACGGGGCACGAACGGCAACTGAGCGCAAAACGTTCGCCCGCCGTCTAAAGGAAGCGTTTCACTACGGTTTCGTGGAAATGATGCAGGACATCGGCAGATGGCTCGTCTTGGGACTGGCCGTTGCCGCCATCATCACCATCTGCGTGCCTGACGAATGGTTCACCATGCTGAACGGCAACACGTGGGCGTCTATGTTGCTGGTGCTGCTCATTGCCGTCCCTATGTACATCTGTGCCACGGGCAGCATACCCGTAGCGGTGGCATTGATGATGAAGGGACTGACACCGGGAGCGGCACTGGTACTCCTGATGGCCGGACCAGCTTGCAATCTTGCCTCCATACTGGTGGTCAGAAAGGTACTGGGACTGAAGACTATGCTCATCTACATGGTGTCCATCGTTGCCGGAGCGGTGTGCTTCGGAAGTCTTGTGGACTATCTTCAGTTCAACCGCATGACGGACTTCCTCAGCCAGCTGATTACGACAGACGCTTGCTGCATGACGGCCAACTCGTGGCTTGAAATAGGGTCAGGAGTCGTACTGCTGCTCCTATTGTTCAACGCACTCGTCATAGAGCGTTACTTCAAGAAGGATTCGGACAACAATAACATAAAAAAGGAAAACATGAAAGTTTATCACATCGAAGGAATGAACTGCAACCATTGCCGCGCTTCGGTAGAGAAGGCCATACTGGGTGTTGAAGGCGTAACGGCAGTCACCGTGAATCTCCAGACAAAGGAGGCACAAGTGGAAGGTACCGCCTCGTTTGAGGAAATCTGCAAGGCCGTAGACGAAGTCGGATTCAAGTGTACCATATAAGTCCCCTGAATACTGACACAACATGAAGTTACTCATCAAGAACATGGTTTGTCCTCGCTGCATCACGGCAGTGAGGACAACTCTCGTTTCTATCGGACTCACCCCCGTTACCGTAGAACTGGGAGAAGTAGAAGTGCGTGAAGACATTGACGACGGCAAGAAGGGGCAGCTGTCTGCGGTCCTCTCGGCCTTGGGCTTCGAACTGCTCGACGACCCCCGTGCACAACTGGTGGAGCAGATGCGTATCGCCGTCCTGGAATGGGTGCGCATGAAGGGAGAGCGTCCCAAGATGTCCGACTATATGGCCAGACGGCTGTCAAAGGACTACAGTACACTCAGCAAACTCTTCAGCGACGTCAACGGCATCACGATAGAGAAGTTCGCCATCCTTCACCGCATCGAATACGCCAAGGAGCTTCTCTGCTACAGCCAGCAGACAACCAGCGAAATAGCCTACGCCTTAGGCTACAGTTCGCCGGCACATCTGTCGACACAGTTCAAACAGGTGACAGGTATGACACCAAAGACGTTCAGAGAGCAGAAAAACCACGCCCGCATAGCATTGACCGACATCTGAACAGCACCTAAAATCGGGCGACCAAGCACAAAAAGCAACCGAAAGGGGCTTGTTCTCGGGATTTTTTTGTACTTTTGCCGTGTCGTACAAGGATTTTAGACTCACAGATGGAAATAAAAGACATTTTGGCACTATATGCCAAGCATGCACAGGGAAAAGCGTACACGGCATTGCTGAAAGACAAAACGATACGTAGGGCCACGCTGAGCGGTCTTACGCAGTCCGCCGTGGCAGTAAACACAATGGCCGTGGCAGACAACATTCATCTGCCGTTGCTCTTCGTCATGAACGATGCCGACGAAGCTGGATATTTCTATCAGGACCTTGCTCCTATACAGCCGCTCTTCTTCCCGTCAAGCTACAAGCGCGCCGCGAAGTTCGGACAGAAGGACGCCGCAAACGAGATAATGCGTACGGAAGCACTCACGCGCATCGCTGACGGAACACCCTTCATCATGGTCACATACCCTGCTGCACTTGCAGAACTCGTCATCTCGCAAAAGAATCTCGACACACGATGCATCACACTCAAAAAGGAGCAGACCATACAACCTGCCTTACTTGAGAAGCAACTGCAGGAACTGGGCTTCCGCCTACAGGACTACGTCTACGAACCGGGACAATACGCCGTGCGCGGCAGCATCATCGATGTGTACTCATACAGTTCGGAAGAGCCGTTCCGCATCGACTTCTTCGACGATGAGATAGACTCTCTGCGTACGTTTAACGTAGAGAACCAGCTCTCGCTCGAGATGCAGGAGGCGGTAAGTATCGTACCAGAAATATCACGTACGGAGACGGAGAAAATACCGCTACTGGAGTTTCTCCCACAGGACACCGTCATCATTGTACAGAACCTGGTCCACACCGTCGATGCCGTAGACTTCATCTACAAGGACGGATTCTCCAATCAGGCACTTACCGACCGCACCGTCGGCGTGACGGAAATGGAGAAGGCGGAGATAGTACGCGAACTGACTGCCGACCTGAACCTATGCCGAGGAAGTGTCTTCAAGCAACTGATTGCCGGTTTTAAAACAATCGAACTCTCGGGCAACAGCGACAGCCCTTCTACCAATACGCTCTGCGGCAACACCACGATGCAGCCGCTCTTCCACAAAAATTTCGACCTGCTCGCGCAGACCATCGAGGACCTACAACTGCAGGGCTTCAACGTCTGCGTGCTCTCCGACAGCGACAAGCAGCTGGAGCGTCTCACCGAAATCATGGAGGGCATAAGGACTGGTATGAAGTTCACACCCGTGAAAGGCACACTCCACGAAGGGTTCATCGACAATACCCTGAAACTGGCTCTCTTCACCGACCACCAGATATTCGAGCGTTTCCACAAGTACCAACTAAAGGCACAGACAGCGAAGCGCGGCAAGATGGCTCTGACGATGAAGGAGCTGCAGGAGATGGAACCGGGAGACTTCATCGTGCACGTGGACTTCGGCATAGGAAAGTTCGGAGGACTGGTACGCGTGCCCACCAAAACGCGCAACGCCGACGGCACTGAGACAAACGGCTACCAGGAAGTCATACGCATTGTCTACCAGAAGAACGACAAGGTGGATGTCTCTATCCACTCCTTATATAAAATAAGCAAATACCGCCGCGCTGACAGCGGAGAACCGCCACGGCTCTCCACGCTTGGTACAGGAGCATGGGAGCGCATCAAGGAGAAGGCTAAGACACGCATCAAGGACATCGCACGCGACCTCATCAAACTTTACGCCAAACGTCGACACGAAAAGGGATTCGCATTCTCTGCCGACTCGTATCTGCAAGCGGAACTGGAAGGCTCCTTCTTGTATGAGGATACGCCCGACCAACTCAAGGCTACTCAGGAGGTGAAGCGCGACATGGAGTCGGCACGCCCGATGGACCGCCTGGTCTGCGGCGACGTAGGCTTCGGCAAGACGGAGGTGGCGGTGCGCGCTGCCTTCAAGGCGGCTTGCGACTCAAAGCAGGTGGCGGTGCTCGTACCTACTACGGTGCTCGCCTTCCAGCATTACCAGACTTTCTCCAAACGCCTCAAGAACTTGCCCGTACGCGTAGACTATCTCTCGCGCGCACGCTCCACAAAACAGGCTAAAGACGTACTGGCGGACCTTGCCGACGGAAAGATAGATATCCTCGTCGGCACACACCGTATGCTGACAAAGTCCGTGAAATGGCACGACATCGGACTGCTCATCATCGACGAAGAACAGAAGTTCGGGGTCTCCACCAAGGAGAAGCTGCGCCAACTGAAGAGCAACGTCGACACGCTCACCATGTCCGCAACGCCGATACCGCGTACCCTGCAGTTCTCACTAATGGGCGCACGAGACATGAGCATCATGCGCACACCACCGCCAAACCGCCACCCAATTGACACACAGGTAGCAACGTTCTCAGCCGAACTCGTCACCGAGGCAATCAACTTCGAGATGAGCCGCGACGGACAGGTCTATTTCGTCTGCCACCGCATTGCCACTCTCGACAAGATGCGCGAGATAATAGAGCGCCACGTACCCGACTGCCGCATCGCCATCGGGCACGGCCAGATGAAGCCCGAGGACCTGGAGAAAATCGTGATGGACTTCATCAACCACGACTACGACGTGCTCCTATCCACCACCATCGTGGAGAACGGCATCGACGTGCCCAACGCCAACACCATCATCATCAACGATGCCAACCACTTCGGACTCTCCGACCTGCACCAGATGCGCGGACGTGTGGGACGCGGCAACCGCAAGGCGTTCTGCTACCTCCTCGCTCCACCTCTGGCGTACCTCCCCACCGAAAGCCGACGCCGGCTTGAAGCTCTGGAGACGTTCTCCGAACTGGGCAGCGGGTTCTCACTTGCCATGCAGGACCTTGACATCCGCGGTGCCGGAAATCTGCTGGGAGCAGAACAGTCGGGATTCATGGAGGACCTCGGCTACGAGACGTACCAGAAGATTCTGTCGCAGGCGGTCAACGAATTGAAGAACGACGAGTTCCAGGACCTCTACGCCGAACAGCTGAAGGACGGCGAGAACCTTACCGGCGAGGACTTCGTGGACGACTGCAACGTAGAGTCCGACCTGCAGATGTACTTTGCTGACACGTACGTCCCCGGCAGCAGCGAGCGAATGACACTCTACCGCGAACTCGACAGCATACAGACCGAAGCCGACCTCGATGCCTACCGCAAACGCATGGAGGACCGCTTCGGCCCTGTGCCGCCGGAGGGTGAAGAACTTATGAAGGTTGTGCTGCTCAGACGACTGGGACGCCGACTCGGTTGCGAACGGCTCATACTCAAGCAGCACCAGATGCAGATGCAGTTCGTCAGTAACGAACAGAGCGTCTTCTACAGAAGCAAATTCTTCACTTCAATACTCAACTACGTCTCCACACATCCAAAATACTGCGACTTCAAAGTTGTCGGTGGCCACAACCGCCTCGTCGTCAAGAACGTCACCAGCGTAAAGGACGCTATGGGGGTGCTGAAGAAAATGAATCCGGAAAGCTAAAGACAATAATCCAGAAAGCGAAAAAACAAAATCCAGAAGGTGAACAAGCAAATACTCCACATCGCCCTACCGTCCATCGTTTCCAACATCACCGTCCCCCTTCTGGGACTTGTCGACGTTGCCATCACAGGGCACATGGGCGACGCACACTACATGGCAGCCATCGCCGTAGGCTCCATGATATTCAACATCACCTACTGGCTCTTCGCCTTCCTGCGCTTCGGCACAGGCGGTATGACGGCGCAGGCTTACGGGGCTGCTTATACCGAGGGAGCTACGGGCGACAAACTGGAGGTTTGCCGCATACTCATGCAGTCGCAACTGACGTGCCTCCTCTGCTCCCTCTCTCTGGTCCTGCTCCAGTGGCCCGTCTTCCAACTCGCCATGTGGTTTCTCTCTCCAGGCGAAGACATCATCGGACTCGTCCGTACATACTACTACATCCTCATCTGGGGCACCGTACCCTCACTCGCCATGTACGCCTTCAACGGGTGGTTCGTCGGCATGCAGAACACGAAGATTCCAATGTGCGTCAGCATCACGCAGAACATCGTCAACATCCTCGTAAGCCTCTGCCTCGTCTACGTCTTCCACATGAAGATTGAGGGCGTAGCACTCGGCACGCTTGCCGCCCAGTGGTGCGGCGTGTTCATGGCACTCCTGCTACTTCGGCTGAAATACCGCCACATACTACGCGGCATCAAATGGTGCGACATGGTCAGACTCTCCGACCTCAAGCGTTTCTTTGCCGTCAACCGCATACTCTTCTACCGCACGCTCTTCCTCGTCGCCGTCAATCTCTACGTCATCGAGGCTGGAGCACGAAGCGGAGCGGACATACTGGCTGTCAACTCCGTCCTCATGCAGCTCTTCATCCTCTACACGTACGTCATGGACGGTTTCGCCTTCGCCGCCGAAGCACTCTGCGGCAAGTTCTACGGAGCACTGGATGCCATCAATTTCCGCCTTGCCCTTCGCGGCGTATGGCGATGGGCACTGGCTCTGACCACTATGTATACCTTATTATATATGGTGGGCAGCGACACCTTCCTCAGCCTACTTACCAACGATGACACCATCCGCACCGTTGCCAAGCCATACCTGCCGTGGGCATGGGCCATACCGTTCTGCGGCGTGGCAGCATTCGTCTGGGACGGCGTATTCGTAGGACTCACCGAGACGAAGGGCATGATGTGGGGCACCATGTCGGGGGCCATTGCCTTCTTCATCATATACTTCACACTCTTCCCCATAATGCACAACCACGCTCTGTGGCTGGCATTCAATGCCTACCTTTTCATGCGCGGAGTGGCACAATGGGTCATTTGGAAGAGAAAAACGCCGGCTTTTCTTTGCAATTAAAATTATTATTACTAATTTTGTCCTCAAAACAAACGTATTAACAACCTGTTATCATGGGGAAAATAAATGTCGTCTGGTCGTATCTGGCCCGACATAAGTATCTCATCACTATCACGATAGGCATTCTCATCATCGGTGTCACCGACGAGAACAGTCTGCGCAAGTACTTCATCTATCAAATGAAGATTGCTGAGCTGCAGGCCGAACTGACACAGCTTGAAGAAGACTTCGAAAGAGACTCGCTCCGGCTGAACGCACTGAAAGTCAACGCAAAAGGCGTGGAACGCATTGCACGCGAACGATATTTTATGAAGCGTCCAAATGAAGAAATCTTTGTGCTCAGCACAGACAAGCGAGAAGAAAACTAACACACTGCACACACCTCCCTCTATATGCGTACACTTATAAAAGGCGGCTACACCGTCAACGAAGGCATCAAGACCAAGCAAAACATCGTCATTGAGGACGACACTATAGCGGACATCTCGACAGAAGAATTCCGCGACACTGATTTCGACCGTATTGTAGACGCAACGGACTGCTGCGTACTGCCTGGCATCATCGATACACACGTACACTTCCGTGAACCCGGGCTAACCCACAAGGCGGACATGGAGACAGAAAGCAGGGCTGCTGCATACGGCGGAGTCACCACCGTGTTCGAAATGCCAAACACCAAGCCCCAAACCACCGATGCCGACGCTCTTGCGGAGAAGCACCGCATCGCACAGGAGAAGATGCACGTCAACTACACCTTCTTCCCCGGTGCCACAAACGACAACATCGAGTTCCTACGTTCGCTTGACGCACACGACATCCCTGGCATCAAACTCTTCATGGGTTCCAGCACTGGCAACATGCTCGTAGACAAGGGACAGGCACTCGACAGCATCTTCCAACTGGCACACGACCGACAACTGCCACTCATGGCACACTGCGAGGACACGGAGACCATCAACGACAACATGGCACGGATAAAGGAGGAGCAGCATACGGACGACCCGGACGTCACGTTGCACCCACAAATCCGCTCACGAGAAGCCTGCATAAAGAGCAGTACACTCGCTCTCCAACTGGCACAGAAGCACAACACCCGACTGCACATAGCACACATCAGCACCGAAGAGGAAGTGCGCCTGCTTCAGGAACAAAACAATACGCTCGTCACAGGAGAAGCCACCGTCGCTCACCTCACCTTCTGCGACGACGACTACCGCACGCTCGGCGCACTAATCAAGTGTAACCCTGCCATAAAGTGTGCCGACGACCGCACGGCTCTCCGAAAAGCCATCGCACAAGAGTCGCCCGTCTGTACCATTGGCACAGACCATGCCCCGCACGCTATAGAAGAAAAACTGGGCGGTGCGGCAAAAGCCATGTCGGGAATGCCTTCGGTGCAGTACGCCCTGCCGTGCATGATGGAACTGGTAAGTCAGGGGGTGCTCTCCATCGAGCAACTCGTACGACTCATGGCACACAATCCCGCTACACTGTTCTCCGTAAACAAACGCGGCTTTCTGCGTAAAGGCTACAAGGCCGACATTGCCATTGTGCGACACTCAGACACTCCATGGACCATTACGAAGGACGACATACAAAGCAAATGCAACTGGAGTCCCATGGAAGGCATGCAGCTGCATTGGAGGGTGATGCAAACCTTCGTCAGCGGACAACTGGTCTACGACAACGGCGACTTCCACAACGACGTACGCGGTCAACGACTGACATTCAGAGATTGATACGCTCTCGCTCCCCCACATCACCTCAAGACAATCCAATGATTTCTTTTCTCTATAAAACATACCAAATATTCATTCTCGCACCCGTCACTTTTCTTGCCACGGTGTGGGCAGGCACCACTATGGCTACAATGTGCACCCTCACAGGATGGTTGCGCTCCAAACTGCCGTGTTCGCTGGGCCTCCTCACACGTCCTGACTGGTGGGGCACTTTTGCAGGACGCGTATGGGCGAAGATTATTATACGCACCTCACTGCTGTCCGTGACGGTGGAAGGTAGAGAGAACATCCGTCCCGGACAGTCGTATGTCTTCGTCGCCAACCATCAGGGGTCTTATGACATCTTCCTCGTCTGCGGTTACCTTGGGGTCGAGATTCGATGGATGATGAAACGTGCGCTGGAGAAGGTCCCTTTCCTCGGCACAGGATGCCGCCATGCTGGCTACATCTACGTCGACAAGGGAAGTGCCGGAAAGGTACGTGCCACATACCGCCGCGCCGAAGCTGCATTGAAGGGCGGAGCATCGCTCATGGTATTCCCCGAGGGAGCACGCACCTTCACGGGGCACATGGGAGTGTTCCGCAGAGGAGCTTTCACCCTGGCCGACGAACTTCAGTTGCCCGTCGTACCGCTCACCATCAACGGCTCGTTCGATGTCATGCCAAGAATGAAGGGACACAAGTTCGTCAAGCATCATCCGCTGCGACTTACCATACACAAGCCCATATTCCCTACGTCGCAAGGACCGGAAAACATACAGCGCCTGCAGGAAGAAAGTTATGCTGCCATCAACTCTGCACTCGTACCAGAGTACCAAGGATTCGTTGAAAACCCAGACCAATAGAAACAACATGAACACTACTCCATTCCGTGCCATCGCACTCGACCTTGACGGCACTCTCACCAACTCCGACAAAATCGTCACTCCTCGTACACGGGAAGCACTAATGCAAGCCCAAGCCGACGGCATTCACATCATACTGGCATCGGGACGCCCGACATACGGCATCGTGCCCATAGCGCAGACTCTCGAACTGGACAAGAACGGAGGCTACATCCTCTCGTACAACGGCGGAAACATCGTTGACGCAAAAACGGGCGAAGTGCTCTTCTCGCAAAACTTGCCGGAAGAGGTACTGCCCGTCCTGCACAACTACGCCCACGAGCACAACTACGCACTACTCGGCTACAAAGGGAATACGATAGTTACCGAAATAGCCGACGACGAATACGTACACGAAGAGGCACGAATCAACAAGATGCCGGTGGAACAGGTCGACAATATTCTCGACCACGTAGGCACGCATCCTACAAAGTTGCTCATGACGGGACACCCGGACAACATGGCGGTAGCCGACCAAGAACTCAAGAGTCTCCTCGGCGACAAGATGGAAATCTACCGCTCCGCCCCTTTCTTCGTGGAACTCGTGCCGCAGGGCATCGACAAAGCACAGTCGCTACTGCGTCTGCTCGAGCGTCTAAACCTCACCAAGGACAACCTCATTGCCTTCGGGGACGGATGGAACGACCTCTCCATGCTGAAACTGGCTGCTGTCGGCGTTGCCATGTCCAACGCCGACGACGAGATAAAGTCGCAAGCAGACTACGTCACGCTCTCCAACGACGAGGACGGCGTAGCAGTAGCTCTCGGCAACCTGCTAAACACCAATATTTAACGAAAAGATTTTCGGGTAACGTTAATTCTTGCTCTGGCAAGCGGCAAAGCAAGAATTAAAGTCTAAAAAAATCATTGGCGTTCCAAAAAATCATTGGCGTAAAAGAGTCATTGGCGTCCCCCTATTCATTCCCGTGGTAGACGCAACGAAGATTCTTTGCCAACTGTGTGGCCGAGCTGGCACCTACAAGTACCGACGTCACGCCCTTCTGCTGGAGCACCCATGTAAGTGCCATTTCCGCAAGAGTCATATTGTATGATGCCGCTTCGACGTTCAGCGACTGGATGTACTGCAACAACTCTGGTGTCAGCGCGGAATGCTTCAGGAAATGCTCGCGTGCCATACGGCTGTCCGACGGTATGCCGTGCAGATAGCGGTCGGTCAGCAGTCCCTGCGCCAAGGGCGAGAAGGAGATGAACCCGATGCCGTGCCCGGCACAATAGTCCAAGATTCCCTCTTCCTGCGGAGCACGGTCAAGGAGGTTGAGCCTCCCTTGATATATAAGTAGCGGGACATCATGCGCACGAAGGTATTTGTCGGCAAACTGCAATGCCTTCAACGGCCATCTACTGATGCCTACATAGAGAGCCTTGCCCTGCTTCACGATGTCCACCATTGCCTGAAGGGTCTCCTCCAACGGTGTCTCAGGGTCGTAGCGATGGCTGTAGAAGAGGTCTACATAGTCCAGGTGCATACGCTTGAGACTCTGGTCAAGACTCGCCATGAGGTACTTCCTCGAGCCCCAGTTGCCATAAGGACCCTCCCACATGTCGTAGCCTGCCTTCGTGGAGATGAACAACTCGTCACGATACGGACGGAAGTCATCGTCCATGAGTCTGCCCATTGTCTCCTCCGC
Source organism: Alistipes putredinis (assembly GCA_963602765.1). GTDB lineage: Bacteria > Bacteroidota > Bacteroidia > Bacteroidales > Bacteroidaceae > Prevotella. The sequence continues at coordinate 5,062 of CAVCKM010000094.1, read as the reverse complement.
ACTGCCGTACGGCGGACCGTAGTTGTTGGCAAGGTCAAAATGAGTGATGCCGTGGTCGAAAGCATAATGGGTTATCTCGCGTGCACGCTCGTACGTGTCCACGCCACCGAAATTGTGCCAGAAGCCCAAGCTTATCTTTGGCAACAGGACACCGCTCCTGCCGCAACGCTTGTAAAGCACCTGCGCATCAGCATACCGCTGTGCGTCAGCTACGTAAGTTCCTTTTAGTTCCATGTCTATACTGTTTAAAAATGTTCGCGTTGCAAAGTTAGTAAAAAAAGCCGCAGGTTGGCGCACTTTCCGCTGATTTGTTTGTCAGAATTAAACTCTTTTATTATCTTTGCGCGCGATTATTCAAGATTTGTCTCCAGCATATCCCCATCATGAAATTTGACATTACGAACTTAACAGACACCACCGAGGTAGACTTCGGCAAGATTGGCAAGGCATACCCCGCCAAAGACATACGCGGACTGCAACTGCCATTCTTCGACCTCGGCATCAAGGCGGGCTTCCCCATCCCTTTGGACAATGACGAGCGCAGTCAGGACATCGACCTGATACGCATGATTTGTCCTCACCCCGATGCCAGCTATCTCATACGCGTAGAGGGGGACTCCATGATAGAAGCTGACATACACGACGGCGACATCATCATCGTTGACAAGAGCAACCGCAACCCGTCGCCCTCCGAAGTGGCTGTTTGCGAGCTGAACGGCGAGTACACCCTGAAGCATTTCGAGAAACGGGAAGGCGGCGAAGGATGGCTCGTTCCTGCCAACCCCGACTACCCCGAGATTCGCGTCACAGAAGCCGACGACTTCTCCGTCTGGGGCGTTGTCACCTATGTCATACACAAGACAAAATAGCCCTCCCCCCTACTCCAAATCCCAAAAGACTCTTACAAACCCCAAAAGACTCTTACTGTAGAATCATGTTTGCCCTCGTTGACTGCAACAGTTTCTTCTGTTCCGTAGAAAAGGTGTTCCACCCGGGACTGAAGAACAAGCCCGTTGTCGTGCTCTCAAGCAACGACGGCTGCATCGTTGCGCTCACCCCGGAGGCAAAAGCCGTCGGACTGCACCGTGGCGACCCTATTTTCAAAGTGAAGGACATCATCGTCCGCAACAAAGTCCATATCTTCTCCTCCAACATGATGCTCTACGCCGCCATGAGCAAACGCATCGTCAACATCATGCGCAGCGAGATTGACCGCGTGGAGCAATATAGCATCGACGAGAGCTTCTGCGACCTTCATGGTTACGACCGCCTCTATAACCTTGAAGACCTCATGCGCTCTCTGCGCGAGAAGATACTGCTCTATACCGACATCCCCGTCAGCGTAGGCATCGCCCCCACAAAGACGCTGGCAAAGATGGGCAGCAAGTTCGCCAAGGAATATGCCGGCTACCGTGGTGTCGCCGTCATCGACACCGACGAGAAACGCCGCAAGGCCCTTGCCGTCTTTCCACTCGACGATGTATGGGGCATCGGTCGCCAGACGCTTTCCAAATTGCACTATTACGGCATACACACCCCGTTGGACTTTGCCGACAAGAGTGAGTCGTGGGTGCGCTCCCACCTGCAGAAGCCCGGGCAGCAGACGTGGTACGAGCTTAACGGCAGACCGTGCATCGACACCACGGAGTCCACACGCCGCAAAAGCATCTGCACCAGTCGCACATTCGGCGAGATGATAACTGACTTCGACTCACTGAAAGCCTCTGTGGCTACCTTCGCCAGCAGTTGCGCCAGCAAGCTGCGCGGGCAGCAGTCGGGCGCAAGGAGCGTCACCGTCTTCATCGCCAGCAACCGCTTCCGCGAGGACTTGCCGCAGTACAACAGTTCCGCCACCACTACCCTCCTCGTTCCATCCAACGACACTCTGGAGATAACCCAAGCCGCCGTGCAGGCACTGAAGAGCATCTATCGTCAGGGCATACACTACAAGCGGTCTGGCGTTATCCTCAACGACATACACCCATCGGACTGCGTGGAAGGCAACCTCTTCGATACCATCAGAAACCGTCCCGAGCGAGCCAAACTGATGCAGGCTATCGACAAGATAAACCACCGCTACGGACTAAAGACAGTAAAGATGGCGGCAGAAGGCGATGCCAAGCAGGCATGGACTGTCAAATCGGACTATCGCAGCGGCGACTACCTCACCGACATCAACGACCTGTTGACTATTGGAGATAATGATTAAAAAAAATGCAGCGACATCAATTGTTTGAAACAATGACAGTCGTTGCATTTTTGTCATATATAAGCCCCTCTTTTGTTTATCAGAATAGCTTGTCTATGTCTATTGACACTCCTGCCTGAAACGTCACTCCGTCTGTTACCGGACTGTTCAGATAGTAGTATTTCGGTTTGTAACCGAAGAGATTATCGAGGGCGAGATTAAGTTTCACTGCCTTTCCGAAACGCTGGACGAGCGAGAGTTTCCAGATGGTGTAGGCTGGGTAGCTTACAGTCAGCGTTCCTTCCTTCACGTTACTGTAGTTCTTGTACTCCACGTTTTCTACACCTGAGAGAAACCGTCCGTTCAACCCGACACTCAGCCCATAGTTCTCCGTAAACTGACGGTCGTAGTCCACACGGGCGTTGACGGCGTGTTCACGTGCTGGTATGTACTGGTTGTTTATGGTATTGCCGTCCTTGTCCTTCGCCAGTTGTTCCTTGGTGTAGGCATACGTTAAGCGTGCAGAGAACCCATTGTTCCAGCGTGCCTGCGCTCCTATCTCTCCACCGCATACACTGTAGTCGTCAAGGTTGGAGTACGGCAGGTACGGCAGTTTGTCCGTCTTTTCCTTCATGTAAGGGGCAGACGTGGATATCTTGTTCTTCACCTTATTATAATATACAGAGGCGGTGAAGTTGTAGTGTCCCTTGGTATATTCCGCTGACACGTTGAAGTTATGGCTCATCTCAGACTTCAGGTATGGATTGCCTTCTACTATCCAAATGCCAGCCATGTCGAAGTTATAGTATTTCTCCTTCAGCGACGGCGCACGGAATCCCATACCGTATCCTGCCCTGACAGCCAAATTCTGCAATGGTTTGTAGCACACGTTAAGTTTCGGAGTCAGACGCGAGATGTTGCCGTCCGAGAAATAATCGTAGCGCAGTGCGCCCACCATCTCCCATTTGTCTGAGATGCGCCAGTCGTACTGTGCGAAAGCATCGAAACTGTCCTGCTTGCGTGTACCGTCCAGATTGGTGTTGTAGAGATAGTCATGCATGAAATCAGCACCTGTGGTCAGTACGTCTCCATTCCCGAAAGTATGATTGTAGAGCAGTCGGAAGGTATTCTGCACATTGCTGTATTTACGTACGTCAAGACTGGTGATGCGCTGGTATTCTGACTTGTCATACTGGTCGAAGGCGTAGCTCAGTTCGACGGCATCGTTCTCCGTAATGTCCCAAAGTGCCTTCAGTCCGCCGGTGAAATCACGGTAACGCTCCGGGGTGGCTTCACTGCGTACTGTCTGCCGGAAGAAGTACCCGGCACGTCCCGTCAGACTGAAATTCTTCACTGGTTTCCACGTCAGTTGTTCCTTGAGGTTCAGCGTCTTGTCACCATAGACGGTGGAAATGACACGTGTTACGGGGTCAGCTGCACTGTGCACATTGTAATTGCTGACGCGGTTATAGTTTGCCGTGAGCATATTGTTCCAGTGCTTGCCGTTCAGTCCGAACGACAGTCCGTATCGCTGTTCGTTGTGCTTTGCAATGCGCGCATTGAGGTTTAGCGTCCATGGCTGTTGGCTTCGCTTGGTGATGATGTTGATGACACCGCCCGCGGCGTTGCTGCCGTAAAGTGCCGATGCTGCGCCCTTCACTATCTCTATGCGCTCCACGTTGTCCATGGTGAGGCGTGTAAAGTCCACGTCGTCCATCGTCTCTCCTGCCAGTCGTTCGCCGTCCACGAGGAAGAGTATGCCCTGCCCTCCGAAACCGGAAAAGTTGAGATGCGTCTGCTGGTTCATGGCGTATGAGAACTCCACACCTGGCAATTCCTGCTGCAGGAGGTCCTGCACGTTGGTGGCGTCGAGCTTGGCTATGTCCTTTGCTGTTATCACGCGTGTCTGGATTGGCGTATCCTTCAGGAATTTCGGGGTGCGCGTTCCCGTCACCACCACAGCGTCCAAGTCAAATTGCCGGCTTATGGAATCGAGGTACGCGCCGTTCTGTGTCTGCGCCATTGCAGCGAGAGGGCAAACCATTAATATGGAGGATGCTAATAGCTTCATTTCTGTCTCTTAGTAAGGATACTTATAGTTGATGGTGAGGTAACACTTTGTGCCCTTTGGCGACAGGTAGTTTGCCAGTTGCAGGGCAGCGTATGTACCGTCTTCCAGGTGCAGGATGAACACATGGTTGTTGTGCGTGAACGATGGTGGCATTGGCGGTATCTCCATTGTGAGCCACGAGGAGAGGACCTTGTTTACTTCTATACCCTGAGAGGGTACATAGCACAACAGCATCTGTTCTTGACTGTCCCATACCTCGTTCTCCGACCATTCGTCGGCGGTAAATGTCTTGTCGTGGAATTCGTCACTTGTTTCAGGAAGTGCGTCCATAGAAGTGTACGAAGTCTCCAGCACAGCCGCACCATTGGTACGCACGTTGTTGCGGTGCACGGCAAAGGTCCATTCCGCAGGTTCTGTCTGTGCTGCGGTTGGGATGTAATAAGAGTATTTGTTGTTCTTTATACCTGCCCCGAAGACATCGAACCAGTACATATACTGTCCCGGTTTCTTGCCTTGTGTAGCAGCGGCATGTCCTTCCTCTGTCTCGTCTTTGTTTCCTGCGGTTGCCATCGGTATGGGATATGCAGTAAACTCGGTCTGCGCCTTCAGCAATGCTGCCGAGTCCCCATTCTGTTCTAGTTGGCGCAACTGTTTCAGGTCAACATAGTACCAGTTTTCCCAGCTCGTGGCATCCACCACCACCTGTCCCTTGGAGGGAATGATGACAGTAGGTGCTTCGTCGTACATACCGTCAAAAATGCCGTTGCAGGCGGTGAGCATCAGTATGCCCACGCCTGCAACGG